>NZ_VJWX01000116.1 GCF_007713715.1 Amycolatopsis rhizosphaerae
GCGTGGCGGGCGTGGACGCCATCTGCGGCGGGTAGGGCGTGGCGGGCACGGTGCCGGACGAGGCGATCGGGCCGGGCACGTTCTGGGTGCGCATGCTGATGCCGTCGGCGGACACCTGGTGGGCGCCGAGCGCGACGGCCGTCTCCGGCTGGTCGAGGCTGGAGGGCACCACGCCGAGCTTCTCCGCGATCAGACTGCCGACCAGTGGCAACCGGCTCGAACCGCCGACAAGGAAGATCCCGGCCAGCCGGTCCGGGGTGAGTCCGGCGACGGCGATCATCCTGGACAGCAGTTCCACGCTTCGCAGCAGGGACGGCCGCACCAGCGCCTCCAGCTCGCCGCGGGTGACGAGCACGTCGGCGAACGGCTCCGGCATCGGCACTTCGGTCTGCGGATGACGGGACAGGGCCTCCTTCGCCGCCTTGACGTCCTCCTGCAGGGCGCGCCGGGCCCGCCGGTCGGCGGTCGATTCCGGGCGCAGGAGCCGTTGCCAGCGCTGCGGGTCCCGGTGGGAGACCTCCCGGCCGACGTGCACCATCAGCGCCTGGTCGACGTCGAGACCGCCGAGGTCGGGAAGTCCGTCCTCGGCGAGCACGGTGAACCCGGTCTGGGTCGCGCCCACCACGGCGACGTCGAAGGTGCCCGCCCCCAGGTCGTAGACGGCCAGCGCCTGTCCTGGCGCGAGGGTGCGGCCGGGGAAGGAGGCGAAGTGTGCGGCGGCGCCGACCGGTTCGGGCACCAGGTGGAGCGGGCAGCGGGCCCCGGCGAGCCTGGCCGCGGACAGCAGCACGTTGCGGCGCACCGGCCCCCACTGCGCGGGGTGGGTCAGCCGGATCTCGTCGGGCTGTTCCCCGCCCAGTTGCCGCGTCGTCTCGTCGAACACGCGCCGCAGTACCGCGGCCAGTGCCTCGTTGACCGGCACGACGTCCGTGCCCAGCAGGAGGGTCTGCTCGTCGACGCGCCGCTTGGGGTTCGGTTCGAAGCGGGTCGGGTCGAGCCTGGCCCGCCGCTCGGCGTCCCTGCCGACCACGAGGGTGCCGCCCTCCTCGGCGAACACCGCCGAGGGCATGGTCGCGGATCCGTCCACCTCCACCACGCGCGGTGGCATTCCGTGCGCGGAAAGTACGGCGACGGTGTTGGACGTGCCGAGGTCCACCGACAGGATCCGCAACGGTTCTCCCCCTTGTGATCGTCCTGGCCACCTTGATGGCACCGTGATGCTGCCATGCCGAGGCGGCCCCGTGTGTGCCACCCGCGCGAAACTGTCGGTGGGTGGGGTCAAGATGGACGACATGAGCGAAGACGTGCTCACCCTCTTCTCCCCCGCCACCCGGGACTGGTTCGCGGGGGCCTTCGCCGCGCCCACGCCGGCCCAGGCCGGGGCCTGGCGTGCGGCGCAGGTGGGAGAGCACGCCCTGGTCGTGGCCCCGACGGGCTCGGGGAAGACGCTGGCGGCGTTTCTGTGGGCGCTGGACCGCCTCGCCTGGGGACCGCCCCCGGAAACCCCGGCCCGGCGCTGCCGGGTCCTCTACGTCTCACCGTTGAAGGCGCTGGCGGTGGACGTGCAGCGGAACCTGCGGGCCCCGCTGGCGGGCATCTCGCAGGCGGCCCGGCGGCTCGGCCGGACCCCGCCCGAGATCACGGTGGGCATGCGCACCGGCGACACCCCGGCCGCGGAGCGCCGCTCGTTCGGCCGGACCCCGCCGGACATCCTGGTGACCACCCCGGAATCGCTGTTCCTGATCCTCACCTCCGCCGCCCGCGAATCGCTGCGGGGTGTCCGGACGGTGATCGTGGACGAGGTGCACGCGGTGGCGGGCGGCAAACGGGGGGCCCATCTGGCGCTGTCGCTCGAGCGGCTGGACGCGCTGCTGCCCCGGCCCGCGCAGCGGATCGGGCTGTCCGCGACGGTCCGCCCGGTGGACGAGGTGAGTGCCTTCCTCGGCGGTGGGCGGCCGGTCCGGGTGGTCCAGCCGAAGTCGGCGAAGACGATCGAGGTGCGGGTCGAGGTCCCGGTCGAGGACATGACCAACCTGGACACGGCCGCGGGCTCGCCCGGCGCCGTGCCGCTGCCGGGCGAGGACGGGATCGGCCAAGGGGAGGAGATCGGGGCCCCGGCGCGCCGTCCCTCGATCTGGCCCGCGGTGGAGGAGCGGGTGCTGGAGCTGATCCGGCGGCACCGGTCGACCATCGTGTTCGCCAACTCCCGCCGGCTCGCCGAGCGGTTGACGGCCCGGCTCAACGAACTGGCCGCCGAGCAGACGGAACTGCAAGCGGGACAACGATTTCCGGCCGAGGCGATCGGCGAGTCCGGACTGGCCACGGGAGCCGCGCCCACGGTGGCCATGGCGCATCACGGCTCCATGTCCCGTGAGCAGCGCACCAGGGTCGAAGAGGACCTGAAATCGGGCCGCCTGCCCTGTGTGGTCGCCACCTCCTCGCTCGAACTGGGCATCGACATGGGGGCGGTCGATCTCGTGGTGCAGATCGAGGCACCGCCCACGGTGGCCTCGGGACTGCAGCGGATCGGCCGCGCCGGACACCACGTGGGCGCGGTGTCCACCGGCGTGATGTTCCCGAAGTTCCGGGGCGATCTGGTGTCCTGCGCGGTGGTGTCCGAGCGGATGTCCGCCGGCGCCATCGAAGCGGTGCGCTATCCGCGCAACCCCCTGGACGTGCTGGCCCAGCACATCGTCTCGATGGTCGCGCTGGAGCCGTGGACGGTGCCCGAACTCGGCGCACTGGTGCGCCGCGCGGCGCCGTTCACCGCACTGCCCGACGACGCCCTGCTCGCCGTGCTCGACATGCTGGCGGGCCGGTACCCGAGCGAGGAGTTCGGCGAACTCCGTCCCCGGATCACCTGGGACAGGGTCACCGGGCAGTTGCGCGGCCGCCCGGGTGCGCAGCGGCTGGCGGTCACCTCGGGCGGGACCATCCCCGATCGCGGCCTGTTCACCGTGATGACCCCGGGAGACGAGGGCGCGCCCGGTTCGCGCGTGGGCGAGCTGGACGAGGAAATGGTCTACGAGTCCCGCGTCGGTGACACGATCCTGCTCGGCACCTCGTCGTGGCGGGTCACCGACATCACCCACGACCGCGTGATCGTGGTACCGGCACCGGGCGAGCCGGCCAGGATGCCCTTCTGGAAGGGCGACGCACCGGGGCGGCCGCTCGAACTCGGCCGCGCGCTGGGGTCCTTCGTCCGCGAACTGTCCACATCAGACAGCCAGGGGGCCGGGGAACGGGCCGCGGCGGCCGGGCTCGACGAACGGGCACGGAACAACCTGCTGGCCTACCTGGACGAGCAGCGCGCCGCCACCCGGCACATCCCCAACGACCGGACCATCCTGCTGGAGCGGTTCCGCGACGAGCTCGGGGATTGGCGGGTCGTCGTACACTCCCCGTTCGGCGCGCAGGTCAACGCGCCGTGGGCGCTGGCGATCGCGGCCCGGCTCCGGGAGAACCGCGGCCTCGACGCCCAGGTCATGCACGCCGACGACGGTATCGTGCTGCGCCTGCCCGACGCGCTGGACGACAGCGGCGCCGAGGTGACCATCGGCGCGGACGACGTGCTGATCGACCCGGAGGAGGTCGAGCAGCTCATCGTCGCCGAGGTGGGGGGTTCGGCCCTGTTCGCGGCCCGGTTCCGCGAGTGCGCAGCGCGGTCGCTGCTGCTCCCCCGGCGCGATCCCCGGCGGCGCACCCCGCTGTGGCAGCAGCGGCAGCGCGCCGCCCAGTTGCTGGCGGTGGCGGCGAAGTACGAACGGTTCCCGGTGGTACTGGAGGCCATGCGGGAATGCCTGCAGGACGTCTACGACGTCGGTGGCCTGCGCGAGCTGATGAGCGAGGTCCGGGCACGGCGGGTCCGGGTGGTCGAGGTGGAGACCCCCGCCGCCTCACCGTTCGCCCGCAGCCTGATGTTCGGCTACGTCGGGATGTTCCTCTACGAGACGGACGCACCGCTGGCGGAGCGGCGGGCCGCCGCGCTGTCGCTGGATTCGGCCCTGCTGGCCGAACTACTGGGCACCGAGGCGATCCGCGAACTGCTCGATCCCGAGGTGGTGGCCGAGGTCGAGCGGTCGCTGCAGCGGCTCGAGCCGGACCGGCACGCCCGGTCGGTCGAAGACGCCGCGGACCTGCTGCGCTTCCTCGGGGATCTGTCCGTGGACGAGGGAGCCGCCCGGGGAATCCAGAACGGCTGGTTCGACGAGCTCGTCGCGCAGCGCCGGGCGATCCCGGTGCGCATCGCCGGTTCCGAACGGTACCTGGCGATCGAAGATGCGGGCCGGGTACGGGACGCGCTGGGGGTGGCCCTGCCGATCGGCGTGCCCGAGGCGTTCACCGAACCGGTCGCCGATCCGCTCGGCGATCTACTGGCGCGCTACGCCCGCACCCGCGGGCCGTTTCCGGCCCGGCAGGCCGCCGAACGTTTCGGGCTGGGCACCGCGGTCGTCGCGGGGGTGCTGGACCGGCTGACCGCCGAAGGGCGGCTGGTCCGCGGCGAGCTGAGCCCGGTCGGCCATCCCGACACCCACGGTGTCGGGGTGGAATACTGCGACGCCGCCGTCCTGCGCCGGCTGCGCCGCGCCTCGCTCGCGCGGCTGCGGGCCGAGGTGGAACCGGTGGAACCGGCCGCGCTGGGCCGGTTCCTCCCGTCCTGGCACGGCATCGGGGCCCGGCTGCGGGCCGCGCCCACCGCGGACGACGTGCTGTCGGTGGTGGAGCAACTCGCGGGAGCTCCCCTGCCGGCGAGTGCGGTGGAGTCGCTGATCCTGCCGAGTCGCCTGCCCGGCTACTACCCGGCACTGCTGGACGAGCTGACCACGGCGGGCGAGGTGACCTGGGCCGGGTGCGGCACGCTGGCGGGCAACGACGGCTGGCTCGCGCTGGCTCCGTCCGATGTGGCCGACCTGCTTCTGCCCGAGCTCGAGGAAAATCCGCCCGACGGTCCGCTCCACGAAGCCGTACTGTCCGTTTTGGAGGGTGGGGCGCTGTTCTTCCGGCAGCTGGTGGACCGGGTGTCCCCGCTGGTGGACCAGGCGCCGAACGACGCCGAAGTGGTGGCGGCCCTGTGGGATCTGGTCTGGGCGGGGCAGGTCACCGGCGACACGCTCGGCCCGGTGCGCGCTCTGGTGTCCGGCCGCGGCGCGGCGCACAAACCGCGCCAGTCCGCACCGCGGGGCCGCTATGCCCGCATGCGGGCGGGCCGTCCCGCGATGCCCTCGCGCACCGGCCCGCCGACCGTGGCGGGCCGTTGGGGGCTCACCCCGTTACGCGAAACGGACCCGACCCGGCGCACCTACGCGCGGACGGAGGCGTTCCTCGAACGGCACGGGGTGCTGACCCGGGGCGCACTGGAAACGGAACGGGTGACCGGCGGTTTTTCCGGGATCTACAAGGTTCTGCGGGGAATGGAGGATTCCGGGCAGGTCATCCGGGGTTACGTCGTCGAGGGTCTCGGCGCGGCCCAGTTCGCGGCGCGCGGGGCGGTGGACCGGTTGCGGGCCCTGTCGGACACCACCCCGGGTCGCCGCCCGGTGGACGCCGTGGTGCTCGCGGCGACGGATCCGGCCCAGCCCTACGGGGCCGCGCTCGCCTGGCCCGCCCCGGCGGGTGAGACGAAACACCGTCCCGCGCGTAAGGCCGGTGCGCTGGTGGTGCTGGTCGACGGGCGGCCCGTCCTTTACGTCGAACGCGGCGGCCGGTCACTGCTTTCCTTCACGGACAACGAAACCTCCCTGCGCGCGGCCGCTCAGGCTCTGGCCGGCGCGGTGCGGGAAGGCTGGTTGGGTCAGCTCGCGGTGCAGCGTGCCGACGGGGAGCAGGCGCTGACCTCGGCACTGGCCGAGATCCTGCGCGACGCCGGCTTTCGCGCCACGCCGAAGGGGCTTCGCCTGCGCGCGTGAACGAACCGCCGCCCCCGTCCGGCGTTCGGCGGGCGGTTCCGGGGCACACCGTAAACTCGGGACCGGCAGAGAGGATGAGCGACGATGGCGATGCGGGACCTGCGGTACTTCGGGGATCCGGTACTGAAGACGCCCTGCGACCCGGTGACCCGGTTCGACCGGGCGGTCGAGCAACTGGTGACCGACCTGCTCGACTCGGTCAAGCCCGCGGGCAGGGCAGGCCTGGCGGCACCGCAGATCGGCGTGGGGCTCCGCGTGTTCAGCTACGACGTCGACGGCCTGACCGGATACGTGATCAATCCCGAGATCGTGGAACTGTCCGAGGAGACCCACGAGATCGGCGAAGGCTGCCTGTCGGTACCCGAGCTGCGGTTCCCGGTCGTCCGCGCGAAGCGGGCCGTGGTCCGCGGTGTGGACATCCGCAACGAACCCGTTGTGGTGGAGGGAAAGGACGTGCTGGCGCAGTGTCTCCAGCACGAGACCGACCATCTCGACGGGATGCTGTACCTGGACCGGCTGGCGAAGGATCGCAAACGGGAGGCGCTGAGCGAGGCCAGGAAGCACGACTGGTTCTGGCGCCGCTAGTTTCGCCACCTGCGACGATGGGTCTGAATCTTGAGTCTCGCCAACCACCGGCCCATCGACCTCGAAGCTGCGCTCTACGACACGGAGACGAAATGGTGAAGCTGGGCATCAGCGGACACCGCGGCCTGCCGCCGGACACGGTCCGCCTCGTGGACCAGGCGTTGCGGACAGAGGTCGCGCGGCGCACGGACGGCGGCCTTGTCGGGTACTCCTGCATCGCCGACGGCGCGGACGCCCTGTTCGCCGAGGCGGTCCTCCAAGCCGGCGGAGATCTGGTCGTGGTCGTACCGGCCGCGAAGTACCGGGAAGGCCTGCCCGTCGAGCACCATCCCGTGTACGACCGGCTCATGGCGAGCGCTGGCGAGGTGATCCAGCTCGACCACGTGGAGTCGACGTCCGAGGCGCACCAGGACGGCAGTGTCCGCCTCCTCAAGGAGGTCGACGAACTGCTGGCGGTGTGGGACGGCCTTCCAGCCCGTGGTTACGGCGGCACAGCGGACGTGGTCGCCGCAGCCCGTGAACACGGCGTGCCGGTCACCGTGGTGTGGCCCGAGGGCGCTACCCGGGGCCAGTGACGACACAGGTCCCGGCTCTCACACGGAGCCGGAGCCTGTGTGCGTGCGCGTCTATCGGTACCGATTCTGGATCGGGGCCCAGGCGCGCGCTCGACGATCTTCTCCGGCTGTGAGTAGTCCTCACCATGGTTCGGGGTTGGCAAACGTCGCCGCCTGCGGCGATGGGTCCGTTTCTCGTCGGAGCAGGGACATGAAAGCGACTGCGCGGCGTCACCTCCTAACACCTGTCGGGCACGCGTGGCACTGCCCGTTCCGGCAGGCTGATCCGCAGCAGGCCCTCCTCCTCCGGCGGTTCGGGAACGAGCCCGGCCCGGATCGCGGTGCGATAGACGCTGTCCCGCCCGGGGAGCGAGACCGCCATCAGCCTTCGGTGCCCGCGGGCGGCCGCGATGACACCCAGCCGGGCCATCAGCGCCGTGCCGACCCCGTTGCGCTGCCATGCGTCCTGCACCAGCAGCGAGATCTCCGCGATCTCCCCGGATGCGCCGGGGATGAGCTGACCGAGGCCGACGACCTCGCGCCCGCAGATCGCGAGCAGGCTGATTCCGCGTGGCGGCACGAGCAGCCGGTGCAGCCAGCGGCGCGGCATGCTGCGCATGCCGGTGTGGTAGCGCTGGAACAGCGTTTCCATCGAGCAGCGGCCGTGCAGTGCGGAGACGGCTTCCGCGTCACCGGGCATTCCCTGTCGCAACACGATGGCGGTGCCGTCGGCGCAGGTCGCCACGGCGGGACCGGCCACATTGGCCCGCGCGCTGTCCAACAGGCCGAGCAGTGCTTCGGCGCGGGTGAGTTCCAGCTGCACGAACGGCGCCCATCGGCGGCGCGCCACGAGCGCACGGTCGCTGTCGACGGTGAACACGGCGCGATGACCGCTCTCGGTGCGACCGGGGTTCGCCTCGGTCAGTGGCACCACGGTCACCAGGTCCGCGGAAAGGACTTCGCGCAGCACTTCGGCGTACCGCGACGGGTCTTCGATCGCCCGTCCCGCCGAGGCCAGCGTGGCCGCCGAGGCGTCCACCAGTTCCCGGATGTCGCCGTCCGCGATCGCGGAGCACTCGCAGCCCTCGTCCCGGATCGCGCGGACGAGCTGGTCCTTGGTCAGCCCGGTGGCGGGCCGGATCACCATCTCGTCGAGCACGCCCCCGGGGACGGGCAGCACGGTCAGGCCGAGGATGTTGCACTCCAGGTCGGCCATGCGGATGGCGATCCGGGCGAGCATGCCCGGGCGGTCGTCCATCCGGATCCGCAGCCGCCAGGTGGCCGAGGTGGTTTCCGTCGCCAGCGCCGCGGGCCAGGTCTCGGGCGGTTCCGCAGCGGTTGTCCGTCGAGCACGCCGAATCTCCATTCCATCACGGTCGCCCCCGGTTGTTGCTGGTCGAGGACATCCGTGTTTCGCCCTTGTCAGGACTGGGATCGACTACGCAACGCGACCGAAACACGACGACGGGTGCGACGCCGGGCGGCGGCCGGAGCGATCGCGCGGACGAACCTGGTGGCGGCGAACGCTTCGCTCTAGGCTCTGGTTGTGGGTCAATCCACGAGACAGCGGTGATGCCGCCGCACGCCTCGCGCGCCTCCCGCAAGCGCGGCGAGAGGAGGGAACGGCACCGTGAGTAGCGATAACCGGTCCTGGGAACACACTGGGGAACACACGCGCACCGCGACGCAGGTGCCCGGCTCTCCGGAACCGTCCGCGCCCGTCCACCACGAAGAGATCGCACTGGAACTCGGGCAGATCATCGACACGCACCTTTTCCACGCCGCGATGGCCCTGCACGCCGCGATGCCGATGAGCGACCGCGACGAACTCGGGACCCGGTTGCGGACCGCCCTGGGTGAACTCGACTCCGCGATCAGCAAAATCCGCTCCGCGGTCTACCGGCGGCGCTTCCACTGAAATCGGGCGGTGGGGCGCCACGCGGGCGGCCCCCGGGGTGCCGCGCGAGCGCGGCACCCCGGATTTCCCTTGTCCAGCAACGCTTCCCCACGTCCTGAAACTATCGGGTGGCCAGCCTCAGCAACGCCCAGAACTGCCCGATGGCGTCCTCGTCGCCGTCCCAGGTGACCGACTGGTGCCCCTGTCTTCCCCACGACCACAGGTAGACGGGCATCGGCGAGCCGGAGACGAGTCCGTCGGCCTGCGCGGCCTCCTCGGCGGAGCAGCGCCGGGCTTCGGTCTGCCCGGGCCCCGCCCGGGCGATCCAGTGGTGTCCGGCGACCTGGACGGCGACGGATCTGCCGGTGGTGCCCGACAGGCCGAGCATCGGCAGCCGCCCGCCGAACCAGACCGTGAGGGCCTCGTCCACGCCGTCCGTCGCGAGGTCCTCGGCGATCGGGGTGATCGGCGTGCCCGCCGCCTCCTGCACGTCGTACCGGTGGACCGTGGTTTCGTGGGCCAGCCGGCGCATCCAGAAGCCGTAGGTCTGGTCCTGCGGCCACCATCCGGCGGCCCGCTCCCGCGGGTCATGCCCGGACAGTTCGCCGAGCAACTCCGCCAGCCCCGTCCGCAGGTAGTCCTCAAGGGACTGTCCCGGCGCCGGATTCCGCGGCCATTCCCGGGGCGCTTCCCCGCCGGTGAGCCACCGGCGGGCGACCCGGTAGACCCCGCCGACATGGCGGGCGACCTCGCCGATGGTGAACCCGGGGCAGGCGGGCACCGGGGTGTCCACCGGCGCCGCCTTGGCCGCCTCGGCGAGCAGTTCCACTTCGATCCCGAGCACCTCCAGGAAGCGGCCGTGCTCGATCAACGCTTTCCCGGCCATCAGCCGCTCGGGGTCCTTCCCCGGCCCGCGGGCGTGCCGCACTGCCGGGGGAGCGGCAGGCCATCGCTGACCCGCCTGCCCTGCACGATCCGGTCCGCCAGCACGAGGAACTGGGCGGCCTGGCGGAGCAGGTCGTCGGCGGAGCGGGCGGTGATGCGGCGCGTGATCCCGGCCTGCGCGGCGGCCTGGGTGGCCGAGTTCGCGGCGAAGAACGCGGCCCACTCACCCAGTTCCGGGGCGGCGGCTTCGAGCAGGACCCAGACGCTGGCCGGGCGGGCACGGCCCCGGTGCGGCCGGCCACGGGCCGCGAGGACCGCGGCTCCGGCGCGCAGGGCGGCCAGGTAGGAAGCGATGAACCTCGGCGCCGGGTCCGTGGCGTACTCGGCTTCGGTGAGGCCGCGCTGGGCCTCCTTCAACAGGGCCACCGCGGCGGGTGCCGCAGGTGGCCGCAACGGCAGTGGCAGCACGGGCTGGTGCGCTCCGCTGCGCGACGCGGCGGTAACGGACATGGCCCCTCCCTGTTCGTGACGATGGTGGCGAGTCCCCGGTGCCGAGGCGCTTCCCCCGCCCCGGCACCGGGCATCTCACCGGCGAACGCTCCACCGGGTGTCGAACCTTTGTTCGAGCAAGGTCCAGCGTAACTTCGAACAGATGTTCGTTCAAGTCCCCGACATGGTGACCTGACTCAAGCGTCTTCGCAGGTTGCCCAGCGTTTCGACCCCCTCGGCGATGGCCGAGGCCGAGTTCGCCGCGTACCCGAGCACGAGCCCCGGGTTCCCCGGTCGCTGCCGGTGCCACGACAGCGGCTGCACCTTCACGCCCCGGTCGAGCGCGGCCGCCGCCAGTTCGGTGTCGGCGAACCCGTCGTCGAAGGTGATCACCAGGTGCAGGCCGGCGGCCGCGCCGTGCACCCGCGCGTCCGGCAGCCAGGTCCTGATCGCCTCGATCATCGCGTCCCGGCGGCGCCGGTGCCGCCGCCTCAGCAGGCGCAACTGCCGTTCCAGCTCCCCCGAGGTCATCAGCTCCCCCAGTACCAGCTGCGGCAGGATCGCGTTGCCGAGATCGGCGTCGCGCTTGGCCGCCACCACCGCGTCCCGGTACTTCTCCGGCACCAGCAGCCAACCCACTCGAAGCGCCGGGGCCAGCAGCTTCGACACGCTCCCGGCGTAGCAGACCTCGGCGAGCATCGAGCGCAGCGCGGGCACCGGCGGCCGGTCGTAGCGGTGCTCGGCGTCGTAGTCGTCCTCGATGACCAGACCGCCCTCGCGCGCCCAGCTCAGCAGCTCACGCCGACGCTGCCCGTCGAGGACAACGCCGGTGGGGAACTGGTGCGCCGGGGTCAGCAGCACCGCGGGCGCCCCGGAGGCCCGCAGCTCACCGACCACCAGGCCGCCGGAGTCCACCGGGATCGGCGGCGTGCGCATCCCCCGGCCCCGCAGGTAGAGCCGCGCCCCCAGCGAGCTGGGGTCCTCCACGGCGACGGTGCCGATCCCCTCGTCCCGCAGGACCTGCGCCAGCAGTCCCAGCGCTTGCGCGACACCGGCCATGATGGTCACTTCCTCCGGGCTCACCGCGATCCCGCGGTACCGGGCCAGCCAGTCCGCCACCGCCCGCCGGAAGGCCGGTGCGCCGCGAGGATCGCCGTAGCCGAATTCCGCGGGCGACAGCTCACCCAGCACCTTGCGTTCGGCCCGCAGCCAAGCGGTGCGCGGGAAGGCGGCCAGATCCGGCACCCCGGGCGAAAGGTCGATCCGGGCCGGGATGGCGCGTAACGACTCGATGATCCCGGCCTCCGGTTCCGCGGTGAACACCGCGGCCGACGCGGCACGCATCGGCACCTCCACCGGTGCCGGCGCGGCGGGCGCGGCGACCACCACGGTGCCCGCACGGCCCCGGCCCGCGACCTGCCCGTCCTCGGCGAGACGCTGGTAGACCTCGGTGACCACGCCGCGGGAAACCCGCAGTTCCGCCGCGAGCACCCGGCTGGGCGGCAGCCGGGTGCCCACCGGGAGGCGGCCCTGCGCGATGGCGAGCCGCAGCCGCGTGGTGAGCCAGTCGGTCACACCGCCGGACGGGGCTTCGGCGAGGTTCAGCTGGAGGAAGTCGGCGCCGATTTTGGACCTGTCACCGGCGGCGTCTTTGGACCTGTCCACCGGACCATTCTGACGCCAGGCTGACCGGTATGGAGATCGTTTCCCGGGCGCGGAGCCTTTTCACGGGGATCTGCGCGATGGCGCTGGTCGGCAGCAGCGTCGGCGTGTCCCGCACCCTGACCACCGCGCCGCTGCTCACCGCCCAGGCACTCCGGTACGCCTTGGCCTCACTGATCCTGCTGGGGCTCGCGAAGCTCACCGGGGCACCGATCCGGCGGCCGCGGGGCCGGGAATGGCTGTGGCTGGCCGGGGTCGCCGCCAGTGGGCTCGTGCTGTTCAACGTCGCCGTCGTGCACGGGGTCGCCCATGCGGAACCGGCGGTCGCCGTCGCGTGCGTGCCCGTCGTGCTCGGCCTGGCGGGCCCGCTGCTGGAACGGCGGCGGCCCAGCCGCCGGGTCCTCGCGGCCGCGGCCGTGGTCACCGCCGGGAGCGTGCTGGTGGCGGGCATCGGCCGGGCCGATGCGGCCGGGATCGGCTGGGCCGTGGTCACCCTGCTCTGCGAAGCCGGGTTCACCCTGCTCGCCGTGCCGGTGCTGCCACGGCACGGCGCATGGGGGGTGTCGCTGCATTCGGTGTGGATGGGCGCCGCGATGCTGCTGGTACTGGGGCTCGTCACCGAGGGCGAGGGCGCCGCGGCCTCGCTCACCCCGATCCAGTGGGCCTCCATCGGCTACCTGGCGGTGCTGGTGACCGCGGTCGCCTTCCTGCTGTGGTACTCGACGGTGGCCGCGCTCGGTTCGGACCGGGTCGGTCTGCTCACCGGTGTCGCCCCGGTTGCGGCCGCCCTCGCCGGGGGCGGCCCCTCCACCCCGTTCGTCTGGTTCGGTATCGCCGTCGTCGTCGCGGGCCTCGCCGTGGGCCTCGGCACGCCCGCCCTCCGGCGGCGCGCCACACGATCGGGTGAGCCGCGGAACCAGGGCCGCGGGGAGGGCGACCTGCACAGCGTCACGCCGGGCCGGTCCGCCGCGCCGCCCACCGGTCCGGCGTCACACCACTGACCTTGCTGACGTGCG
This sequence comes from Amycolatopsis rhizosphaerae, assembly GCF_007713715.1. GTDB lineage: Bacteria > Actinomycetota > Actinomycetes > Mycobacteriales > Pseudonocardiaceae > Amycolatopsis_E > Amycolatopsis_E rhizosphaerae. The sequence goes on from NZ_VJWX01000116.1 coordinate 12,995, forward strand.
CGAGGGGGTCCCTCACCACCCTTTGGCGCAGAAGCAGTGCGCGACGCGAAGGGCCCCGGTGCGGAATCGGTCTCCATGCACCGGGGCCCACCTGCGGCGCCGAATCAGTTCACTTGCACCCGGAGCAGCAGCCGCAGCCCGATCCCGAGCACGAGCCGCACGAGTTCCCACAGCAACCCTTCACAATGCACCTCCCTTCGCGATGATCTTGCTATCCGACCGTCGCCGTGCTGGTCGTCGCGTTCCGGCCTGCGGTTCCGAGGTGTCACCCGAAGGTGTGGATAGCCTTGACAGGGACGCAGAGGACCGGATGTCGGTTATCACAATCACCCCAATGGCCCATCGGCGGCGAAAACCGAAGTGCCGTCCCGGCCTGCACGACTGCCTATGGTGCTACCAGCAGGTACCTCGGGATCACCTGTGTCCGAGTAGCGACGAGGTCACCCGCAGGCCGCCGTACATTCAAAAGAACTGCGCAAGGTGCGACGAATCGTATCGTCGCCAGAAGGGCGAGCCGTGGCTCGATAAGATCGAGACGGGATAGCAAAAAATGACGGGCAGAACCGAAAAATCGACGCCGTCCGGACAGCTGCGGGTGCTGGTCGACGACGTCAAGTCCGGGGTGCTGGACGGGCTGCTGGCTCCCGCCTGACCGGCGGGGGAACTTTCCGGCGCGAGCGGGCGACCTGGACGGGCGAGAAGACCCGGCACGAAGGAAGGTCGTTTCCGCCATGCTGCTCAGGCGTCTGTCCGTTTCGCTGGTGCTCGCCGTCGCGGCCCTGGTGGCCGCCGCACCGGTGGCGATGGCCCACACCGGACTCGAAAGCAGTGATCCGGCCGACGGGGCGTCGCTGTCCGCGGCGCCCCAGCAGGTGCGGCTGAAGTTCGGCGAGGCCGTCACCCTGCCCGCGGACCCGGTCAGGGTGACCGGGCCCGGCGGTGCGCGGTGGACGGTCGGCAAGGCGACCGTCGACGGCTCGACCGTCACCGTTGGGGTGCGGGCCGACGGCCCGGCCGGCGCCTACGTGCTCGACTACACGGTCGTCTCCGACGACGGCGACCAGGTCAAGGGTTCGGTGCGGTTCACGCTCACCACGGTCGCGGGCACGAGCAGCGGCGCACCTTCGGCCGCCGTCGCCTGGATCGCGCTCGCGGTGGCCGTGGTCGCCGTGGTGGCCGGTGTGGTGACCGGCCGGGCGAGGCGCTCCTAAGGGACACGGCATCGCCCGCCGAGGCCGGCTCGTGATCTCATATCGGTATGAGCAGCTTCGACCACCCGGCGATAGCGAAGGTCGCCGCGGCGCTCGCCGAGGCGGGCCTGCACGATGCCGCGCAGGGAATCCGCGTTCTCCCCGCCGAAGCGCGCACCGCCGCGCAGGCCGCCGAAGCGCTCGGGGTCGAGGTCGGGGCGATCGCGAACAGCCTGATCTTCCGCGCCGTCTTCCCCGACCGCGAGGCACCCCTGCTGGCGCTGACCTCCGGCGCGCACCGCGCGGACACCGCCACGCTCGCGGCGCTCGCCGGCGCCACCTCGGTGGAAAAGGCCAGCCCCGCCTTCGTCAAGGAGCACACCGGGCAGGTCATCGGCGGAGTGGCCCCCACCGGGCACCCCAGCCCCGTGCCGACGCTGGTGGACACCGCCCTGCGGCGGTACGAGGTGGTGTGGGCCGCCGCCGGGCACGCCAAGTCCGTCTTCCCCACCACCTTCGACGATCTCCTCACCCTCACCGGCGGGCGGGCCGCGGACGTCGCCGCGGAGCCGGGTGCATGACCACCGTGGCAGCACAGTTCGTTCGCCTGTCCGCCGACGATTTCCGCGACCGCCTGCGGGAGGCGCTGGCGATCTACGTCGAGGCGATGCGCTACCCGCCGTCGACCGCCGAGCAGCGGGCACCGATGTGGCTCACCCATGCCCTGCGCGAGGGCTGGCGCGGGGTGGCCGCGCTGGACGCCGAAGGCAGGATGCTCGGCATCGCCTACGGTTACCGCGGCAATCCGGGCCAGTGGTGGCACGAGCAGGTGCGGCGCGGCCTGGTCAAGCGCAGCGGCGAAGCGGCCGCCGAAGCCTGGCTGGGCGACTACTTCGAACTGACCGAGATCCACGTGCGGCCCGGGAACCAGGGCGCGGGCATCGGCGAGGTGCTGCTGCGGCAACTGCTGGAGGGCGTGCCGGACCGGCACGTCCTGCTGTCCACTCCGGAGGGTCCCACCCGCGCCTGGCGGCTGTACCGGCGGCTCGGTTTCGTCGACGTGCTCCGCGACTACCATTTCGCCGGTGACCCCAGGCCGTTCGCGATCCTGGGCCGTACCCTGCCGCTCGACCCGCCCGGCGGCCCCGGCAGCTAGGACCACGTCCAGCAACGTTGGTTGCCGTGAGGGGGCACCTCACGGGACCAGGACGACCTTCCCTGTGGCTTGGTTGTTCTCCATGTGCCGGTGGGCCGCGACGATGTCGTCCAGGCCGAAGACGCGGTCGACGTTGGGCCGGTAGACGCCTGCCTCGACCTCGTGGACGATCCGCTGCAAGACGGGCCTGCCCGCGCTGCCCTTGAGGTTGTCGCTGTGGAAGGCCGTGAGCCTGGTTCCCGACGGGATCATCGCTATCGGTTCGAAGTCCGGGATCAGCCACCCGCTGAGCGAGCCCGTCACACACACCGTCCCGCCAGGGCGGACCAGGTGCAGCGAGTCCACCGCCGTCACCGCCCCGACGAGATCCAGAACGTGGTCCGGTCCCCCGGGCCAGACCGAGTGCAGACCCGCCGCCAGCGGTCCACAGGCGTCCACGAGCACGTAGTCGGCACCGGACGCGGTCAGGGCACCGGTCTTGTC
>NZ_VJWX01000117.1 GCF_007713715.1 Amycolatopsis rhizosphaerae
GTGGGCGGGCGGGCCCGGATCGCCGAACGGACCCTGCGCACCGACCGCTGGTGGCTGCCGCCCCTGGTCACCGATCTCGGGCTGGCCGCCTTCGTCGTCTACGCGACGATCCGGTCGTTCGTGCGGACCGCCTACTGGGTCCCCGAATACCACTACCTCACGCCGTTCTACTCGCCCTGCCTGAGCACTTCGTGCGTGCCCGGCTCCAGCCATTTCGGGACGCCGATCGGCGCGCTGCCGGGTTTCATCCCGCTCGGTTTCGTGGTGCTGCCGTTCCTGCTCGGATTCCGGCTGACCTGCTACTACTACCGGAAGGCCTATTACCGTTCGGTGTGGTTCTCGCCCCCGGCCTGCGCGGTGGGCGAGCCGCACGCGAAATACACCGGGGAAACGCGCCTTCCGCTCATCGTCCAGAACGTGCACCGCTACTTCTTCTACGTGGCGATGATCGTTTCCCTGATCAACACCTACGACGCGGTTCTCGCGTTCCACGGCCGGACCGGTGGTTTCGGCTTCGGGCTGGGCAACATCATCCTGACCGGCAACGTGGCGCTGCTGTGGGCCTACACCCTGTCCTGCCATTCCTGCCGCCACATCACCGGCGGACGGCTCAAGCACTTCTCCGGCCATCCGGTGCGGTACTGGCTGTGGACGCAGGTCAGCAGGCTCAACGTCCGGCACATGCAACTGGCCTGGACCACGCTGGGGACGCTGGTGCTCACGGACCTCTACGTGATGCTGGTGTCCAGCGGCGTCTTCCCCGACCCGCGATTCGTGAACTGACAACGAAGACAGTGAAGAACGGTGGCCCGCGATTATGACCGAGGTCGAACGGCACAGTTACGACGTGGTGGTGATCGGTGCCGGGGGTGCCGGTCTCCGGGCAGTCATCGAAGCCAGACAGCGCGGCCTTTCGGTCGCGGTCGTGTGCAAATCGCTGTTCGGCAAGGCGCACACGGTCATGGCCGAGGGCGGCTGCGCGGCCTCGATGGGCAACGCGAACCCGCACGACAACTGGCAGGTGCACTTCCGTGACACCATGCGCGGCGGCAAGTTCCTGAACAACTGGCGGATGGCCGAACTGCACGCCAGGGAGGCGCCGGACCGGGTGTGGGAGCTGGAGACCTACGGCGCGCTGTTCGACCGGACTCCGGACGGCCGGATCAGCCAGCGCAACTTCGGCGGGCACACCTATCCCCGGCTGGCCCACGTGGGCGACCGGACGGGGCTCGAGCTGATCCGCACCATGCAGCAGAAGATCGTCTCGTTGCAGCAGGAGGACTTCCGGGCCTTCGGCGACTACGAGGCCAAGCTGAAGGTGTTCGCCGAGTGCACGATCACCGAGCTGCTGAAGGACGGGGGCCGGATCGCGGGAGCGTTCGGGTACTGGCGGGAGAGCGGCCGGTTCGTCCTGTTCGAGGCGCCCGCGGTGGTGCTGGCCACCGGCGGCATCGGCAAGTCGTTCAAGGTCACCTCGAACTCCTGGGAGTACACCGGCGACGGGCACGCGCTCGCGCTGCGTGCCGGGGCCGCGCTGATCAACATGGAGTTCGTCCAGTTCCATCCGACCGGCATGGTGTGGCCGCCGAGCGTGAAGGGGATCCTCGTCACCGAAGGCGTGCGCGGGGACGGCGGCGTGCTGAAGAACTCGCAGGGCGACCGGTTCATGTTCGAGTACGTACCCGAGGTGTTCAAGGGCCAGTACGCCGAAAGCGAGGAAGAGGCCGACCGCTGGTACACCGACCAGGAGAACAACCGGCGCACGCCGGATCTCCTGCCCCGCGACGAGGTGGCGAGGGCGATCAACACGGAGGTCAAGGCCGGCCGGGGGTCCCCGCACGGCGGGGTGTACCTCGACATCGCGAGCAGGCTCGGCGCGGAGGAGATCAAGAAGCGGCTTCCCTCGATGTACCACCAGTTCCGCGAACTGGCCGACGTGGACATCACCGCGGAGCCGATGGAGGTCGGCCCCACCTGCCATTACGTGATGGGCGGGATCGAGGTCGATCCGGACACCGCGTCCTCCTCGGTGCCGGGCCTGTTCGCGGCCGGGGAGTGTTCCGGCGGGATGCACGGTTCGAACCGGCTGGGCGGCAACTCGCTGTCCGATCTGCTGGTCTTCGGGCGCCGGGCCGGTCTGGGCGCCGCGGACTACGTCGAATCGCTGACTGAACGGCCGCGCATCGCGCGGTCCGATGTGGACGAGGCGGCGAGGACCGCGGTGGCGCCGTTCGATCCGCCTTCGCGGGGGGTGGAGGAGAATCCCTACACCCTGCACAGCGAGTTGCAGCAGTCGATGAACGATCTCGTCGGGATCATCCGGCGGGCCGAGGAGATCGAGCAGGCGCTCGTGAAGCTCGACGAGATCAAACACCGGATCCGCAGGATCGCCGTGGAGGGGCACCGGCAGTTCAACCCGGGCTGGCATCTGGCACTCGACCTACGGAACATGCTGCTGGTCAGCGAATGCGTGGCGCGGGCCGCGCTGAGGCGCACGGAAAGCCGCGGCGGGCACACGCGGGACGATCACCCGCAGATGGACGCCCAGTGGCGCAACCGGCTCCTGGTGTGCGCCGCGGCGAGCGACGACCCGACGGCACCGGGCGTGACGGTGACCGCGAAGGACCAGGAGCCGATGCGACCGGATCTGCTGGAGCTCTTCGACTACGGAGAGCTCGACAAGTACTACACGGCGGATGAGCTCATTTCCCATCCGGGGAGGCCGGCATGATCGAAAATGGGCGGAGCCGATCATGCGGGCCGACCGGGTGCGGGTGTCCCGCAGAACACAGGAGGCCAGCATGATCGAAAATGGGCGGAGCCGGTCATGCGGGCCGACCGGGTGCGGGTGTCCCGCAGAACACAGGAGGCCGGCATGACGTACAAGGCGAGCTTCCGGGTGTGGCGCGGGGACGCCGCGGGTGGGCAGCTGCACGATTTCACGGTCGAGGTGAACGACGGTGAGGTAGTGCTCGACGTCCTGCACCGGATCCAGGCCACCCAGGCCTCGGACCTGGCCGTGCGGTGGAACTGCAAGGCGGGCAAGTGCGGTTCCTGCTCGGCCGAGGTGAACGGACGGCCCCGCCTGCTGTGCATGACCAGGATGTCGACCTTCGACGAGAACGAGGTCGTCACGGTGACGCCGATGCGGACCTTCCCGGTGATCCGCGACCTGGTGACCGACGTGTCGTTCAACTACGCCAAGGCCAGGGAGATCCCGGCGTTCGCGCCGCCGCCGGACCTGGCGCCGGGGGAATACCGGATGCAGCAGGTGGATGTCGAGCGCTCGCAGGAGTTCCGCAAGTGCATCGAATGCTTCCTGTGCCAGAACGTCTGTCACGTGATCCGGGACCACGAGGACAACAAGCAGCACTACGCGGGCCCCCGCTACCTGATGCGGATCGCCGAACTGGAGATGCATCCGCTCGACGTGGCGGATCGGCGGGAGACCGCGCAGGCCGAGCACGGCCTCGGCTACTGCAACATCACGAAGTGCTGTACGGAGGTGTGCCCGGAGGGCATCCACATCACCGACAACGCGCTGATCCCGATGAAGGAGCGGGTCGCGGACAAACGTTACGACCCCTTGGTCTGGCTGGGCACGAACCTGTTCCGCCGCCGCAAGGGCCGGTAGTCGGCGTCCTGCCGGTCCTGCTGCGGGGTGCCGGAGGCCAGTTGGAAGAGCCAGGCGAGCAGTTGCGGGGGATCGGAGGTCAGGCCGTCGGCGCCGAGTTCGCGGGCGCGGCTGATCCGCGCCGGGGTCACCTGGCCGACGTAGAAGTAGACCGGCCCGTCGTACAGCTTGTGTTCCTGCAGGTACTCGAGGCCCTCGAAACCGGCTTGCTGGTTGCGGCCCCGGCGCACGTCGGAGATCACCACGGTGGGCTGCAGGCCGGCCAGTGCGGCCACGGCCGCCCGCATGTCGGTGACCCGTTCCACCTGCGCGCCCCGGCTGATGATCTGGTCGGCCAGCCAGTCCTTTTCCTCCGGATGGTCGTCGATCCACAGCACGCGCATGCCGGCCAGCGCGTCGGGTTCGCCCTGGGGAAGGGCGACGCCCGGCTGGCCGAGACCGTCGGCGAGCAGCGGTTTGCGCAGCAGACGGCGCCACTGGCCGGTGGAGTCGGGCAGGCTGTGGACGAGTGAGACGAATTCCTTGTCGGTGGCCAGTTCCGGGAAGATGACGGGCAGTTCCTGTTCGAGTTCGGCCATCCGGGCGCCCAGTTCGGACAGCGAGGCGTCCTGGTCCGGTGGTTTGAGCCCGCTTTCGGTGAACAGGCGCTGCCAGGCGGCGAAATCCCGCTCGCCGCCCTGCTTCACCACCTGCCGGAAGGCGTGGTAGTCCAGGAAGCGCAGGACCGGGTCGGCGGTCTCGAAGCTGAGCAGCATGCCGTAGAACTGCGGGTAGAAGTGCTGCAGCAGGATGATCTTGACGAGGTTTCCGGCGCCCAGTTCGTCCCAGGCACGGTTGAGGTGGTGTTCGAGCACGAAGCTGTTGATCACGCGCTTGATCCGGCGCGGATTGCGGCCGGTGCGCTCGATCAGCATCTTCTTCATCGCGTCGTCGAACAGGTGGGCCGTACCGGAACGGACCACGTACCCGTCGACGAGCCGTCGCGTCAGTGAGGAGCTCGGCGGCGGGATCGGGTAGTTGATCTGGATGATCTTCTCCAGGTAGCGGAGCCCGGCGGTGACCGTCTCGTTCCCGGTGGAGCGACCCACGGCCTGCCACAGCACGGCCTGATCGCAGGCGAGGACGAAGACCAGGCCCGGCACGTCGAGGTAGAGCTTGATGGCCTCGCACACCTCGACGATCCGCTCGTCCGAGCAGCGGTCGAGATCGTCGATGAACACGACGAGCAGGCGCCGGCCGGTCGCGGAGCCGCCCTTGGCCAGCCAGGCTTCGGCCATGCTGCGCACGACATCGCGGATCTCGTTGCGGGACTTGGCGTCCACGGCCAGCGCTGCCCAGACGGCGTCGACCACCTGGCGGAGTCCGAGGAAGCTGGAGGTGACCAGCGCGGTGGCACGCAGCGCGCCGACCACGTGCGTGCGGCGCAGGACACCGCGCACGCTGCGCCGGATCACGTTGCGGTCGAAGCTGAGCAGCACCGACTTGATCAGTCCTTCGACCGCGCTGGCCTTTTCCGAGGTCCAGGCGTTGAACCAGACGGTGGAGACCGCGGGGTCGGCCTCGAACACCTTGGCGAGCTGGCGGAGCAGGCTGCTCTTGCCCATGCCCCAGCCCGCGTCGATGGCGAGGGTGAACGGCGCGGTGTCGCGCGAGGCGAGGATCAGATCGGCCAGGTTGTGCGCGGTGGCCGTGGCCTCGAGAAGGTCCTCGTTGCCTCCCTCGCCGACGGGCGAGTCGTTGAGCACGGCGAATCGTCGCCCTGCCGGGCCGCTCGGGAATCCTGCCGGGTCGATCGCGGGACCGCTCATGACTTGGTTTATACCGCCGAATCCCTCCTGAAGTGAGGGTTTCCGGGCGGAAAAAAGATGTAACAGTGCTTATATAAGTGCTGTTATAGTGGCCCGATGGCAGGAGACGCGGAACTCGACCCGACCGAGCGCGGCCGGTGGCGGCCGCTCAAACGGCTGCTGGACGCGATGGACGCCGACATCGAACGCATCTACGGAGAAGCGCGGATCGAAGGGCTCAAACCGTCGTTCGTGCAGGAATTGCTGCGCCTGCGGGCGCGAGGGCCGATGACCATCACCGAACTGGCCGAATCGGTGGAGCGCACCCATTCCGCGATGAGCCAGAAGGTGACCGCGATGCGCTCGGCCGGACTGGTCCGGACCATGGCCGGGCCCGATGCCCGCAGCAAACGGGTGGTGCTGACGGCGAAGGCCGCGCGGATCGCGGACAGGCTCGCGGCGGAGTGGCGGGCGACCGAGGACGCCGTGGAGGAGCTGGAAGCAGAACTGCCGTACCCGCTCACGCGGGTCGTCGCCGACATCGAAGAAGCCCTGCGGCGCAAGAGTTTCCATGACCGGATCGCGGAGAAGCTCGCGGAGGACCCGGCATGGCGATGAGAGCCGCCTTGCTCGACGTGACGCCGCTGCGGATGTCACCGGCCTTCCGGCGGCTCTGGATCGGCCGCACGCTGTCCGGCTTCGGCGGCCAGATGACCCTGGTCGCGGTGATGTTCCAGGTCTGGCGGATGACCGGCAGCACCGTCTGGACCGGCGCCGCCGGCCTGGCGCAGGCCCTGCCGATCATCGTCTTCGGGTTGTTCGCGGGAACCGTCGTGGACCACGGGGACCGGCGCCGGATCTACCTGATCGCGGTCACCGGGCAGTGCGTGTGTTCGATTCTGCTGGCGGTGCAAGGGTTTTTCGGACATCTCCCGGTGTCCGGGGTGCTGGTGCTGGTCGCGGTGCAGTCGAGCTTCGTGGCGGTGGGCGGCCCGGCCTCCCGGACCTTCGTCCCGCGCCTGTTGCCGGGGGCGCAACTGGCGGCCGGGCTCGCGCTGACCCAGATCTCCTTCCAGGCGGCCATGCTGCTCGGTCCCGCGCTGGCCGGGCTGCTGCTGGGCTGGACCGGGGTCGGTGGCTGCTACCTGATCGACGCGATCACCTTCGGGCTGGCCTTCTACGGGGCTTTCGGGCTTCCGCCGATGCGAGCGGAGGGAGAGCCGCCGCGACCGGGCCTGCTCGGCGTCGCGGACGGGCTGGCGTTCCTCGTGCGCGATCCGGTGGTGCGCGGGGCGCTGCTGACCGATCTGGCCGCGACCGTGCTGGCGATGCCGATCAGCCTCTTCCCGCTGATCAACACGGTGCGGTTCGGGGACAACCCGCGCACGCTCGGGCTTTTCCTGTCGGCCATCGCGGTCGGCGGCCTGCTCGCGTCGGCGTTCTCCGGAGCGTTCACCCGGTTTTCGCGGCCGGGACTGGTCATGCTGAGCGCCGCGGGGGTGTGGGGAGTGGCGCTGGCCGCCTTCGGACTGGCCGCGGATCCCTGGCTGGGGCTGGCCTTCCTGGTACTGGCCGGGGCGGCCGACACGGTCTCGGTGGTTTCGCGCGGCGCGATCGTGCAACTGGCCACGCCCGACGCGTTGCGCGGTCGCGTCGGTGCCGCCGAGCAGATCGTCGGGCAGGCGGGGCCGGATGTGGGCAACCTGCGGGCCGGTCTCGTCGCCAGTGCCACTTCCGGTCCGGCCGCACTGGTCGGCGGTGGCCTGCTGTGTGTGGCGGCGATCGTCGCGATCGCCGCCACCACACCGCGCGTCCGGCGCTTCGCGACCGCATCCGGCCAGGGCTGACCGGGCGGTGTTCAGAGGTGGGCGAGCGCGTCCACTGCCGCCGGGGAGAGCATCTCGTCGGCGACCAGGCCCGCGAGGCCGGCCAGCGTGGTGTTCGAACCGACGACACACGGGCCGACGTCCACCCCGTCGCGGGCGCTGGTGTGCGCGTTGGCCAGCACGGTCTCCCGCAGGCCGTCGAGGAACGGCGGCAGCACGCCGATCGCGCCGCCCACCCGGAGGTAGCGAGGGTTGACGATGGTGACCACGGTGGCCAGGACGGCCCCGACCAGCCGTCCCGCCGCGGCGGTCACCCCGACCGCCTCCGGATGGCCCGCACGGACCCGGCGCACCACGTCCTCCGCGGTGCGGACGCCGGTGGGCCGCAACTGCCGGATCACCGCCTGCCCGCTCGCGATGGCCGAGACGCAGCCCCGCCTGCCGCAGTCGCAGCGCTGGTCGTTGCCTTCGATCCGGATATGGCCGATCTCACCCGCCGAGGAGGTCTCCCCGCGGTGGGTGCGGCCGGAGATGACCAGCCCGGCGCCGATGCCCGTGCCCACCTTCACCCCCACCAGTGCGGCGTCGGGGCGGCCGAGATCGCAGTAGGCGCCGAAGGCCAGCGCGTTCGCGTCGTTTTCCAGGAACACCGGCACGGACAGGGTGTCGGCGAACGGTTCCCGCAGCCGGATCCCGCGCCACTCCGGCATGGTGGGCGGCGCGAGCGTGGTGCCCTGCTCGTGGTCGATCTGGCCCGGCACGCTCAACCCGAACGCGCACAGACTGTCCGCGCGGCCGGTCTCGGCGAGCAGCCGCCGCCCGGTGTCCAGCAGGTACGGCAGTGTCTCCCCGGGCAGGTGCCGGACCGGGAGCGGCCGGTGGACCTGGGCGAACACGGTGCCGCGCAGATCCACCACGGCGATCGTGGCGTGCCGCTGCCCGACGTCGGCGACGAGCGCGGTGCGGCCGATGTCGTTGGCGGCGAGCATCTCGGCTGGCCTGCCGCCGCTGGAGGCGCGATGGCCCGTCTGCCGGAGCAGGCTCAGGCGTTGCAGCAGGTCGAGGCGCTCCACCAGGGTGGCCCGCGAGAGGCCGACGCGGTCCTGCAACTCCTGCCGCGTGAGCGGGCCCTCGGCCCGCAGCACGGCCAGGACGTGCCCGGGCGAGGTGGCTGGTCCGGACCGTGGGGCGCGCATGTTGACAGTGTCTCCGGCGTAGACTTATGTTCAGTGACCTGACAGAAGTCTAACCTCTCCCGAATCGGAGTGACCGGATGCGCGCGGCCCGCCTGCCCGGCAGCGGCCCGACCCGCCGCGCGGTGCTCCAGGGTTTCTTCGTCGCGGGCGCGGCCTCCCTCGCCACCGGCTGCGTCGGGTTCTCCACCACCGGCGCGGGCGGGATGGTGTTCCTGTCCACCCAGTTCCGTCCCGTCGCCGAGGCCGAGCGCTTCCGCGCCTTCCTGGCCAGGACGGTCACGGGCGCGGTGAGTTACGTCACCATCGAAGAGGGGCCGTTCGCCAGCCAGGTGCAAAGCCAGGTGGCCGCCGGGCGCACGCAGGTCGGCCTGCTGGGCGGATCGCACAGCGACCTCGCCCCCTTGGCGGGCCGCTACCTCGAAGACGTCTCGGGCGTCCTGGCCGGGCTCGGCGACCGGGGCTGGCCCGCCGAGTACCTCACACTCGCCAAGGCCGGTACCGCGCAGACCTGGTACGTCCCGTGGGCGCAGGCGAGTTTCGTGCTGGCCGCGCACGCCGACGCGCTCGAGCACCTCCCCCCGGGCGCCGATCCCGAGACGCTCACCTACGACCAGCTGCTGGACTGGGCGATCGCCGCCCGCCGCGCCCTGGGCAGGCCGGTACTGGGCCTGCCGTGCGGTCCCAAGGGGCTGATCCACCGGTTCCTGCAGGGTTACCTGCTGCCCTCCTTCACCGGCGGGCAGATCACCACGTTCCGCTCGGACGCCGCGGTGACCGCCTGGCAGTACCTGCGCGAGCTGTGGGCCAACTGCGCCCCGGCGAGCACCAACTACGACTTCATGCAGGAGCCGCTGGCCCGCGGTGAGGTGAGCATCGGCTGGGACCACGTGGCCCGGCTGATCGACGCGCCCGGGCGGGACCCCGCCGCCTGGCGGATGCTGCCCGCGCCGCGCGGACCGCGCGGGCTGGGCTACATGGCGGTGGTGCTCGGGCTGGCGATCCCGAAGGGCAGCACCGACCGGCGGCTCGCCGAGCGGGTGATCCGGGCGTTGTCCGTGCCGCACGCGCAGGTGGAGCTGTTGCGCTCCAACGGTTTCTTCCCGGTCGTGGCCACCGCGATCCCGCCGGACCTGCCGCCCGCGCTGCAGCTGGAGGCGGACGCGGTGCGCAGGCAGCGTGACGCGGCGGGCAGCATCCTGTCGCTGCTGCCGGTCGGCCTCGGTACCCGGGAGGGCGAGGTGACCAAGGCGTTCAAGGACAGCTTCCAGGCGATCGTCCTCGGCGGCGCCGACATCCGGTCCACACTGGACAAACAGGCGGCCGTGCTGCAGAAGGTCTTCGACGAGCTGAAGGTGCCCTGCTGGGCACCCGATCCCCCGGCCGCGCGTTGCGAGGTGGCGTGATGACGACCGTCTCCACCGAGAGGGCGACCGCCGGCGCCGCGTCCCGTTTCAGGACCGGCCCCTGGCTGCTGCTCCTGCCCTCGATCCTGTTCATGGTGCTGCTGTTCGGCTGGCCGCTGGTCCAGGGCGTGATCACCGCCTTCGACGACGGCGGCCGGTTCGGCCTCGCCGCCTGGCGGCGGCTCTTCGGCGACCCGTACTTCCTGCGTGCGCTGCGCAACACACTGCTGCTGATCGTGGTCGTGGTCCCGGTGCAACTCGTGCTCGCGGTGGCGATGTCCCTGCTGGCGCAGGCCCGGCCGCGCTGGCTGTCCGGGCATTTCTACCTGTGGACCGTCCCGCTCGCGGTCTCGGAACTGGCCGCCGGGCTGGTGTGGCTGTCGGTGTTCGACAGCCACGGGTATCTGAACTCGCTGCTCGTGTCGTGGGGTCTGTCCGACACCGGGGTGCAGTGGCTGAGCTACACCAACACCGGAACCATGCTGCTCGCCGTGGCCGTCGCCGAGGTGTGGCGGGCGACCTCGCTGGTGTTCGTGATCGTGGTGGCGGGCATGCAGCTGATCCCCCGGGACTACGACGAGGCGGCGCAGGTTTTCGGCGCCTCCTTCCGGCAGCGGCTGTGGCACGTGACACTCCCGCAGCTGAGGCCCAGCCTGCAGGTCGCGCTCATCCTGCGCACGATTCTCGCGTTGCAGGCCTTCGCCGTCGCCCAGGCGCTGACCGGCCGCGACTTCCCGCTGCTGATGGGGGAGACCTACCAGTGGTACGTGAACCTGCAGAACCCGCCGGTGGCCAGTGCGGCCGCGCTGGTGGTGCTGGCGCTTTCGCTGCTGACCGCGGTGTTGTACCTGCGGACCATGCGGCATCCCGACCGTCCGGACCGGGTGCGGGTGTCCCGCAGGACACAGGAGGCCCGATGATCGCGGACCTTCCCGAGATCGACCTGGCGCCGTTGCGACGCCGTCGCCGCCGGGCCGTCGCCGTGCAGGTGGCCTGCATCGTCATCACCGTGTTCATGGCGCTGCCGATCGTGCTGATCGGGCTGACCGCGGTCTCCTCGCCCGCCGCGTTGCTGGAGTTCCCGCGCGGGCTGATTCCGAGCGGCTTCTCCGCCGACACGCTGCTCGCCTTCGTCGAGGCGACCGGCACCATTCCGGCGCTGGGCAACTCCCTGCTCGCCGGGGTGTACACGGTGGTGCTGTCCCTGGTCGTCGGCGCCCCCGCCGGTTACGCGCTGGCCCGCCACACCTTCCGCGGCAAGGATTCCTACCAGCTGTTCATGCTGCTGGCCCGTGCGCTGCCGATCGTGGTGCTGTCGGTGCCGCTGGCCACCCTGTTCCTCGGTTTCGGTGTCTACGACACGGTGTTCGCCGTCACGTTGTTGCACACCACACTGGCGATGCCGACCACGGTGCTGATCAGCGCGAGCGTGTTCGTGGCGGTGCCCACCGACGTGGAGGAGGCGGCACGGGTGTTCGGGTGCGGCCGCTTCGAGGCCGCGCGCCGCGTGGTGGTGCCCCTCGCGCTGCCCGGTCTCGCCGCGGCGGCCATCTTCACCTTCGTGCTGTCGTGGAACGAAATCCTCGGTGCCGCCGTGATCACCCTTGGCCACCGCACGCTGCCCGCCCAGGTGCTTGCTTCGCTGGGAGAGGCCCCGCAGGCGTACCGGTTCGCCGGTGGCTTCGCGCTGATCCTGCCCGCGCTGGTGTTCATCTTCGTGATGCGCCGGTACCTGGTGAACATGTGGGGGACGACACTGCGATGAGTGAAGTGGTGCTGCACGAGCTCGTGAAGACCTACCCGGGCGGGGACAAAAGGGCCACGGACGGGGTGTCCCTGCACATCCCGGACGGCGAGTTCATGGTGCTGCTCGGGCCTTCCGGCTGCGGCAAGACCACGCTGCTGCGGATGCTGGCGGGCCTGGAACTGCCCGACGCCGGACAGGTGGTGATCGGCGGGCGGGACGTCACCTACCTCGAACCCCGCCGCCGGAACCTGTCCATGGTGTTCCAGTCGTACGCGGTTTTCCCGCACAAACGTGTTTTCGACAACATCGGTTTCGGTCTCCGGATGCGCGGCGTCCCCGCCGGCGTTGTACGTCGTAAAGTGGAATGGGCCGCGGAACTGCTGGAGCTGACCCCCTACCTGGACCGGCTCCCGGCGAAGCTGTCCGGCGGCCAGCGGCAGCGGGTGGCGGTGGCCCGCGCGATCGTGGTCGACGCCGACGTGCTGCTGATGGACGAGCCGTTGTCCAACCTGGACGCCCTGCTGCGGCTGTCGTTCCGTGCCGAGCTGAAGAAGCTGGTCTCCGAACTCGGCACCACGACGATCTACGTGACGCACGACCAGGTCGAGGCGCTTTCGCTGGGAGACCGGGTCGCCGTCATGCGGGAGGGCCGAATAGTCCAGTGCGGTACCCCCGTCGAGGTCTACTCGCATCCGGCCGACGAGTTCGTCGGAGGCTTCCTCGGAAGCCCGCCGATGAACTTCCTGACCGGGTTGGCGGGCGGCGAAGGCGAAAGCCTCCATATCGACTTCGGCGGGCAGTCCCTGCCGCTCCCGCGGGCACTGGCGAGCTACCGCGGGAAGGAACTCAGGCTCGGGATCCGTCCCGAGGCGATCGCCGTGGAACCCGGCCGGACGGGTCCGGACGGTGCCGTGGAGGTCGCCGTGGAGGTCTTCGAACCACTGGGCTCCTCGACCCTGCTCACCACGAAACTGTGCGGGCAGACGCTGAAGGTCAGCGCCTCCGCCGGTTTCCGCGCGGACCCCGGCGAGCGGTTGTGGCTGCGGCTGCCGCCGGAACAGTGCCGCTGGTACGACCCCGAAACGCAGCTGGCCTTGGAGGCGAAGGAATGACGGTGGACGCCACAAGCACGACGGAGGGCGCCCCCGGCGATAGACGGCCGGTCCGCTACCCCGAGCCCGCGCTGGCCGCGCGTGCCGCACGGGTGTTGCGGGACAACGACACCGGAGCCGTCATCACCGCCGCACCGCGGCTCTATCCGCACATGTGGAGCTGGGACGCGGCGTTCATCTCCATCGGCCTGGCCCGCCTCGACGTGCAGCGCGCCATCTCGGAGCTGCAGACGCTGTTCCGCGCCCAGTGGCGCAACGGAATGGTGCCCCACATCGTGTTCACCGAGAACGACGCCTACTTCCCCGGCCCCGACCGGTGGGGTACCGAGGTGGCGCACGACGGGCCGCAGCACGTGCGGACCTCCGGGATCTGCCAGCCGCCCGTGCACGCGATCGCGGTGCAGCGGGTGCTCGAGATCGGCCGCCGGTCCTCACCCGCCGACCGGGCCGACGCCGAACGGTTCGTCCGCGACATCTGGCCTTCGCTCTACGCCTGGCACCGCTGGCTCGTCGAGTACCGTACGCCCGGTTCCAGCGGGCTCATCGCGATCGTGCACGGCTGGGAGTCCGGAATGGACAATTCCCCGCGCTGGGACCTGCCGTATGCGGCGGTGCAGCCGGGCACCGGGCTGCCGCCGTACGTGCGCAAGGACGTCCGCATCGTCGGTGACCCGAGCGAACGGCCGAGCGACCGCGAGTACGACCGGTACCTGTGGCTGATCGAGGAGATGCGCCGGGCGGGCTACGACCAGCGCAAGATCGTCCGGAATTCGAGCTTCCTGGTCGGCGACGTGTTCATCACCGCGCTGTTCGCGGTGGCCTGCGACGTGCTGGTGGAGCTCGGCAAGGAGTTCGGGCAGGAGCCCGAGGAGATCGCCGACCTCCAGGAATGGGCGGACAACGCGCGAGCCGCGGTGGCGGGCAGCTGCCATTCCGTGTCGGGCCTGGCGCGGGACCGGGACCTGCGGGCCAACCGCTGGCTCGACACGCAGACCGTCGCCGGGTTTTCGGCCCTGCTGTGCGGCGGGGCGCCGGACGAGGTGCAGCTGAAGCTGTTGTCCCTGCTGGACAGCGACCGCTGGTGCGGGCATCCGGATCTCCTGGCGCCGGTGCCGCCGTCGGTTTCGCCGATGCGGCCAGGGTTCAACCCCCGGCAGTACTGGCGCGGACCGCAGTGGCCGGTGGTGGTGTGGTTGTTCAGCTGGGCGTTCGAACGGCGCGGCTGGCACGAGCGCGCCCGCAAGCTGCGCGACGGCGGGGTCAAACTGACCGAGGACGGCTCGTTCGGCGAGTACTACGAGCCGTTCACCGGGGAACCGCTCGGCAGCACCGACCAGTCGTGGACCGCCGCCGTCGTCCTGGACTGGCTCTGCTCCGACTGACCCGCACCCGGTGGCCGACCTTTGCCGTGAGGGGTCCCCTCACAGTCGAAACGGCCGTGAGGGGACCCCTCACGGCCGTTTCCGGTGCGGACAAAGCAGGTTCTAGCCGACTTCGGCTTCCAGGCTGAGTTCCTCGGCCTGCGGGCCCACCGCGGCCAGGCGCTTCTTGCTGCGGCGGTTGCGCCGCTCGAGCCAGGTCGCCGCTGCGGTCAGCAGCAGGCACAGCGTGATGTAGATGGCCGCGACCACGATGGTGGACGGCACGATCGGGCGGCTGAACTGGCCCTGCGAGCCGATGTAGCGGGCGTAGTACAGCAGCTCGGGATAGGTGACCAGGAAGCCCAGCGCGGTGTCCTTCAGCAGCACCACCAGCTGGCTGATGATGGTCGGCAGCATCGACCGGATCGCCTGCGGGATCAGGACGAGCGTCATCACCTGCGTCTTGCGCATGCCCAGCGCGTATGCCGCCTCGCGCTGGCCCTTCGGCAGGGCGAGGATCCCGGCGCGGAACACCTCCGCCAGCACCGAGCCGTTGTACAGGGTCAGGCCCAGCACGACCGCGAGGAACGGGGTCATCGCGACGCCGGCCGCGGGCAGGCCGTAGTAGAACAGGAACATCAGGACCAGCAGCGGGATCGCGCGGAAGAACTCGACGATCGTCACCGAAACACCGCGCATCGCCTTGTGGTCGGACAACCGCCCGGCGGCGAACAGCGCACCGAAGAGCAGCGCCAGCACCGCGCCGACGGCGAACGCCCGCAGCGTCGCCAGCAGCGCGTTGAGCAGGTCCGTCTGCACCTGGACGTACTGCAGCCACTCCCACTTCCGGGCACTGAACTGCCCGGTGTCATAGAAGCGGTAGAGGACGTAGGCGATCAGCGCCACCACCGCTGCCGCGCCGATCACGGCGAACGCGCGGTAGCGCACGCGGGCCTTCGGACCCGGGATGTCGAACAGGACGTTGCTCATCGGGCCACGCTCCACCGCTTCTCGAGGCTCCGCTGGACCAGCGACAGGACCGCGACCAGGATGATGAAGCCGAGGGCGACCCACAGCAGGCCGATCAACTGGTTGTCGCCGCGTTCGGACAGGTACTGGCGGATCGCGCCGGCCTCGGCCACGGAGAACCCGGCGGCGATCGTGGTGTTCTTCAGCAGCGCGATGAGCATGCTCACCAGCGGCGGCACCACTGAGCGGATGGCCTGCGGCAGCACGACCTGGCCGAGCACCTGGGTGAAGCTCAGGCCCAGTGCGCGGGCGGCTTCGGCCTGACCGACCGGGACCGTGTTGATCCCGGAGCGGACGACCTCGCAGATGAACGCCGAGGTGTAGGCCGTCAGCGAGACCACCGCCGCGACGAAGTAGCTCAGGTCGAGGATCTGAAGCAGCGGGTAGGCGAACACGAAGAACACGAACACCAGGGTCAGTGGCGTGTTGCGCACGATCGTCACGTACGTCGTCCCGATCACGCGGAACACCGGGACCGGGCTCACCCGCAGCATGGCCAGGAAGGTGCCGAAGATCAGGCTCGCCACGGCCGAAATGAGGAACAGTTTGATCGTGGTGAGGAAGAACGGACCGTAGAGGTCCAGGTTATCGAGCAGGACGTCCATCGTGCCTTCCCCGCGGCGGTTGTGGAGGAGGAGGGATTAAGG
>NZ_VJWX01000118.1 GCF_007713715.1 Amycolatopsis rhizosphaerae
GGTCGGCCCCGGTGGCGGGGGCTACCTCGTGCTGGACAAGCCCTGGCCCGCCATGCTGCGCGGTATCTGGGGCGACGAGCAGCGCTACCGCGAAACCTACTGGTCCCGCTTCGCCGAGCAGGAGGGTGCTGATTCGGGAACGCGCAACGCCGAGCAGGACTGTGCCGATGGTTCGACCCTGCAAGCAGGTCTCACGTACTTCGCCGGGGACGGCGCCAAGTACGACACCGACGGTGACATCTGGCTGCTGGGGCGGGTGGACGACGTGATGAACGTGTCCGGGCACCGCATCTCCACCACCGAGGTGGAATCCGCGCTGGTGTCCCACCCCACCGTGGCCGAGGCCGCCGTGGTCGGCGCGACCGACCCCACCACCGGGCAGGGCATCGTCGCGTTCGTCATCCTGCGCGGCACCGCCGCCGAAACCGGCGAACAGGCCGTGCAGGAACTACGCAACCACGTGGCCAAGGAAATCGGGCCCATCGCCAAACCCCGCCAGATCATGATCGTGCCCGAACTCCCCAAAACCCGCTCCGGCAAGATCATGCGCCGCCTCCTGCGCGACGTCGCCGAAAACCGCCAGATCGGCGACGTCACCACCCTCGCCGACAGCGCCGTCATGGACCTCATCTCCCAAGGCCTCAAAGCCGGCAAAACCGAAGACTGACCCCCAACCGGCAGAAGGCCCCCGCCAGTCCTTGGCGGGGGCCTTCTGTTCTCTCAAGCTGATCAGCCGGTGACGTCGAGGTGCGCCTTCACCGGGGTCGGCGTCGGGGCCTTGCCGTTCGGCAGCGCCTTGTCGCCGACAGGCGCGGCGTTACCGCTGCTGACGGTGGCCGACGGCTTGCTCGTGCCGGTCCGGGTCGGGGTGCCGCTCGGCTGGCCCGGTGCACCGGTCGGAGCGCCGGTGGGGGTGCCGGTGGGGGTGCCGCCGTCGCCGCCGCCGTTGTCGTCGTCGCCGTCGGGCCCGCAGTGGGCCGAGGCGATGTCGATCTTCTGCACGTTGTCGACCTGGATCGAGATCGCGGTGACCGTGATCGACCCGTCCTTGTGCTTGACCTGCTTGTTCAGCGTGACGGAGAGCAGGCCCGGCACCGAGACCGAGGTGTTGGCGGGCACCTGGACGTCGAGCTTGATGTCGCCGATGGCGGCCTTCGCCAGCGAGGTGTGCGGCTTTTCACCGTAACCACACTGCGCTTCGATCGCGGCGGCGTTCACCAGCGGCTTGGCCGGACCGAGGCCGACACCGAGCTTCGCGACGCTGGCCTGCGCGCCGCCGCCACCGGCCTGGGCGTTCAGCGCGCCCACACCGAGCAGGGCCGGGGGCACCTGCGCCTTGACGAGGGAAGCCTGGGAGAAACCGTTGGAGTCGTCCACCGCGGGCGACGGGTCGATGTGCAGCAGACCCGAGGCGGAGATGGCGAACGCCGAGTTCCCTCCGCTGGACGCGGTGCTGTGCCCCGTGGTGGTGGTGGCACCGGCCGTGGGGGCGAACACGGCGCCCGTCACGAGCAGGGCCGAGAGTGCGCCGATACCGCCGGCTACAGCCTTCTTCCTGGACAAGTAATCACCTTTCGTGAAATTGTTTTCTCCGAACGGCCCATCACTTGATGTTCACGATGGTGCCGAGCGGCAATTTGGCGAGCGCGGTCAGGGCATCCTTGGGAACGCGGATGCAGCCGTCGCTGTTCGCCTTTCCGACATAGCTGTCGTTCGGCCAAGTGTGGAGGCCGACAGTCCCGGGACCACCGCCGAATGTCTCCAGCGAGTCCGAGTGGTAGCTCAACGGGAGAACAATCGGGCTGTAGGTGTTTTTCGACTCTTCGATGGAGGCGATGATGTAGGCACGCCCCGCCGGGGTTTGGTGCTCCGGCTTACCGGTGCCGATCGTCCATTTACCGGTCGGCGTGCCGTTTTCCAGAATCTGCAGCGTGAAGGCGGCCCGGTCCACCTCGACCGCGTAGTCGTCCTGCGCGGTCTCCGCCGCTCCGGAAGGCAGATAAACCCAGCCTGCCGAGGCGTTCGGCCTCGTCGGCAGGAGAATCTCCGCCCAGTCGTTCTGCTCGGCCACCACCGGCACCCAGGTGGGAGATCCCATCTGGATGGCGGGCAGCTTCGCGATCGGTTTCCCACCGACAGAGGCATAGACCACCATGTCGGCCTTGGGGTGGATGACCTTACCGGCCTTGGCGCCGCCGTTCAATTGCGGATCGGTAGGCGCATCGGTGACCGTGCCGAAGGTGTTCGCCTCGGGCAACTGCGTCAGATCTTCCTGCGTTACCGCGACGGGAGTCACGGCATGCTGGTCCGAACCGGAACATGCTCCGGTGGCCAGCGCCAGTACGGAAAAACCGGCGACCGCGAAGATATTCCGGGCGCGCGAGACCGCAGTTTTCTGCATCTACCAATCCTCAAGGACACAGCAAGACGAATTGAACCGGACCGTGTCTCCCCTAAGACACGTGGCACCCCAGGTGCGTGTTGCGCTCAATTGGTATCAGCACCCGATCCGCGGATCAACCATCGGTGTTGCGCACACTTCACCCCCGTGAGCTGCGAAAAGAGCACATAAACCAAGCTCAGCGCAAACTGTGCGATGCACACTATCGAGTGAACATCTGTAACAGGACACCGGGGTCATCACTCGGTCGACGGTCCACCGACGGGGGCCAGAGTGACCCGCGGCGGGCAGGGCACCCCGCCCTCCAGCCTCCCCGACACCACGGCGACAATCAAGGAGACCGGCCCGGTATTCCCAACGTCGAACAAGTGTTCTAGACTGCCATACCGTCGTAGCCGGACCCCACGAAGAGGGAGACCGCACCCGCAATGAGCTTGGACACCACGACCGCCCAGCAGGAGCAGGCCACCGACGAGGAGGCCACCACCCCTGCCGCGGACAGTGCCGCGGACGCCGACACGGCCGAGGATGCCCCGAAGGCCAAGCGAGGCCGGGCGAAGGGCGCCGCGCCCCGCAAGACTCGCACCGTCGAGCTCACGCTCACCGTCACCGGCACCGCGGACGGCGACTGGCAGGCGGAGCTGAAGCACGGCAGCACCTGGGTCGCCCGCGGCCTGACCATCCCGGCCTCGGCCGTCTCGCGCGCGGCCAAGGAGCTGCACGAGGACCTGTCCACCCCGATCGACGAGGCGATCAACGAGGCGCGCGCGCAGCAGCAGGCCAAGGTCGCCCAACTCGAAGCCGAACTCGAGCAGGCGAAGCAGGCGCTGGCCGAACTCAACCGCTGAGCCCGCGGCTCACCCGGACTCGCCGGGACGGACGCTCCTCGATCAGGCGTCCGTCCCGGCGTCTTTTTTCGCGCCGGAGGCGCGTCCGCTAGCATCCGTATACAGCGTGTATGGAAGGAGCGGTGCCATGCCGGCCCCGGCCGGAACAGCCACCTCGGGCCGCGACAAGGCCTATGCCTTCCTCAAGTATTCGGTCCTCGCCGACCCGGCCATGGAAGGTGCCTTCGTCAGCGAGCAGGCGGTCGCCGAGCGGGTGGGCGTCTCCCGGACCCCGGTGCGCGAAGCCCTGCTCCAGCTCGCGGCCGAAGACCTCGTGCAACTGGTCCCCAACCGTGGCGCCTACGTCGCTCCGCTGTCGGGACGGGATCTGAAGGACCTCTTCGAACTGCGGGGTGTCCTGGAACGGTTCGCCGCGCAGAAGGCGCTGACGGAGGGGTCCGTCCCGGCGAACGAGATGGAGGCGACGCTCGCCCGGCAGGCCCGCCACACCGACCGCGAGCACGCCAAGGACTTCATCGAACTCGACCACCACTTCCACAGCCTGCTGGTCGAAGCGGCGGGCAACGCCATGCTGGCCAAGACCTACGCTTCTCTGCGCGCGCGCCAGATGCGCGCGGGCCTCACCGCGCTCGCGCGCTCGGAGAACCGGCAGGAGGCGGTGCTCGCCGAACACCGCCGGATCCTCGACGCGCTGGTCGCCGGTGATCTCGAAGGCGCGCTCGCCGCCATCGACGACCACCACGAAATCACCCTCAGGCTCCAGCTCACCGCCTCCTGACGGGCCGGTCAGGAGAGCTCCTCCCCGACCGGCTCCCCGGTGCGGGACCTGGCCAGGCACAGGCCGACGATGGTGACGATCCCGGCCACGAGCACGTACAGCGCCAGCGCCTCCCACGACCCGAACTTGGCGAGCAGGCTGGTGAACAGCAGCGGCGCCGCCGCTCCGCCGATCACGCCCGCCAGCGTGTAGGCGAGCGAACTGCCGGTGTAGCGCAGTCGCTCGGAGAACTGCTCGGTGATCAGCGCCGCCTGCGGCCCGTACAACGCGGCGTGGATCGTCAGCGCGACCACGACCCCGACGAGGACGGCGAGGAAGGACCGGCCGGACACCAGCGGGAAGAACACGAAGGGCCAGACGATTCCCGCGACGGTCGCGACCAGGTAGAGGCGGCGCCGGTCGACGCGGTCGGAAAGCGCACCGAAGGCCGGCATCAGCACCAACTGGGCGCCCGAGCCGATCATCACGGCGGTCAGCCCCTCGCTGCGGGACATGTGCAGGCGCTGCGTCATGTAGGTGAGCACGAAGACCGTGAACAGCGCGTAGAGCACGTCGGGCAGGACGCGGACGAAGATCGCCGCCAGCAGGGCGCGCCGCTCGTGCCGGAACACTTCCGAAATCGGGGCCTGGGGCCGCTCGCCGGTTTCCACGAGGCGGCGGAACACCGGCGTCTCTTCGAGCTTGAGCCGGATCCACAGGCCGAACGCGACCAGCGCGGCGGAGAGCAGGAAGGCGACCCGCCAGCCCCACGAGGTGAACTGGGCCTCGGTCAGCAGCAGTGAGAGCGTGGCCAGCACCCCGTTGGCGAGCAGATTGCCCGCGGGCGGGCCCACCTGGGCCGCGGAGGCCCAGAAGCCGCGCCTGGCCGGATCACCGAACTCGCTGGAGAGCAGGACCGCGCCGCCCCACTCGCCGCCGATGCCCACCCCCTGGGCAAACCGCAGCAGTGCCAGCAGTACGGCGGCGGCCGCGCCGATGCTCTGGTGGGTCGGCAGGAGCCCGATGAGGAAGGTCGCGGCTCCGGTGAGCAGCAGGGTCAGCACGAGGACGCGCTTGCGGCCGACCACGTCGCCGAGCCGCCCGAAGACGAACCCGCCGAGCGGTCGGGACAGGTAGCCGACGGCGTAGGTGGAAAACGCCGCCATGGTGCTGACCAACGGGTCTCCCGTCGGGAAGAACTGGTGTCCGAAGACGGTCGCCGCCGCGATCGAGTAGGCGGCGAAGTCGTACCACTCCAGGGAGGTTCCGGACAGGCTGGCGATGAACGCGCGGCGCAGGGACGCCTTGTCCACGCTCGGCGGGGCGGAGGTCATCGGGTCACATCCTGGTTCTGTCTTCGACTTCGACCGCCGTAATACTGGTTGTATACAATATGCATGCGCAACCCTTCGCCGGTAAGAACTGGGTAACCCGAAACGGAGACACCATGACGACTTCCCCCGAGCTGCGCTTCCGGTTGCCCGACGGCAGCGAGGCGGCGACCCGGGTGCACACGCTGCTGAACGCGGGGTACGCCGGGCGGAACCAGGCCGATGTCGCCGCGCACGTCGCCGAACTCGCCGAGCTCGGCGTTCCCGCACCCGCCGCGACTCCGGCCCTCTACGCGGTCGCCCCCTACCTGGCACAGCAGAGCGGCGAGGTTCCGGCGCAGCACGGCCGCACGTCCGGGGAGGCCGAATGGGCACTGGTGATCACCGGTCCGGAACCGCAGGACGTACTGCTGACCGCGGCCTGCGACCACACCGATCGCGCACTGGAGGTGCACGGGGTGGCATGGAGCAAGAACGCCGGCCCCGACGTGCTGGCGTCCACGGCCTGGCGCCTCACGGAAGTGGCGGACCGCCTCGACGAGCTGACCCTGCGCGCCTGGGCCGGGGACATCCCGATCCAGGACGGGTCCCTCGCCGAACTGCTGCCCCCCGCCTACTGGCTGGACTTCCTGCGGGAGCACGAGTTGTACGCGCCCGGAGTCGTTCTGCTGTCGGGAACCATCCCCATGGTGTCCGGAGTGGATCAGTTCGCCGACCGGTGGCGGGTGGCGCTGGGCGATCCGGCCCGGGGGGCGGCCATCGAACTGGAGTACCGGGTTCGACGGCTGCCGGAGTTCGGCGGGAAATAAAGTTAGGCGAAACTAACCAAGGTTCGCCTTTTCTAATTCCGGAGGGAATCACAATAACCCGACGCGTGTGGCGGGCTGTGTTTCAATAAACACGTGACGGAAACACAGAACGCCCACGCGCCACACGGGCATGAGCCGCATGACACGAACTTCGGCGGCAGGCTGAACTGGTTGCGGGCCGGGGTACTGGGGGCCAACGACGGGATCGTTTCCGTGGCCGGCCTCGTCGTCGGCGTGGCCGGTGCGACCACCGACCGCACCGCCGTACTCATGGCCGGAATCGCCGGACTGGTCGCGGGTGCCTTTTCCATGGCCGGTGGCGAATACGTCTCGGTGAGCACCCAGCGCGACACCGAGCGCGCGATGCTGCAGCTGGAGAAGTACGAGCTGAAAACCATGCCGGAAGAGGAGGAACGCGAGCTCGCCGAGATCTACGAGAACAAGGGGCTCTCGCCCGAACTCGCGGCCAAGGTCGCCAGGGAACTGACCGAAAAGGACGCACTGCAGGCCCACGCGGAGGCCGAGCTGGGCATCGACCCCAACGACCTCACCAGCCCCTGGCAGGCGGCCTGGGCCTCGCTGGCGGCGTTCACGGTCGGCGGGCTGCTGCCGCTGCTCGCGATCATCCTGCCGCCCGCGGGATGGCGCGTGTGGACCTGCGTCCTCGCCGTGATCGCGGGCCTGTTCCTCACCGGTTACGTCAGTGCGCGGCTCGGCAGCGCCGGCGCCCGCCGGGCGGTGCTCCGCAACGTCGGCATGGGTGCGCTGACGATGCTGGTGACCTACTACGTAGGTGTTCTCTTCGGCGTCGCCCTGCACTGAACCTGTTTCAGCGCACGCCGGACATGAGCCTGCTGACGAAGGGGCTGATCGCCGCCAGCACGGCGCCGATCGCGATCGCGACGGCGCCGAGGATGCCGAAGTAGGCGGCCTCGTGGTCGGCGCTGTAGTACTGGGCCAGCGAGCCGGACAGCGCCGACCCGAGTGACACCGACAGGAAGAACAGCGCCACCATCTGGGTGCGGAACGCCTCCGGGGCGAGCTTGGTGGCCAGCGAGAGCCCGACCGGCGACAACGACAGTTCGGCGACGGTGAACAGCAGCACGATGCCGACCATCGCCAGCAGCGGCGCGCTGTTCGGGCCTCCCCCGGCCATCGGCAGGAACAGCAGGAACGCCACCCCCATCACCCCGGTCCCGAAGGCGAACTTGACCGGGGTGGTGGGCTGCCGTGCGCCGAGTTTGGTCCAGACCAGAGCGAAGACGGGGGCGAGCGCGATGATGAACACCGGGTTGATCGACTGCACCCAGGACACCGGCATCACCCAGCCGAACAGATCGCGGTCGAGCCGCTGGTCGGAGTAGGCCGCGAGCACGGTGAACTGCTGCTGGTAGAGCGCCCAGAACGCGGCGCTGGCGATGAACATCGGGATGAACGACAGCACGCGCCTGCGCTCCACCCCGGTGATCTTCCCGCTGGTGAGGATCACCAGGAAGTACACCACCGCGGCCACCGCGGCCACCCAGGTCGCCACGGTGGCCAGGTTCCCCGCGGTGACCAGCCCGGTGAAGACGGCCGCGAGGACCACCGCCACGACCGCGACGAGCACCCCTGCGGCCGCGGGCCGCCGCGCCGCGGGCAGCGGGTTGGGCACCATCGATGCGCGCGTGCCGAGGTTGCGGCGGCCGATCACGTACTGGATCAGGCCGACCGCCATGCCGATCGCGGCCAGGCCGAAGCCGTAGTGGAAGCCGAGTCCGGTCTGGGCGAGCCCGGTGCACAGCGGCCCGAAGAACGCGCCGAGGTTGACGCCCATGTAGAAGATGGTGAAGCCGCCGTCGCGCCGCTCGTCGAGTTCGTCGTAGAGGGTGCCGACAACGGCGGTGGCATTGCCCTTCAGCCCGCCGCTGCCGAAGGCGACGCACAGCAGGCCGACCAGGATCCCGGTGTAACCGGGCAGGACGGCGAGGCCGATATGCCCGATCATGATCAGGACGGCGCTGAAGAACAGGGTGCGTTCGGCGCCGAGCAACCGGTCGGCGACCCAGGCACCGACGATCGTGGACAGGTAGACGAGACTGCCGTACGCGCCCACGATGCCCAGCGCACTGGCCTTCGGCATGCCGAGGCCGCCTTCGGCCGCCGAGTAGTACAGGTAGATCGCCAGGATCCCCTGCATGCCGTAGAAG
Source organism: Amycolatopsis rhizosphaerae (assembly GCF_007713715.1). Taxonomy (GTDB): domain Bacteria; phylum Actinomycetota; class Actinomycetes; order Mycobacteriales; family Pseudonocardiaceae; genus Amycolatopsis_E; species Amycolatopsis_E rhizosphaerae. The sequence continues at coordinate 8,336 of NZ_VJWX01000118.1, forward strand.
GAGAAGCGCTCCCACATCTCGACGCCGAACAGGTTCGCCAGTCCGAGCGGGTGGCCGAAGAACCTGGTGTCCCGCTTGGTTTCGGTGCGCGTGGTCACGGCCGACTCTCCTTCGGGTCGGGAATCTGTGGGTGATTCACATGGTAGAGCCGGAAAATGTTGATCGCCGTACGCGATCCGGCCGCATTTTCCGGGCAAACGGGCGTCCGGCGACGAAACGATCAAGGCTGCGGTCACCGGATACACTGGGCGGAGGTGTGCCGGGAAGGCTGGTCGGCGGATACCCCGTCGACCGCTGGAGCCGTTGTGACCAAACCGAAGGGCATCCAGGAGTTCGCCCGCTACCTGCGCACCGAGACGACCGGCGGCCTGATCCTCCTGGCCGCGACAGCGATCGCATTACTGTGGGCGAACTCGCCCGCCGCGGGCGGCTACCGCGCTCTGCGTGATCTCACGCTCGGGCCGCACGTGCTGCACCTCGACCTTTCCGTCGGTGACTGGGCGAAGGACGGTCTGCTGGCGCTGTTCTTCTTCGTGGCGGGTCTCGAACTGAAGCGGGAACTCGTGGTGGGCGAGTTGTCCCGCTTCAAGCAGGCCGTGCTGCCGGTGGTGGCGGCGCTCGGCGGGATGATCGTGCCCGCGCTGCTCGCGTTGACGGTCGCCTGGGGAAGCCCCGGCATCGACCGGGCGTGGGCGATCCCCGTCGCCACCGACATCGCGTTCGCGCTCGGTGTGCTCGCGCTGACCGGATCGAACCTGCCGGGTTCGGCGCGGATCTTCCTGCTGTCGCTGGCGGTGGTGGACGATCTGGGCGCGATCATCCTGATCGCCGTGCTGTTCACCGCGAGTTTCAACCTGGTGGCGGCCGCCGTCGCCGTCGCCGCCCTCGCGCTGTACGCCCTGCTGCAGCACCTGCGCGTCCGCAGCGCGTGGCTGTACGTGCCGCTCGCCGTGATCACCTGGGTCGCCGTGCACTCGGCCGGAGTGCACGCCACGATCGCCGGTGTCGCACTGGGCCTGCTCACCCGGGTCCGGCCCGATCCCGATGAGGAAGAGGCGCCGGCGATCCGTCTGGAACACCGCCTGCAGCCGTGGTCCGCAGCCGTCGCGGTGCCGTTGTTCGCCCTCTTCGCCGCCGGGATCGAACTCGACGCGCACTCACTGGCCGAGGTCTTCACCACCGCCGTCCCGCTGGCCGTGGTGACCGGGCTGGTGGTGGGCAAGGCAGTGGGGATATTGGGCGCCTCCGCGCTGGCGGTCGCACTGCGGCTCGGCGAGCGTCCTCGCGGGATGGGCTGGCGCGATCTCGCCGCACTGTCCCTGCTCGGCGGGGTCGGCTTCACGGTGAGCCTGCTGATCGCCGAACTGGCCTTGCCGTCCGGGCCGAGCGACCGGGCCAAGGCGGCGGTGCTGCTGGCCTCGGCGATCGCCTCCCTCGCCGCCGCCGTCCTGCTCCTGCGGCGTAACCGGGTCCACGGTGCGGCTGGAGGGTCCGGCGCGGCCTGAACCCGCCTCGCCAACGCGCCGAGCAGGCACTGAGCGCGCCCCCCGAACCGGCACATGGCACGATGACCTTCGTGAGCAGTCAGGAGCACGAACGCAGCGGCCCAGACGGCCTCGGGGCCGTGCCCTACATTCCCCTCTCCCGTGAGGACGAAGCCGGCGCCGACGGCGGCGGGAAGTCCATCGGCACACTGGTCGGCGAGGCGACGCAGCACCTGTCCACGCTGGTGCGGGCCGAGGTCGAACTGGCGAAGTCTGAGGTCGTCGGCGAGGTCAAGAAGGGCCTCACCGGCAGCGTCTACTTCATGGTCGCCGCCGTGGTCGGGCTCTACAGCTCGTTCTTCTTCTTTTTCTTCCTCGGTGAACTGCTCTCCGACTGGTGGGGGCTGCGCTGGCCGGCCTTCCTCACCGTGTTCGGCCTGATGCTGGTGTTCACGCTCCTGTTCGCGTTCCTCGGATACCGCAAGATGAAGAAGATCCGGGCCCCGCAGCGCACGATCAGCAGCGTCAAGGACACCGCCGCGGCGCTCAAGCCCCGGCGCGAGGCCGTCGCCGAGCAGCACTGACCCACCCGAGTCCGTGCAGCCGCCCGATCCCTCCACCGTCCGGATTGACGGCCCCTGGACACACCACGACGTGTCCGCCAACGGCATCCGTCTGCATGTCGCGGAGGCGGGCGACGGCCCACTGGTGTTGCTGCTGCACGGGTTCGCCGAGTTCTGGTGGGCCTGGCGCCATCAACTGGTCTCGCTGGCGGAGTCCGGTTTCCACGTGGTCGCGGCGGATCTGCGCGGTTACGGCGATTCCGACAAGCCGCCGCGCGGCTACGACGCGTGGACGCTCGCCGGGGACGTCGCGGGCCTGATCCGCGCGCTGGGCGAGCGCCGGGCCCACCTGGTGGGCCACGCCTGGGGTGGCATGCTCGCCTGGACCGCCGCCGCCCTGCATCCCCGCCTGGTGTCTTCGGTCAGCGTGCTCGGCGGGGCGCATCCCCTGGCCTTCCGGTCCGCCATGGGCAGGACCCTGTTCCACCGCAGGCGGTCGAGCCAGCCCCGGGCGATGGGGCATCTGTTCCGTTTCCAGGTGCCGATGGCGCCCGAACGCTGGCTGGTCGCCGACGAGGCCGCGAACGTCGAGGCGCTGCTGCGCTCGTGGTCCGGACCGGAATGGCGGCGCGGCGAGGACTTCGCCGAAACGGCACGCGTGTTCCGCCAGGCGATGCTCGTGCAGGGCGTCGCGCACAGCGCGCTGGAGTACTACCGATGGGCGTTCCGGGCCCAGTTCCGCGGTGAGGGCAGGCGGTTCAGCGCGGCGATCGGCAACCGCGTCGCCGTGCCGGTGCTCCAAGTGCACGGCGAGGCCGACACCTGCGTACTACCCGAGACAGCGCGTGCCTCCTCACCGTGGCACGGCCCGCGATCCCGCTTCGAATCACTTTCCGGCGTCGGGCATTTCCCTCACCTGGAGGACCCCGCCCGCACCGACAAGGCCCTACTGGCCTTCCTCGGTGCCCTCTAGCGCAGCAGCCCGGCTCTGACGGACTTCATCAAGCGGCGCAGGCGCCGGTGCTGACCCGGGCACTCAGCGAGGGCGCTTCTTCGATCACGGAGTTGACCTGCTTCGCGGTCAGGGTGAAACCGGTTTCCGAATCCTCCACCGAGGCTCCGAAGACCACGCCGACCACCTGTCCGTCCGGATTCACCAGCGGGCCACCCGAGTTTCCACTGCGCACCTGTGCACGCACCGTGAACACATCGCGGCGCACGGTGCGCGAATCGTAGATGTCGGGGCCCTGCAAGGTGATCTGGTTGCGGATCCGGGCCGGAGTCGCGGTGTAGGGGCCGTCGAGGGGATAGCCGAGCACGATCGCGCTGTCGCCGGCACGACCGGGGGTCTCGGCGATGGCCAGCGGGGGCGCCTGCAGACGCGGCACCGCGAGCACCGCGATGTCGACCTCGGGGTCGAAGTAGACCACCCGCGCGGGCAGACGGCCCTGCGAAGTCTCGACCGCCGTCTGGTCGGTACCCGCCACCACGTGCGCGTTCGTCACCACCCGTTGCGGCGCGACGACGAAACCGCTGCCTTCCAGCGCCCTCGAACACGACGAAGCGGTACCGCGGATCTTGAGCACGCTCCCGTGCAACTGCTGCACCACCGCACTGCTCTGCAGGGTGCCGTCGGGCGGCGCGATCTCGTTGATCTCGGTCCGCTGGAACGGGTCCACAATGGACGGGAAACCGGAGGCGTCCAGCAGCTTGCGCAGATCCGCGGGCAGCCCCTCGGCCGCGGGTGGCATCGCCTTGTCGACCGCACCGAGCACCACGGAGTTGTTGATGGCCTTGGCCAGCCCCGGCAACGCGGCGACCCCGGTGAGCGGCACCGCGATCAGCCACGCGACCACCAGCACCACCAGGCCCTGCACGGCCGCGCCGAGCGTCTGGTCGATCCCGGTCAGTTTGTCGGTGTTGAAGCGCTTCTTCACGGCGAGCTTGACTCTGCGGCCGACCCACACCCCCAGCGTCTCGCCGAGCGCCACCAGGAACACCACCGTGGCGACCGCGAAGGCCACCTTCGCCGCCGGGTTGGCGAAGAGCTCGACCACCAGCGGGGCAAGCCGGATACCGCCGATCGCGCCGGAGATCACCCCGATCAGCGCGGGCAGGGCGATCACGACACCCTGACGGGCACCGGAAACCGCGGCGAGCAGCGCCAGCACGATCACCAGGACATCGACCCAGTTCATGGTGTCTCCCATTCGTGGTCGCGCAGCGCGTCCTCGAGCTCGCGGACGTCCCCGCGATCCCACTCGCGCTCCCAGCCTCCCAGAGAGAGCAGCACCGAGAGCAGCCCGGCGGTGAACCCCCAGATGAACAGGCCGTCCACGGCGAAGGCAGGCCCCTGGTAGCCGGGAGAACGCCGCACGAGGAACCGGTTACCCGGATCCGCCAGATCATGCACGGCGACTCTGGCCACCGCGGCCGTCTCCGCGGGGTCGACCGCGTGCACCGGGGACGGGTTCTGCCAGTGCGCCAGCACCGGGGTCACCGAGAACCGGGACACCGGCACGAACAACTCGGGCAGCACCGCCACCGGCCGGACCCCGGACGGATCGACTCCGGTCTCCTCCTCGGCCTCACGCAGGGCCGTGCCCACCGGCCCGCCGTCGCCGTCGTCGGCGCCGCCGCCCGGGAAGGCCACCTGCCCGGCGTGCGAGCCGAGCGTCTCGGCGCGCCGCAGCAGCAGCACGTCCGGACCGCGGTGTCCCTCGCCCATCAGGATCAGCACGGCCGCCGATCTGGTGAACTGGTCCCGTGGCGGGCTGAACCGCGTGAACGTGCTCGAATCGAGTTCCCCGCTGATCTCGACCAGCGGGCTCAGCCATGCGGGCACGGAGCCCGCGTCGACCAGCGGACCGTTCACGAATGTCCCTCCACAGCCGCACGCACCTCGTCAGCGTTGTGGAAGACGCGTGGGTTCGAGATGAAACGGACCTTGCCATCCGGGGTGACCAGGTAGGACGCGGGGAGCGCCGAGGGGACCTTGAGCGCGTCGCGCACCGGCCCGGTGCCCCCCTCGCCGTCGAACACGGACGGCAGGTGCACCCCGAGCCTGGTGAGCAGATCGAGGCCGTCGGAGGCACTGCTGGCGACCTGTACCTCGAGCACCCGCACCGCGCCCGGGCTGTTCGCGTAGGCGGCGAGCACGGGAAGCTCGGTCTTGCAGGGTTCACACCAGGTGGCCCACAGGTTGACCAGCGTGGTCTCGCCGCCGAGAACCCGGCCGAGATCGATCGTGGAGCCGTCACCGAGGCACGGCACGCTCACCCCGCGCAGCTGCGGGACGTCACCGGCACCGTTCGGGCAGGGCGCGAGCGCGGCGGCGGAACGGGCGGCGGAAAGATCGGGGGTGGTGGTGCCGTTCCCGCGCGGGAGCACCGCGACGATCACTCCGATCAACAGCACCCCGACCGCGAGGGCCCATTTCGCCGCCTTGGTCACCGGTTCCGCACCAATGCCAGCAGGTGGTCGCGCTCCGGCCCCTTGACCAGCTTCGCGGCCTCGTCGAACTCGGTGGGCCCGGTGCCGAAGGACGGGCAGTCCGCGGCGAGCGGGCAGGCCCCGCAGGCGGGTTTGCGCGCGTGGCACACGCGGCGTCCGTGGAAGATCACGCGGTGCGAGAGGATCGTCCACTCCTTGCGGGGGATCAGTTCCGCGACCGCGTGCTCGACCTTGACCGGATCCTCTTCGGCGGTCCACCACCAGCGGCGCACCAGCCTGCCGAAGTGGGTGTCCACGGTCAGGCCGGGCACCCCGAAGGCGTTGCCGAGCACCACGTTGGCGGTCTTGCGGCCCACGCCGGGCAGGGTGACCAGGTCCTCGAGGCGGCCGGGTACCTCGCCGCCGAAGCGCTCCACCAGCGCGGCGCCCAGCCCCAGCAGCGAGTTGGTCTTGGCCCGGAAGAAACCGGTCGGGCGGAGCAGTTCCTCCAGCTCCGCCCGGTCGGCACCGGCGTAGTCGGCGGCCGTGCGGTAGCGGGCGAACAGCGCCGGGGTGACCTCGTTCACGCGGACGTCCGTGGTCTGCGCGGAGAGCACCACCGCGACCAGCAGTTCGAGAGGATTGGTGAAATCCAGCTCACAGTGCGCATCCGGATACGCCTCGGCGAGGCAACGCAGCATGCGGCGTGCGCGTCTCACCAAAGCAAGCCGGGTCTCGTCGCCCCGTCGGGGGGCGTAACGAACGGCGGGAGGCACCCCGATAGCCTACGGAAGGAACTTCGGACGGTTGCCGGTGGTCGATGGCCGTGCAAGTGGTGGCCGGTGGACCGCACCCAGCTTGGCGCGAGAACCGAGCGAAAATAAGCGAGGATCTGGAGTCGATGACGGTCTGGTTCGTGATAGCCGTACCGCTCGTGATGATGTTTTTCGCGCTGGCTATGGAGCGCGTGGAAAGCCGTCTCAAGCACGTCGCCGTGCAGGAAGAAGAGGTCGAGGAATTCCTCGAGCAGGCCCGGCCCAACGAGGTCAGGGCCCTCTACGGCCATGGAATCGGACGCGCGCTGGAGCTGTTCCGGCTGCGCAGACTCGGCGGAAGGACGGCCAAGCTCAGGCCCCGTCGGACGCGGAGTTAGGCTGCTCGATCGGACGAGGTTGCGTCCACCCTTCACTGGCGTGGGCAGCTTGCCTATGGGTGAGCCATGAGGCGATCTCGCCCGAACGGCCTAGACTGCACGCAAGTGATCGGCGACACGCTCCCATGCCCGGGGGCGGAAGTCGCCACCGACGAGGAGGCACGAGGTGGACGAGACCCTGGCCCGGGCGGGCATCTTCCAGGGTGTGGAACCGGCCGCGGCCGAGGCACTCGCACAGACCTTGGAGACCGTGGAGTTCCCACGGGGCCACGTGATCTTCACTGAAGGCGAGCCCGGCGACAAGCTGTACATCATCCTGTCCGGCAAGGTCAAGATCGGGCGCAAGTCGCCCGACGGCCGGGAAAACCTGCTGTGGATCGCCGGCCCCTCGGACATGTTCGGCGAACTGTCCATCTTCGACCCGGGGCCGCGTACGTCGAGCGCCACCACGGTGACCGAGGTCCGCGCGGTGACGATGGACCGTCCGTCGCTGCGGAAGTGGATCTCGACGCGGCCGGAGATCGCCGAGCAGCTGCTTCGGGTGATCGCGCGGAGACTGCGCCGCACCAACAACATGGTGGCCGAGCTGATCTTCACCGACGTGCCGGGCCGGGTGGCGCGGGCGCTGCTGCAGCTCGCGCAGCGCTTCGGCAGCCAGGAGGCGGGCATCCTGCGGGTCACGCACGACCTGACGCAGGAGGAGATCGCACAGTACGTCGGCGCCTCCCGTGAGACCGTGAAC
>NZ_VJWX01000119.1 GCF_007713715.1 Amycolatopsis rhizosphaerae
GTGGGGTCATCAGCCTTCGTTCTCGATTCGCTCGGCCAGCCAGGTACGCAGGGACGGGCCGTACTCGGGGTGGTCGAGGGCGAAGTCGACCGCGGCCCGCAGGAACCCGCCGGGGTTGCCGAGGTCATGCCGGCCTCCCCGGTGCACCACGATATGTACCGGGTGTCCCTCCTCGATCAGCAGCGCCACCGCGTCGGTGAGCTGGAGTTCGCCGCCCGCGCCCGGCTCGATCCGGCGCAGCGCGTCGAAAATCGCCCGGTCCAGCAGGTATCGCCCGGCGGCGGCGTAGGTGGACGGGGCGTCCTCCGGCTTCGGTTTCTCGACCATGCCGTGGACACGCTTGACGTCTTCATCCTCCGTATCGGTGACGTCGAACACGCCATAGGGTGAGATCTGCTCCTTCGGGATGTCGAAGGCGCACAGCACACTGCCGCCGTGTTTGGCCCGGACTTCGGCCATCCGCTCCAGCACGCCCGCGGGAAGCACCAGGTCGTCCGGCAGCAGCACGGCGACCGCGTGGTCCTCCTCGGTGAGGTTCGGTTCGGCCTGTGCGACCGCGTGGCCGAGCCCGAGCGGCTCTTCCTGGATGGCGGCCTCGACGTCGAGCAGGGCGGGTCCGCGGCGCACCTTCTCCAGCAGCGCGGTCTTGCCCTTGCGCTCCAGGCTCTCCTCGAGTTCGGGGGCGGAACGGAAGTAGTTGACGACCGATTCCTTGCCGGGTGAGGTGACGATCACAAGCCGTTTGGCGCCTGCCTGCGCGGCCTCGGCGGCCACGATTTCGATGCCGGGCGTGTCGACCACCGGCAGCAACTCCTTCGGCACGGCCTTTGTCGCAGGTAGGAAACGCGTACCCAGCCCCGCTGCAGGGATGATCGCGGTTCGGAACGAGGTGTTGTCGAAGGCGCCCGTCATGACGGTAAAGCCTAACCTGCAATTATGTGTGCTGGGCGCAATGTGGTTCCGGGCGAGGCTGGGGGCAGGCCGGGGGACGAGGCACTGGGCAAGAACCGGTGGCGGAAGCTGTTGAAGGCCTCGCGAGCTTCGATTTCCCTTCAGCAACGGATATCCGAAGCGCGGGCGTTGAACGACGCGCTGCGCGCATTGGCACTGCCCTCCACCGTCTGCGCCTACGTCCCGTTCGGCACCGAACCCGGTTCGATCGCCTGGCTCGATCTCCTGCGGGGTGCAGGCGCCCGCGTCCTGCTGCCGGTGATCCCGCCGGAGCCCGGGCCACTGCACTGGGCCGAGTACACCGGCACGGCCTCGCTGGCGCCCGGTCGTCTGCGGGGGGTGCTGGAGCCCACCGGCCCGCTTCTCGGCCCCGAGGCGCTCGGCGAAGCGGGCCTGGTGCTTCTTCCGGCGCTGGCCGTCGACCGCTCCGGGGTACGGCTCGGCCGGGGCGCCGGGTACTACGACCGCTCGCTCCCGCATGTCCGGCCCGGCGCGGCGCTGACCGCGGTGGTGCGGGACGACGAACTCGTGGACCACCTGCCCGCGGAACCGCATGACGTCCTGATGACCGCCGCGCTCACTCCTTGCCTGGGTCTGGTGACGCTGCGCGAAAACTGATCACGGTGACCGCCCCGGTGAGCAATGTCTCACCGCCCGTGCGGCATCCCGCTCCTCGCGTATTCCGTTGAACACTGATGAGCCAAACGACCAGGCCATCCGCGTGGACCGGCCGCGAGGACGCCGAGGTTGGGGCGAAGTTCGTCAGTGATCCCCGGAAACCCTGTTTGACCTGCGGGGGAATACCCCAGTATCGTCTTGCGTTAGCACTCTCGCGGATCGAGTGCCAATGCACGAAGGAGCTCCAGTGCCCACGTACCAGTACGCCTGCAAGGAGTGCGGCCACCGTTTCGAGGCCGTGCAGTCGTTCTCCGAGGCCAGCCTGACCGAGTGCCCGGAGTGCACCGGACCGCTGCGCAAGCTCTACGGAGCCGTCGGCGTGATCTTCAAGGGCAGCGGGTTCTACCGCACGGACTCGCGCTCGTCCTCCTCCGGCTCTTCCGGCAAGTCCTCTTCGTCGAGCTCGACGAGCAGCTCCACCAGCTCGGCCAAGTCGGAGTCGACCTCGTCGACCTCGTCGTCGTCTTCGACCGCGTCGTCGTCTTCGTCGTCCAGCTCCACGGCCACCGCGGCCGCTTCCTGACGCACGGACCTCCAAAACGGCCGTGAGGGACCCCCTCACCCCCGGCCAGAGGGACTAGGGCAAGCCGTGAAGGGTCCCTTCACAGTCAAATTGACTGTGAAGGGCCCCTTCACGGCCAGCACTCACGCGACTTTGCCGGAGCCCTGGTCGTATCAGCTGTGAGGGGTCCCCTCAAGGCTGTGTCGCGATCCACTGGAGTTATCCACAGGACCCCGGTTGTCCACAGGGGCGTTGTTTGCTCCTTTTCCGGAGCACAGGGGCACCTCTAGCGTCGAGAGCGAGGCCGGCGGAACACCGCCGCCCCGCCCGGAACCCACGCCGACCTGGGGGTGCCATCATGGTCCGTTTCGCCCTGCTGCCACGCCGTTTCCGTGGTCGCCATGTCGTCCTTGCCCGGCGCGTGCTCGCAGCCGGCATGTTCGTGCTCGCGCTCGTGCTGGCGCTCAGACCGAGCGCACCCACTCCCGCGCTCGCCGAGAGCGACGCGGCCCGCGCCGGCCCCGAATCCGTGCTTCGCGCCGCGCCCGGCTTCTCCCTGGTGCCGATCCGGCTCGCCGATCCGGGCATCGCCCAGTTCGTCAGCCCCGGGTCACGAGTCGACGTGATCACTCTCGACGCCGCCGCGCGCACCCGGAAGGTGCTGGCCGGTCTGGCCAGCGTGGCGGCCATCCGGCCGCCCCCCGAGGACGGCCGGCTCCCCGGCGGTGAGGGCAAGGGGCCGCTCCTGCTGATCTCCCTGCCCGCCGAAGTGGCGACAGAGGTGGCCGCCCTGTCACTACGTAGTCCGGTAACAGTTACGCTCCGTTAGACCATCCGGATGAGTGGAGTGCAGATGCTCAAGGGCTTCAAAGACTTTCTGATGCGTGGCAACGTCGTCGACCTCGCGGTGGCTGTGGTCGTCGGCACCGCCTTCACGGCCATCGTCACCGCGTTCACCAACGGCCTGATCAAGCCGCTGATCAACACGGTCGGCGGGACCGACGCGGCCCAGGGGCTCGGCTTCAACATCCTCAGTGGCAACCCGTCCACGTTCCTCAACTTCGGGGACGTGATCAACGCCGCGGTCAACTTCGTGCTGATCGCCGCGGTCGTGTACTTCGTCATCGTGCTGCCGGTGAAGACGATCCAGCAGCGTCGCAAGCGGGGGCAGGAGTCGGGCCCATCCGAGCCGACCGACATCGAACTGCTGATGGAGATCCGGGACCTGCTGAAGCAGCAGCAGGAGCAGAGGCAGAAGCAGGAACTGTGAGGCGAGGCCGTCGGCGCCGGTATCGCCCCTGGCGAAACGGCGGCCTGGCTCGCACCGACAGGCGAGGCAGTTCGGAACAGTTGCTTCGCAGCACGCGCTAACGGTCGTGGTGCGGGGGGCGGTTCTCCTCATACCACGTATCGCGATCCGACTGGGGGCGTTCGGTGTCGCGCTCGTCGGAGGTGATGTCCGGCAGGACCTTGCCGAACACCGCGTCCAGCTTGCGCCGCCTGCGTTCCCGGTCGGCCTTGTCGTTGCCGTTCTCGGAGGTCATGCTTCACCACCTTGTCGGGAAACCGTGCCCGTTCCGCCGGCGGGGGGCCTGCGGAACGGGCAGGTGGGGACTCGCGTGATCAGGATTCGTCGAGCCCCGAAAGTTCGTCGATGACGTGCGGTACCAGGGCGGACAGGGTCGCCATCCCGTCCCGCACGGCCGCCCGGGAACCGGCCAGGTTGACCACGAGGGTGCTGCCGGAAATGCCGACCAACCCACGGGAGATACCGGCGTCGACCGCACCGGCGGCCAGGCCGGAGGAGCGCAACGCCTCCCCTATCCCCGGAATCGGGCGGTCCAGAACACCGGCGGTCGCGTCCGGGGTGACATCGCGCGGGGACACGCCGGTACCGCCGACCGTGATCACCAGGTCGACGCCGCCGATCACAGCGGTGTTGAGGGCGTTGCGGATCGCCACGGTGTCGGCGTGCACCACGACGACACCGTCGACGATGAAGCCCGCTTCCTCCAGCAGTTCCGTCACCAGAGGTCCGGAGGTGTCGTCATGCTCGCCATGCGCCGCGCGGTCGTCCACGATCACCACGAGGGCCCGGCCAAGTCGCTGTGCACTGCGTTCCATAAGGCACACGGTAGCCCGTCGTTACCAAAGTCTGACGGCCACGTCCGCAGTGCTGCGGAGGGTACGCCCGGCGTCCTAGCGTGGCCTGGTGCGAGTACTCGTGACCGGCGGCGCCGGCTTCATCGGATCCCACGTGGCCGACGTCCTGGCGGACGCGGGCGCCACGCCCGTGGTGCTGGACAGCCTGCTGCCGCAGGCACACGGCCCCTCCGGCGCCCCCGGCTACACGGCGTCCCACCGGTTCCACCGAGGGGACGTGACCGACGCTTCCCTGCTGCGTGAACTGCTGTCGCAAGTGGACGTCGTCTGTCATCAGGCCGCGGTCGTGGGACACGGACTGGACCCGGCGGACGCCCCGCTCTACGCGGCCAACAACGACCTGGGCACCGCCGTCCTGCTCGCCGAAATGGCCGCGGCCGGAGTGTCACGGCTGGTCCTGGCCTCTTCGATGGTCGTCTACGGGGAGGGGCGTTATTCCTGCACACGGCACGGCCTCGTCGAACCCCGACCCCGTCGGCAGTCCGATGTGGACTCCGGCCGGTTCGAGCCCGTCTGCCCCGCCTCCGACTGCGGCCGCGACCTCGACCCCCTCCTGGTCCCCGAAGACGCACCACTGCGCCCGCAGAGCCTCTACGCGGCCACCAAGCTCGCGCAGGAGCATCTCGCGGCGGCCTGGGCGCGCCAGACCGGCGGCACCGTCTGGGCCCTGCGCTACCACAACGTCTACGGCCCCCGCATGCCACAGAACACGCCCTACGCGGGGGTGGCGTCGCTGTTCCGGTCCGCCCTGCTCCGAGGGGAGGCCCCCACGGTCCTCGAAGACGGCCGTCAGCGCCGCGACTTCGTGCACGTCCACGACGTGGCGCGGGCCAACGTCCTCGCGCTCGGGGCCGAGGGCAGCCCCGGCGAACTGGTCCCGCTGAACATCTGCTCCGGCACCCCGCACACGGTAGGCGAACTGGCGGCCGAACTGGCCCGGGTCTGCGGCGGCCCGGCACCGCGGATCGTCGGCGGTGCCCGGCCCGCCGACGTGCGCCATGTCGTCGCGGATCCGGCCAAGGCCGCCGAACTCCTCGGCTTCCGCGCCGAAACCGGTTTCGAAGAAGGCATCGCGACCTTCGCCACCGCCACGCTTCGCGAACCCGCCCGGGCCTGACCGTGCATCAGGGCGTGGCTCAGGGCATGGCGAGCGGCAGCCAGACCTCGAAGCGGCAGCCGTCACCGTGGTTGCGTACGCCGATCCGGCCCTGGTGGGCCTCCACCAGTCCCTTCGCGATCGCGAGGCCGAGCCCGCCGCCCGTACCGCCCGAGTGGTCCGGGGTGCGGGCCCGGGTGCCCCGATAGGCCACTTCGAAGACCCGGCCGATCTCCTCCTCCGGGATCCCGCCGCACCCGTCGTCGACGGCGACGAGCGCCTCGTCGCCCTCGATGCCGACCCGCACCGCCACCGTGCCGTCCGGCGGGGTGTGCCGGATCGCGTTCGACACCAGGTTGCGCACGATCCGTGCCAGCTCGGGGTCGCTGCCCGCCACCACCGGCCAGCCGGCGGCCTCGGTCAGCACACGCACCCCCTTGCGTTCGGCGACCGGCGCCTGCGCGGCGAGCGCCTCGCCGATGACGTCCTGCAGCGCCACCGCTGAAATCGTCAGCCGCAGTGCGCCCGCGGTGATCCGGGAGAGTTCGAAGAGGTCGTTGACCATGCCGGACAGGCGGGCAGTCTCCCCGCTGATCCGCTGCGCGTAGTCGGCCACGTCGCCCGGTTCGGCGACGATGCCGTCCGTCAGCGCCTCGGCCATGGCCTGGATCCCGGCCAGTGGGCTGCGCAGATCGTGGCTGATCCACGCGACGAGATCCCGCCGGGCCGCTTCACCGGCGCGTTCCCGCTCGCGCGCCTCGCGTTCCCACACGCTGCGCCGGGCGATCACGCGGCCGAGCACGATCGCCGCGGGCACCGTGACCAGCGCGACGAGCGGGCACACCACCAGCATCGTGGTGAGCATGGGCGTGAACATGAACCCGCTGATGCCCAGCACCCCGGCCAGAGTCGCCAGCACGGGAGTCAGCACCAACACGGTGAGCGTGGCGGCGAGCGAACCGCGCCGCAGCAGGTACAGCACCAGCCCGCCGAGCAGTGCCACCGGCAGGGCGAAGGCCAGCGCGAACGGGAGGATGTGCCAGACGTGGACCAGCATCTCCCCGAAGTCGCCGGACGGCTCGATCACGATGCGATGACCCCCGTGGGGTCGTAGCGGTAGCCCACGCCCCACACGGTGGCGATGCGCACCGGTTTCGCGGGTTCGGACTCGATCTTCTCCCGCAGCCGGCGCACGTGGACGGTCACCGTGGACTGGTCGCCGAAGTCCCAGCCCCAGACCTTTTCCAGCAGGTCGCTCCGGGAAAAGGCAATCCTCGGGTGGGCGAGGAAGAAGGCGAGCAGATCGAACTCCCGTGCGGTGAGCGGCAGTTCCGTCCCGTTCAGGGTCGCGCTCCGTGCGCCGGGGCGGAGCCGCAGGTTCCCGTCGGCGACCTCGGCAGGCCCGGGCTCGGCCGCGGGCAGGCGGGCACGCCGCAGCACCGAAGCCACCCGCAGGACCAGTTCACGCGGGCTGAACGGCTTGGTGACATAGTCGTCGGCGCCGAGTTCGAGCCCGGCGATCCGGTTCTCCTCCTCGCCCAGCGCGGTCAGCAGCACCACCGGCACGCTGCTGACCTGCCGCAGCCTGCGGCACACTTCGAGCCCGTTGAGGCCCGGCATCATCACGTCCAGCACCACGAGGTCGGGCGGCCGCAGCGCGAAGGCACGCAGGGCCTCGGCGCCGTCACCGGCGATCTCCACCTGGAGCCCGCCGGCCTCCAGGTACCGGCGCACCACATCGCGGACCGTCTCGTCGTCGTCGACGACGAGGATCCGGCCGGTTTCGACCATGATCACCTACCAGAAGGTCAGCACCAGATGGTTCACCGCGAGCGCGGTGACCGCCTGAGCGGTCAGCCACCCGCGGTGCGTCCGGGGCGGGAGCAGCGCGGCCGCCGGAAGCAGCCACACTGTGAACGGTAACCAGATTCGCTCGACTTCGGCCTTGGACAGCCCCGAGAGGTCGGCGAGGACGAGCATCGCGACCGCGGCCAGGACCAGCAGCCGCACCGGGTCCCGGCGCCATCGTTTCCCGGACGGGCAGCAGGCGCGCCGTGTCCCGGCGACGAGCGCCGGACCGGCGGCGAGCACAAGGCAGGCCAGGTCGGCCCAGACCCAGTACCCGTAGGGCCGCTGACTGGCGATGCCCTGGTAGTACCGCTCGACCACGAGGTGATAGCCGTCGAGCCACCAGAATCCGGCGGCCGCGAAGGCCGCCGCCACGGCCACCGCCCCGAGAGCGACGGGCAGCCACAGCCGGAGGCACCCGCCGAGCAGGAGCACCACGACCGCGAGCAGTCCCAGCAGGACGAGGCCGTAGGACAGAAAGGCGCCGAAGCCGAGGATCACCCCGCCGGACAGCGCCAGCGGGATCGCAGAGCGCCGCCCAGCCCGTGCCCGGTGGGTGGCGACAGCGATCAGGGCGATCCCGCTCGCGGTGACCCCGGCGAACAGCCCGTCCGCGGACACGCCGATCCAGACCGCGCCCGGGAACAGGACCGCGAAGGGGATGACGGCCCGCGCGGCCTCGCCGCGGCCCAGGGCGAGCAGCGTGATCGGCACGGCGACCGTGATCAGGCTTCCGGCGAGCACGCAGGCGGCGGCGGCCCAGGCGCCCCCGGACAGGCCGAGCCGGTCCAGCCAGACGAACACGAGCGTGGCTCCCGGCGGGTGGCCGGACACGTGGGTGGTCCATGAACGCGGCTGGAAGTCCAGGATCCTGGCGGAGAACTCGCGGAGCATCGCGGGGATGTCGGTGATTCCGGGAACTTCCCGCAGGTATTCGTTGGGATCGGTGAGCCGCCCGGCGAATCCACGCTGCCATCCGTCGATCAGGGCGAGCGCGAGAGTCCACCCCAGCGACGCGAGGTAGCCCAGCGGCAGCAGCCTGCGCCACGGCAGGGCGGCCGCCAGCCGGGGACCGTGCACCACGACCACGACGGCACCGAGGATCGCGAAGGGGGAGCCCGGCCCGAGATGGGGCAGCCAGCGGGCGAACAGCGGCGCCGCGGGCGCCCACAGCACGACGGGAGAACCGGGGCGGTTCAGGTACCACCCGACCGCGGCCGCGGCCCCCACCAGTAGCACCGCGACCGCGACCACCCCCAGGTCGGCGGCGTGCCCGAGCCGCCTCTGCCTCGGTTCGGTCTCGACGCGCATCATCCCCCTCGCTCCGGCTGGTACCGCGGGACGCTAGCGGCCGGAAACGACGGCGGGAAGGCCTCGCCGGGGATCCGTCACAGCTTGGTAAGAACTTGCCGTCCGTCATGATTTGGTAAGCAGCGCAAGGGTTTTGCCTTGTCCATGGTGGACCTAGCTTCGGCAGGCGTGAGCAACGGTGAGGCCGGGCTGGATCCCGGCGAGATCGATGTGGTCCTGCCTTGCCTGAACGAGGCGGCCGCGCTGCCCGCGGTGCTGCGGGCGCTGCCGCCGGGTTACCGGGCCATCGTGGTGGACAACGGGTCCACCGACGATTCGCCCGAGGTCGCGGCCGCACTCGGCGCGAAGGTGGTGCACGAGCCTCGCCGGGGCTACGGCGCCGCGGTGCACACGGGCCTGTTGTCGGCGAGTTCGGACATCGTCTGTTTTCTCGACGCGGACGGTTCCCTCGATCCGCGAGAGCTGCCCCCGCTGGTGTCGGCGGTGGCCGGGGGCGCCGGACTGGCCGCAGGACGGCGGATACCGGCCGGGCGCGGGGTGTGGCCGTGGCACGCGCGGGTGGGGAACCTCCTGCTCGCCGGTCTCCTCCGCCGCCGCGGCGTGCCGGTGCACGACATCGCCCCGGTCCGCGCGGCACGGCGGGAGGAACTGATCGCACTCGACATCACCGACCGTGCCTTCGGCTACCCGCTGGAACTGCTGCTGAAGGCGGGTCGCGCGGGCTGGGTCGTCGCGGAGTTCGACGTGGCGTACCACCCTCGGGCGGCGGGAACGCGCTCGAAGGTGTCCGGTTCGCTGCGGGGAACCCTGCGCGCTGTCCGTGACATGGGGAAGGCGCTGCACGCATGAACCCGCGGTTCTGCCTGTTGGTCGTGGCCAAGGCGCCGGTGCCCGGTCGCGTCAAGACCCGGCTGTGCCCGCCCGCTTCGCCCGGTCAGGCCGCCGAGATCGCCGCCGCCGCGCTGCTGGACACCCTCGACGCGGTGTCCGCCACCCCCGGTTCGGTTCCCGTCGCCGCGATCGACGGTGAGCTTTCCTCGGCCGTCCGCTCCGACGAGTTGGTGCACGCCCTGCGCACCGTCACCGTGTTCCGCCAGCGCGGCGGGGACCTGGGCGAACGACTGGCGAACGCCCACGCGGACACGGCCGGGGCCTGGCCGGGGCTGCCGGTGCTCCAGATCGGGATGGACACCCCGCAGGTCACCCCGGGCCTGCTGGCGGAGGCCGGCGCGATGCTCGGGGACCGGCAGGCGGTGCTGGGCCCTGCCACGGATGGCGGCTGGTGGGCCCTCGGACTCGCCGATCCCCGCCGGGCGGCCGTGCTCACCGGCGTGCCCATGTCCAGGGCGGACACCGGGGAACGCACTCGCCGTGCCCTGGCCGAGGCGGGCCTGCGCCCCGGCACACTGCCGGAACTGTCCGATGTGGACACCATGGCCGACGCCGTGCGGGTGGCACGGCAGGCCGGGGCCCGGTTCGCGGAAGCGGTCGAAGCGGTGCGGGCGGTTTCGAGGTGAACTCGCCCGTCGACACCGCGTTCGACACCGCCCTGCGCACCGGCCGGTGCACGCTGGAACTCGCCGGGGGTGAACGGGTCGCACTGCCCGCGCAACGGTGGCTGGCCGCGCCGGGTGCCGGTGACGAACTTCTGCTCGCGCGCTGTGTGGGCCCGACGCTCGATATCGGGTGTGGCCCCGGCAGGCTGACCACGGAACTCACCTTCCGAGGCGTCCCGTCCCTGGGCATCGACACGTCGTTCACCGCCGTCCGGCTCACCCGCCGTCGCGGCGGGACGGCGCTGCGGCGCGATGTCTTCGGCCGGGTGCCCGGCGAAGGAAGGTGGCGGTTCGCGCTGCTCGCCGACGGCAACATCGGCATCGGGGGTGATCCGGTCCGGCTGCTGCGCCGCGTGTTCCGGTTGCTCGGCCCGGACGGTCACGCCCTGGTCGAACTGGAACCGCCCGGCCGCGGCGCCCGGCGCGACCGGGTCCGGCTCGGCGGCGGCCCGTGGTTTCCCTGGGCCTGGCTCGGTGCGGACGCGCTCGGTGAGCTGGCACGCGCCATGTCGCTGCGGGTCGTGTGGACGGCGTCCCACGGCAGCAGGTATTTCGCCGCGCTGGCCGGTGAAGCCTGAGCAGCGGGTAAAAGGAACTCCCGGCGAGCCGCGCTCGCCGGGAGCCCTGGTTGGTCTCGGCCGCGCCCTGCGGCCGAGCGATGGGAAGCTATTTCACCTGTACCGGCTGTCCGCCCAGGGTGACCTGGACGGTCCGCCCGTCGCTGAGGGTGAACGTCGCCTTGTCGTTGGGGGCCCGGGTGCGGACCGCGGCGATCAGGCCGTCCGCGTCGTTGATCACCAGATCGTCGACCTTGACCACCACGTCGCCGCCCTTGAGCCCGGCCTGCGCCGCGGGGCTGCTCGCCTGCACGCTCTGGATCTGGGCGCCACCGGACTGGGCGTCACTGACGTTGGCCCCGATGTAGGTCTGGGTGGCCTTGCCGGTGTTGATGATCTCCTGCGCGGTGCGCCGGGCCTGGTTGATCGGGATGGCGAACCCGATGCCGGCGTTGGTCGCCTGCGTCTGCTGCTGCCCGAAGCCCCCCGAGGACTGCGGGCTGTAGATCGCGGAGTTGATCCCGATGACCTGGCCGCCGAGGTTCACCAGCGGGCCACCCGAGTTGCCCGGGTTGATCGCGGCATCGGTCTGGATCGCGCTCATCACCGTCGTCTGGTCGCCGCTGCTGCCCCCGGCGCGGACCGGCCGGTGCAGCGCGCTCACGATGCCCGACGTGACCGTCCCGGCGAGCTCGAACGGCGAACCGAAGGCCACCACGGACTGGCCGACCTTCATCGCGTCCGAGTTGCCCAGCTCCACCGGGGTCAGGTTCTTCGCGCCCTGCACCTTGACCACCGCGATGTCCGTCGTCGGATCCCGGCCGACGATGGAGGCCGGGGCCTTGGTCCCGTTCGGGAACACGGCCTGGATGGTGCCCCCGTTGGCGGCGACCTCGACCACGTGGTTGTTGGTGAGCACATAGCCGTCGGCGGACAGGACGAACCCCGATCCCTCGCCCTGCTCCTGGCTGCCCGCCACGACCAGTTCCACGACGCTCGGCGACACCTTCTGCGCCACCGCCTCGACCGAGCCCGCCGGGGCGTTGCCGGTCTGCTGGCTCGGTACCGGCTGGGTCAGTGCGTTGTAGGAGCTGCCGCCGCCCTGACCCGAATTCCCGGCGAGATAGCCCCCGGTGGCCCCGGCCGCGCCGCCGACCACGAGCGCGAGCACCGCGATGCCGGCGACCAGCTTGCCGCGTCCCGAGCCGCGCTGCTGAGGGATGGCAGGCTGCTGCACCGGGAACACCGCGGTGCCGTACGGCGAACCGGGCTGCTGGTGGGCCTGCTGGGCGGACGGCGAGGTCCACGGGTACTGCGGCTGCTGGGCCCCCTGGGCGGACCAGGGATTCGGCTGCTGTTCGGCACCGAGTGGCGTACCCCGCGGCGGTGTGGCGTCCTGCTGCGATGGCTGGGCGTCGTCCCGGGGTGCACCGCCTGCCTGCGGTGCGTTGGGGTCGTTCTCGGTCATATCCTCACCCTGCTGGTCGGTCCTGAGAGCTAGCTGAGCCCAAGCTGAGGTTCCAACATGAAGTATGCCGACGTCGGGCCCCACCCGCGTGGCGACACCCGGCCCCGCCGGGTACGGGGCCGCGCCGGGCGGCTCAGCCGGCGGCGCGGAGGCGCTCGGCGATCTGTTCCGGGGTGGCGTCGTTGATCCACACCGCCATACCGGACTCCGAACCGGCGAGGTACTTGAGCTTGTCCTTGGCGCGCAGGATGGAGAACAGTTCCAGGTGCAGCCAGCCGAGTTCACGGTCCACCCGCACCGGGGCCTGGTTCCACGCGGCGATGTAGGGCAGCGGCCGGTCGTAGAGCGCGTCGCAACGGCGAAGCACCCGCAGGTAGACGTCCGCGAAATCGTCACGCTCGTCACTGCTCAGCGCGGGCAGGTCGGGGACCTGGCGATGCGGCACGAGCAGGACGTGCACCGGCCAGCGCGCCGCGGGCGGCACGAACGCCGTCCAGTGCTCGCCTTCGACGATGACACGGCTGCCGGATTTCCGTTCCGCGGCCAGCACGTCACCGAGCACGGGGCGCCCGTGCCGCTCCTGGTAGGCGCGCGCGACGTCGAGCGCGCGCCGGGTCTTGGGGGTGACGAACGGATAGCCGTAGATCTGGCCGTGCGGGTGGGACAGCGTGACGCCGATCTCCTCACCGCGGTTCTCGAACGGGAAAACCTGCTCGACACCCTCTACTTTGGACAATTCGGCGGTGCGGTCGGCCCACGCGTCGACCACCGTGCGGACCCGGCTCGCGGGAAGGCCCGCGAAGGAACCGTCGTGGTCGCTGGTGAAGCACACGACCTCGCACCGGCCCCGGCCGGGCGCGGTGGGCACCAGACCAAGGTCGTCCACTGTGGCCGGTTCTCCGGTCACCCCCTGGGAGAACGACGGGAAGCGGTTCTCGAAGACGACCACGTCGTAGCCGCTTTCCGGGATCTCACTCGGCTTTCCCGGCTTGCTCGGGCACAGCGGGCACAGGTCGGCAGGGGGTTTGTAGGTCCGGGTCTGCCGGTGTGCGGCCATCGCCACCCACTCGCCGGACAGGGGATCGAGACGGATCTCCGAACTGGCCGCGACCGGGGGCAGGTCACGGGTGTCACGCGCGTCGCGCGGGTGCGGCTCCTCGTCGAAGTAGATGATCTCTCTGCCGTCGGCGAGATGCCGGACCGTGCGCTTCAACTCTCCTCCGTCTCGTCTTCCGGTACGCAGGCCACCATCAACTCCCCGACCTGCTCACGCAGGGTTTCGCGAGCCACCTCGGGCAGCCCGTCGTCGGACACCACGACGTCGGCCTCGTCGAGGTCGACGATCGTGGAGATGCCGACGATGCCCCATTTGGTGTGATCGGCGAGCACCACCAGACTGCGCCCGGCCTCGACCAGCGCCCGGTTGGTTTCGGCTTCCTCGAGGTTCGGCGTGGTGAACCCCGCCCCTTCGGCCATCCCGTGCACGCCGAGGAACACCAGGTCCAGGTGCAGCCGCCGCAGGCTGTGCACGGCGACCGCGCCGACCAGGGCGTCCGACGGGGTGCGGACGCCTCCGGTGAGCACGACCGTGCGATCGGGCTGCGCGGGGTCGCGCAGCACGTCGGCGACCTGGATCGAGTTCGTGACGATCGTCAGGCCGGGCACCTGGTCGAGGGCCCGCGCGAACGTCCAGGTGGTGGTGCCCGCGCTGATGCCGATCGCGGTTCCCGGGCGGACGAGCCCCGCCGCGAGCCGCGCGATGGCCTCCTTCTGGGCGCGCTGCCGGCCCGACTTGGCCTCGAAACCGGGCTCGTCGGTGCTCTTGCCGACGATCGCGGTGGCGCCGCCGTAGACCTTCTCGACCAGGCCGCGCCCGGCGAGGACGTCGAGATCGCGTCGGATGGTCATATCGGACACGCCCAGTTTGAGCACGAGTTCGCTGACCCGGACGGCCCCCGTTCGCCGGGCCTGCTCCAGGATCACCGCTTGCCGTTGCCGCGCCAGCACCGTCGCTCCCGCCGTTCACCCACCCACCAACTACACAAAATCCTACACGATCAAACAAACGGTGGGGATGGTCAGGCAGGTTGACCGGGCAGGCGGATGGTCAGCAGCGCGCCGCCCTCGGGCGCCTTGCCGGCGTACGCCGTGCCGCCGTGGCGTTCGGCGGCCTGTTTCACGATCGACAGGCCGAGCCCGGAGCCGGGCAGCGTACGGGCCTCGGACGAGCGGTAGAACCGGTCGAACACCTTCGGCAGGTCGGCTTCGGCGATGCCCGGGCCGGAGTCGGCCACCTCGATGACGGCGGTGCCGTCACCCAGGGGACGCATCCGGACCCGTACGGCGGCCCCGGGCGGGGAGAACTTGACCGCGTTGTCCAGCAGGTTGAGCACGGCGCGTTCCAGCGCGCTGTGGTCCCCGGTGAGCACCCAGGGCTGCAGGGACACGTCGAACTCGATCTCCCCGGCGCGCCGGCGCGCCCGGTCGAGGGCGCGTTCGACCACGTCGATCATCTCGACCCGCTCGTAGGCGGCGTGCGGCTCGTCCTGGCGTGCGAGTTCCACCAGGTCGCCGATGAGCTGGGTGAGCTCGTCCAGTTGCGCCTTGATGTCGGTCTCGATCTCCGCACGGTCCTTTTCGGACAGTGTGGGGGCACCGGCCCGGCTCGCCGACAGCAACAGTTCGAGGTTCGTGCGCAGCGAGGTCAGCGGAGTGCGCAGCTCGTGGCCCGCGTCGGAAACCAGTTGCCGCTGGCGTTCCTGTGACTCGGCGACCGCACCGAGCATCGTGTTGAAACTGTGGGTCAGCCGGGCCAGTTCGTCGTCACCGCTGATCGGGATCGGGCGGAGATCGCCCGTGCGCGCGATGTGCTCGGCGGCCGAAGTGAGCCGCTCCACCGGCCGGAGCCCGGTGCGGGCCACCGCCGTGCCGGCGAGCGCGGCGACCACGATCCCGCCGCCGCCGATGAGCGCGAGCACCACCGCGAGCTGGCCGAGGGTCTGCTTCGTGGGGCCGAGCGGCTGTGCCAGCACCATCGCCTGGCCCTCGCCGTAAGGCAGGGCGATGACCCGGGTGTCGGTGTGCGCGTCGGTGCGCAGCGACTGGGGTTTGAGGCCCTGCGCGACCGCGAGTTCGTCCTGTCCCGCCGGTGGTTGCTGACCCCCGCGGGGATAGTTCAGCGAACCGTTCGCGTCGAGCACCCCGATCTGGATGTCGGTGATCAGGAAGGCACCCGGGTACTGCTGGAGCCCCTGCCGGACCTGCGGCGTCCGCACGGCCGACACGGCGCGCGCCACCAGGTTGTCGTCCACCTGCTGGTAGAGGTTGCGGGAGATGGTGACGTAGGCGCCGATGGACACCAGCACCATCACGCCCGCGACGCAGGCGGCCGCGAGCAGGGTGACGCGCGAGCGCAGGGAGATGCGT
>NZ_VJWX01000011.1 GCF_007713715.1 Amycolatopsis rhizosphaerae
GGTCACGGGCGGGTGGCCCGGTAGCAGGCGAGGTAGCGAATCTTGCGGAACTCCTCCCGTGCGCCTTTCGTGCTGTAGCCCCACATGTGGGCGTCCGCGTGCACGCCGAGGTGCCGGAACTGGTCCACCGCCTCGTCGCCCCGGCCGAGTTCGACCAGTGTCCTGGCCGCGTAGGCCCGGGCGGTCCTGGTTCCCGGGTGGTCATGGCCCGCGCCGTCGAGCCAGGGCAGCAGCCGGTCCAGCGCGCGGACAACCCGCTCCTCCCGCCACACCGACTCCCCGGCACCGCCGAACGCCGCCTCGTGCGCGGCGATCAGCGGCAGCACGGCCAGCTTCGGGTGTTTCGGCGCGGCTTCCTCGGCGAAGGCCCACATCAGCTCGTGCGAGCCGAACCACTTCTTGCACCAGTACTGCAGGGCGGAGGTATGCGCCGTGTGGTTCAGCGGGTCGCGGGCGAGTACCTGCTCCCACACGTCGCGGAAGGCGTCGTTGTCGAACTGAAGGCCGCGAGCAACCGTCAACATCGTCACCCATGGCGTCGGGTCTGCGGGGGCCAGCTCGGCGGCGGCGAGGGCGGCAGGCTGGGCATCGCCGAGCACGCGGAAGAACCCGTCGAACTGCTCCCGGCTGACGTTCTCCGCCTGCAGGCCGCTGCGGATTTGCCAGGCCAGGCGGACGAGGCTCTCGGCGTGGACGGTCGCCGGATCCTGGTCGCCGGGCCGGGCCGCCTGCCAGGCGCGCAGACCCGAGTCGTCGTTCGCGGCGGCATCACCGAGCACGCCGACGACGTAGGCGCGGCGGTCCCAGTCGGTGCCGACCGCGGCGAGCAGCCGCGCGGCCGGCCGGCTGTCACCGGCCGCGAACGCGTCGCGGGCGTCGACGACCTCGGACTCGGGGACGTAGTGCGCGGAGGTGACCTCCTCGTCCGATGGCAGGCCGAAGAGCGCCACGTCCGGCATCTTGATCCGAGACTTCTCCAGCTGGCGCTTCTTCTTTTTCGTCGGTGGCAGGTAGTGCGCGATCTGTTCAGGCGTCAGCGTCCTGACGTAGTCCTCAATGCTCATCCCGCGCTCCTTGGCTGCCTTGGCCAGCGCGATAGCGCCGTTGCGGCGCTTGGAGTCGAAGAGTAATCCCAGAATTCCCATGACGAGTTCTCCTGCTCAGGAACGGACCGGAACGGGGTCGGTGGGCCGGTAGCCGGGGGCGATGCCGGCGTGCGCGAACAGGTCGCGAAGCGGCTTGGTGTCCGGCCGCCCGGCGGTGGCGGCGTCGAGTGCCGAGCCCAGCGCGTTGTGGTACGGCTCCTCCAGCACGAACTCCGCCGGGCCGGACCAGGACAGCAGCCAGCGCGCCACGCCGGCGTCGGCGAATGCCACCTCAGCCACAACGGATAGTCGTGTGCGGACGGACCCGGCAAGGAGCTCCCGCCGAGCACGTGGGCCGGCGCTTGGCGGCACCGTCAGGTCGGGGTCGGCCAATGGCTCGAACTGCGCGGCGTCGAGCAACGCCAGCGCCTCGCCCACGGTGCGGCCGCCAAGAATCTTCGCCGCGGTCTCGGCGACGTCGTGCCGGGAACCCAGATACACCAGGGTCTGCCAGTCCGTGCGCCGCTTCATGAGGGCCTGGTCGGACAGGCCGGTGAGCAGCGCCGCGTCGAGCGTCTCGACGGAGTGGCGCAGGATCTCGCTCGCCGGCCGCTCGCCGCCCGGTCGCGGGGGCGCGACGGGAGCGGACTCGAGGAGCCTGATCCGCTCGAGCGTCGCCGGGTGCGAGTCGTAGCGCGACGTCTTGCCGTCGCGCGGGTTGCGGCGCACCTCGTCGATCTCCATCGACCGTGTCGGGTCGGTCAGCAGCGCCAGGTAGCCTTCGGCGAGGCGCGCCGGCAGATACCCGGCCGCCCAGCCGATCGTGGCGTAGGTGTTCAGGAAGAACCGCCACGCGATGGCGAGTGCCTCGATCTCACGCAGGGCGCCGACGGCCGCGGCGGTGCCCCCGACGCGCGCGGCGGCCGCGTCCGCGGCGAGTTCCTGGGCGCGGCAGACGCGCATGGATACGGTGAAGTACACCTTGGCGTAGCCCTGGAACCCGCCGCGCAGGATCCTGGCGAACGTGTTCCCGTTCGCGAGGCCGGTCACCACGTGGCCGATGGCCTGGCGGCCCCGGTAGGTCGCGCCGGAGAACCGGGTGTCGCGGTTGCTGTAGTGCGCGAACTCGTGGCCGAGCACCGCGCACAACTGGTCCTGGCGCAGCCCCGCGAACAGTTGCGCACCGATGTACAGCCGGCGTCGGGACACGCGCAGGCCGAGCCAGCGGGTGCGCTCGTGTACGGCCGCGTTGACCTGGGGGAGGATCCGGATCTCGTCCGGTGGCCGGGTGCCGACGTCGCCGGCGATCTCACGGACGAGAGCCCACAGCTCGGGCTGAGCCTCGGGTGCCACCGCCAGGCCCGGATCCGCGTCGCCGCGGCTCTGTTCGATGGTGAGCAGCGCTTTGATCAGGACGACGAGGGCTGGGACGGCGACGATGCCGATCCGCAGCGCCGTCATCGGCCCTTCCCGCAGCGCGTACAGTTCGATGGCGACGATGGCGGCGATGACAAGCAAGACCAGTAAGGGGAATCCGGCGAGCAGCGCGACCGCTAGCCATGCACGGAACGAGTTGTTCATGGAACTAGTGAAACCTCCAGTGAGCGCCCGTGGGGGCCGAACGCACATCGTGCCGTATATCGGCGCGGAGCAAGATATCGATTGAGTCACACGCCATGCGCGTGTCGTGGCAACCAGGCGTCGTAGCGGCGGACTTGGTAGTGATCGAGGCCGGCTTCGGACTTGGCGGTCTGAAAAAAGTCCTCGATTGCCCACCGGGCCCCGGCCACCCGGATCAGATCTTCTTCGCTGGTTCCTGTTGGGGCGCAACACAAGTGGTAGGCGATCTCGTACGCCGTCGCCACAGCTATGGCGTTTCCAAGCGTCCTCGGGCGCGTGGGCCATGAGCACGTCGGCGCGGGACCCCTGCCACCGCGGGGATGGTCTGGCTACTGGGCACGGCCACGACGTAGCCGATGCGCCGCTGTTCCAGCCAGTGGCGGAATTTCGAGTCCCCGCCATAGGCTTCGTCCGCGGTGACTCGGTGGCGGGCACACCGGCGTCCAGTGCCCACACGCAAGCATCCGCGAGCGCAGGCTTGGTGGCGAACTCGACCTGCTCGGGCACCGCGGCTTCGAGGCAGCGTCGCCGATGTCGGCAAGGGTGCTTTCCGCCGCCCGCACCAGTGATTCCTCGCATTCCGCCCGCTCTTCGTCGGCCGTTCCCGCGCGGTTCGGCAGACCGGTCAGCCGCGCAGCGAGCGCCCCGGCCAGTGTGGTGTCCAAACGCGACCGCTGCCCGCGCAGTAGAGCGAGGTCTTCGGCGAAGAGGAACAACCGGCCGCAGGCCCGGCCGAACGCGCGAAGCGCGGCGACCCTGCGAGTAGGCGTTCCCTTCGTCGGCCGGGGTGGATCCCTGCTGCTTCCGGTTTTCGTCCGTGATGGGCCGCCCTTCAGGACGGCGGAAACAGGAGTCCCGTGATCATGTCCTGGAAGAGCGCGGCGATCTCGTCGTCGGAGATCACACCGGGATCGGTGAGGATCATCCGGCCGAAATGCTCGGCGGAGGCGAGCACCATGTGCGCGATCCAGCCGCGCCGTTCGGCCGTCTTGGCGTCGATTTCGTGCCCGCCGCCCATAAACCGGGTCATGGCGCCGCGAATCACCTGGCGGCCCTGCTCGATCCGGTCGAGTACCTCCGTCGGCGTCTGCGGGCCGGCAAGCAGGACGGGCGCCCAGATCCGGGGGTTCTCGCGTACCGCCTGTGCCCATCCGCGGGCGATGCCGGCGATGATCTGCGGTGAGTTCAGGCGCCCGGGGTCTGCCGGGAAGGCCGCCAGGATCTGTGTGAGGGCCTCGGCCTGGGTGTGGTCGATGAGCGCGGTCAGGAGGTCGGCGAGGTTGGCGTACACGCCGTAGACGACGGGCTTGGTGACCCCGGCCTCGGCGGCGATCGCCTCGATGGTGAGGCCGGCGTAGCCGTCACGTCCAATCAGCGCGAGAGTCGCGTCGAGCAGTTGCTGCCGACGTTGCTCGACGGGCATCCGGGCCGCGTACGCCCGCCTCTGCCGTCCCTTCGCTTGTGTCACGGGGAACAGCGTAGCCGGACCACTTGACAATTACTACGTCTCCGTAGCAATTTACTACGTGGCGGTAGTAAATGGGTTCGCCGCCGCGGCTCGAGCTCGTTCCCGGCACGCACGCGCATTGGAGGCACTGAGGCCATGAAGCCGAAAGCATGGCGGTTCTCTCTCCCTGTCATCACTCTTGCGCTGAGCACGGTGGTGCCGGTCCCGGGATCCGCCGCCCCCGCACAGGCCGCGTCCCCGCCCGCAGCCCCTACGACGATGGGGAAGCCGAGGCCCGAGCAGTGGCACAGGACGGTGACCGTCAAGGATCTGGCGATCCCGATGAGCGACGGGACCATCCTGCGCGGCGACCTCACGCTCCCGGCGACCGCGGACGGCAAGGTGGTGAAGCAGAAGCTGCCGGTGCTGGTGACGATCACGCCGTACAACAAGTCGCTGCCGATCGGCACCAATGGCGGCGCGCTCCTGGGCACCGATGTGCCCGCCGACTACTTCGTCGACAGGGGCTACGCGGAACTCTGGGTCGATGCGCGGGGCACGGGCAGCTCCGAGGGCCGGTGGTCCGCCTTCAGCGAGCGGGAGCGCAAGGACGCCGGCGAGGTCGTGGCCTGGGCGCACAGCCAGTCGTGGAGCAACGGCGACGTGGGCATGCAGGGTGGTTCCTACCTCGGCATCGAGCAGTTGTTCGCCGCCGAGCAGCAGCCGCCGGGGCTGAAGGCGATCTTCCCGGTGGTGCCGAGTGCCGACCCTTACCGCGACGTCGCCGCCGCGGGCGGGGAGTTGGACGTTGGTTTCCTGCCCCAGTGGTTCCTGCTCGTCTCCGCGACCGGCGCGATCCCGCCCGCGTTCAGCCTCAGGGAGCCGAGGTCGGCATTGACGATGGCCGTCGACCACCTCGCGGCCGGCGTCGGCGGCACCCTGCCGGAGGTCCTTTCGGCAGCGTTGGGCGGTGATGTGGCGTACGACGGTCCCTATTGGGCGGAGCGCAAGCCGATCACGCACATCGACAAGGTGAACGTGCCGACGTTCGTCGTCGGCGGCGAGTACGACATCTTCCAGCGCGGCGAGCCCCTGCTGTTCGAGGGGATCCAGCGCACCGGGACACCGGTGAAGTTCGTCGACGGACCGTGGGACCACCTCCTGGCCGGGTCGGGCAAGGAACTCGGCGGCGCAGGCTACGGGTCGCTGGCCGAGCTCGAACTGCGCTGGTTCGACCACTGGATCAAGGGGATGGACACCGGCCTGGACCAGATCGCGCCGGTGACCTACTACGAGCAGGGCACCGGCCGATGGGTGCGGACGGACAAGTGGATCGCGAGCGACCTGTCCGCGCGGTCCTTCCAGCTCTCCGGCTCCTCGACCACCGCGGTCAAGCCCGGTGGCCTGAGCGCGGGCACCGCGGCCCCGGGGAGGTCGATTCTTCAGCCGCTGCCGGTCAGCGGCCTGTGCACGCGCTCGACCGACCAGTGGACCGGCGGCCTGCCGTCTGTGGTGCTCAAGGATTTGCCCTGCTGGAACGACAATCGGCTGAACGACGCCGGCGGGCTCACCTTCGACTCCGCACCCGCCACCGGGACGCTGCGGTTCCAGGGGCCGATCAACGCACACCTGTACGTCTCGACCACCTCCGGCGACGGCGTGCTGTCCTTGGCGGTCGAGGACGTCGCGCCCGACGGCACCGTTCACCGGATCACCGGTGGCTGGCAGAGCATTTCTCAGCGGGCACTGGACAAGGCGAAGTCGCGGTACCTGGACGGGAAGCTGATCCAGCCCTGGCACCCGTTCCTGGAATCGACAAAGGAGGACCTGGCGCCGGGCGCGATCGCACCGGTGGACGTGGAGATCTTCCCGACAGGTGCGGCCATCCAGCCCGGTCACCGGCTGCGTCTGGCCGTCGAGGCCTTCGACATACCTCACCTGTCCCCGCAGCCGGACGTCGCCTTCAAGACGCTCGGGCCGATGACGATCTACACGGGCGGCGACTACCCGTCGTCGGTGACGATGCCCGTGCGCTGAGCCGCGGCGGCCCAGCGAGCGGTCAGCGCTCACGAGCGTCGCGGCATACCCTACTCAGATCGTCTTACCCTCGAGCTGGCCCGGTGGCCCCGTCGAGTGGGGGCAGCTAACACCTGGGACCAACCGCCTTTCCGTGAGCAAGCAGTTCGGCGAACGCTGTGGCCATCGGCAATCCGGTTTCCGTCTCCAGCCAGCCCCATTGCCCGTTCGGGTTCAGCTCCAGCCAATGCGGTTCGCCGTTCTTGTCGAGCGCAAGGTCGAAGGAACCGGAAACGAGGCCGAAGTGACCGAGATAGTCCCGCAAGGTCTCGCTGAGGCGGTCCGGCAGGTTCACCACGTGGTAGGAGAGCGCCGAGTAGTCCTTGCGCCAGTCCAGGAGGCCGGACTCGATCCGCACCGCGAAGACCTGCTCTCCCACGATCAGCACCCTGAGGTCAGCGGTTTTGTCCACCCGGGCCTGGAACAGGTGCGGTGCTGCGCCGACGGTCTCGTCCAGGTCGTCGACTGTCACCGGCTCGGCCCACGTCGTCATCCTGACTCCGTCCCGTTCGTAGGGGGTCCAGCGAAGCGTCTTGAAGATCACCTCTCGGTGGGCGGTGATGAACTCCCTCGCCTCGTCCAGGTCGTTGGTCACCAAAGTCGGGGGCACGCGGAGTCCGAGACGTGCCGCCGCGGCGAGTTGAGCCACCTTGTAGTCGGCGGCGGCGATGCGCAAGGGATGGTTCACCCACAGCGGGCCGTCAAGGGCATACAGCGTGCCGCCCAAGCCGTGGCGCACCTGTGCCGCTGCGAACCGTGCATCGGCGTCGTCGAGGTGCGTGAACTCGGGCCAGCGAGGGCGGCGCCAGTACACCGAGCGCACCGCACCGAGTTCGGAGGTTCTGGACGGGGTGCGCAGGTGCCCGGTCACGCGGGGCGGGAGGTCGCCGAACCGGGCCGTAACCCTCAGGCCGTTGCCGATGTCGACGGGGTCGAACCTGGTCACCGGGCAGCCGATCCGGTTGAGTTCGGAGATCACCATGTCTACGGTGACGTCGGCTGCCTCGGTGGCCACCAGTACCGATCGCTCCTGCGCCCCGGGCATCAGTCGGAATACTCGTCCGAATTGAGATCACTGTTGGAATCGCTGTCGCCGGAGTCGTCGCTGTCGCTGGAATCGACCATGCCGGTGGACGTGTACGCGGACGTGGACGTGTATGTGGACTCACTCGTGCTCTGCCGGGTACGGTCCATGTTCACCATCCGCCCCGACTCGTCGCGGAACACGCCGAGTTGTGTGGCCGGGTCGATGCCCACCGCGGTGAACGGCACCTTCACCGTGAGCGGGTACGGACCCATTCTGGTGACTCCCCACGGACGGCCGGGCATTCCGGTAACTCCGTTGTCCATCTCGTCTTGCTCCTTGTCAGTGAGCATGAGTGGTGCAACTTAGATGATGGCCCAGAAGTTCTCGGGCCGAAAGAGCGCCAGTAGGCCGCGGAAGAGCTCGCCGATTTGCCGAAGACGTCGACCGGCGCGACCGCTCGTTGCCGGCCACGGGACCCGTGCTCGTGGTCGAGGATGTGGCAGTGGTACACGCTGCGGCCGGGGAAGTCGCCGGGGATGCCGCTACGGGGATGCACCGTCGCGAAAAACCTTGGCAGCACACGGTGGTTGGTTTGGTCACAGGGCGGGGGGCGTGATGGTGATGATGGGCCCGCCGTCGGGGTGGTTGTCGGCGGTTACTCGCGGCGGCTGTGGCTGGCGACTGTGCTGCCCGGGGTTCTGCCTGCCGGCTGTCGACAGCGACTACGACCCTGCTGCCGATCATGGCGCCGTGGTGACCGAGGCGGGAAGCTTGATCCGCTCGTGGACGATGTCGCCGTGGCCGGCGTGACGCGCGACGTCCTCGATCGCGAGCAGGTAGATAAACCGCAGGCTGACGTCACCATCTGGTCGAGACCACCGCCGCCGGGCCACAGGGGGCTCTCGGTCAGGTGAACTCCTGGCCGAGAGCCTGGAAGCGCTTGGTCCTCAGGCGCCTTGCCGGTGGCGGAGGCGGCGGCGCACCTCTGTTAACTGGGCATCGAAGTCGCCGTCCCGCTTCGGCCGCGAGTACCGGTCCGGGGTCGGGCCCTCACAGTAGAAGCCGGGCAGTCGCCGGACCCGGCCGTTGGCAAGATGGGCTTCCACGGTCCACCAGCCGCCACGGCGCCCTTGGTGGAATCGGTCCTTGATCTCGGCGACCTCGTCCCAGGCGATGAACCCCCTGGTGAACGCGCCCCGCAAGCGGAGCCCTGCCGGTCCGATGCGGGTGTTCCCGGCGGCCAGGAGTGTTATGAACAGCGCGGCGGGCAGCCAGACCGCCAGGAAGACGGCGGTGAGGATCAGGGTTTGCGCCAACGTGCCGTGGCGCAGCGCCGATACCGCGGCGGCGATCCACAGACCGCCCCACACGACGGTGAACCCGCCGAACGACCAACGGATCCGCCGCCTGGAGGGGCCCCCGAGTCGAATCGTCATTTCCTCCACACCGAGCATAATAGGCAACTCGGCGAGCGTATCGTGGCCGTTTCCGGAACTCGGAGCGCTCAGCCACCTCGACTCACGACCGATCTCGGCACGGTTTTACTCATGCCCGAAATGTGAGGCCATCTCCTCGTTCCACGCTTTTTCCAAGACATTCTCGATGGCAGCTTCAACAACCCGTCCGGGCCGGTCAGATCCAGACCCTTCTCCCTGGCCAAAGCCACCATCTCCACGGCACCGCCAGCCGGTTTTCGCCGGGGAGGATTCGGCCTTGGTGGAGTAGTTGTCGCTGCCGGGTTGGTAGGACCTCTTAGAGAACGCACAAAGCCACGCCGCTGGGGTGATTGGTTTTGTCACGGGCGGGGGAGGGTGATGGTGATGACGGCGCCGCCGTCAGAAAGCCCTTGCCATCCAAGGAAATCACCACCCTGACCGTGCCTGAACCACCATCCTCGCCGTACTGGGCGGGGCTGCCCTGATCGGTATGGGTGCGGCGAGCCTGCCCGACTTCCGCGCCGCTCGCCCACGCCCCCGTCAGGACGGTCACACCTTGGAGCGACGGACCGACCGGTGCCTCTCGGCCCGTTTCCGGGTTCTGCTAGGTTCGCCACTGTGCGTGTCCGTTTGGCTACCTACAGTCGGCTGACCATCGTCCTGATGGTGTGGGGGCTGCTGATCGGCGCCATCCTTCACCCGGAGGCCGGGTGGGGGAGCGTCGCTCCCGCCGACCACGCCATCCTGCTGAACGCGAGCACTTCCTCCGGCGGACACCCCTCGCCAGAGGGTGATCACGACGTTCATCTGAACCATCCCCAGGCTGCCTCCGTCCCGGCCCGGTCCGGCGGCGACGCCGCACAGGTTGCCGTCGAACCCGTCCCGCCCTCCGTGTCTCCTGTCCTGGTGCCGTCGCCGGTAGCAGCGGCCGTACCGGTGCGCCCGCAGGACCGGTCCGGGCGACAACGTCTTCTCGATCTCGACGTCTGGCGCATCTGATCGTGCGCTCCAACGCCGCTGCCGAGGCCTGTTCTCGAAGGCGGCGTAGCCGGTCGTGCCCGCACTCACCGAGAGACCGAAGGTCGATGAACGTCCTACCCCAGCAACACACGCTGCCTGTCCCCGCTCAGTTGACCAGCTCCGGCCCGTACTGCCACTCGCTTGCCCGCGCCGTGGGCAACACGCCCGTACTGTGGATCGAGGATCCCGTCGGCGCCCGGGGCCGTGGATTCTGGGCCAAACTCGAAGGGTTCAATCCAGGCGGCATGAAGGACCGCCCCGCCCTGCACATGATCGCCGAAGCCCGGGACCGCGGCGAGCTCGCCACCGGCGCGCCGATCGTCGAGTCCACCAGCGGCACTCTGGGCCTGGGGCTCGCACTGGCGGCCAGTGTCCACGGCCACCCCGTCACCCTGGTCACCGACCCGGGCATGGAGCCGATCGTGCGGCGCATGCTCACCGCCTACGGCGCCCGCGTCGACCTCGTGCACGAGCCGCATCCGGCGGGCGGCTGGCAGCAGGCCCGCCGGGACCGCGTCCAGCAGTTGCTTGCCGAACAGCCGGGCGCGTGGTGCCCCGACCAGTACAACAACCCGGACAACGTCGCCGCCTACGCCACACTCGCCGATGAGCTGGCCGCCCAGCTCGGGCGGATCGACATCCTGGTCTGCTCCGTCGGCACCGGTGGCCATTCCGCCGGGACGTTCCGTGCGCTGCAACGCCATTTCCCGCACGTGAAGCTGATCGGCGTGGACACGATCGGCTCGGCCATCTTCGGGCAGCCCGCTACCACTCGCCTGATGCGCGGCCTCGGCTCCAGCATCCATCCCCGCAACGTCGATTACGACGCCTTCGACGAAGTGCACTGGGTCGCCCCGCACGAGGCGGTGTGGACCTGCCGCCGCCTCGCCGCCACACACCACGCCACCGGGGGCTGGAGCGTGGGGGCGGTTGCGCTGGTCGCGGGCTGGGTGGCACGGACGCATGATCCGGATGTCCGCATCGCCGCGGTGTTCCCCGACGGGCCGCACCGCTACTTCGACACCGTCTACAACGACGACTACTGTGCTCGCCACGGCCTGCTGAACACACCGCCACCACGCGAACCGCAGACCATCGCCCACCCCGGCGAACACGTCGCCACCCGGTGGACTCGGTGCCGCGCGGTCTTCGATCCCGCCTCGCCGAGCGCTTCCCCGGTCCAGGGGGCCGGCCGATGAAGCACCTGGCCCGCCAGTTCGGCTCGTTCGGACGCCCCACCCGGCTGTTGATGGTCAACCAGTTCACCATCAACCTCGGCTTCTACATGCTCATGCCCTACCTCGCCACCTACCTCTCGGGACCGCTCGGACTGGCGGGCTGGGGGGTCGGGCTCGTGCTCGGCGTGCGGAACTTCTCCCAGCAGGGCATGTTCCTTCTCGGCGGCACACTTGCAGATCGTTTCGGATACAAGCCGCTGATCGTCGCGGGCTGCCTGTTGCGTACCGCCGGATTCGCCCTCCTCGGCGTGGTCGGCTCGCTGCCCGCGCTCATCGCCGCCTCCGCGGCCACGGGCTTTGCCGGTGCCCTGTTCAACCCCGCCGTCCGCGCCTACCTCGCCGAGGACTCCGGGCCGCGGCGGCTGGAGGCGTTCGCCGTGTTCAACGTGTTCTACCAGGGCGGAATCCTCGCCGGCCCGCTCGTCGGACTGGCGCTGACCGCTGTCGATTTCCGCCTCACCTGTCTGGTGGCTGCCGCGGTGTTCGCCTTCCTCACGGTCGTTCAGCTGCGGGCACTTCCCCCGAAGACGACAGTGGGCGCCGGAGGGCGAAGCTCCGTGCTCCGCGAATGGCGGACCGTGGCCGCCAACCGCACGTTCCTGCTGTTCGCCCTGGTGATGACCGGCTCCTACGTGCTGTCGTTCCAGACCTACCTCGCGCTGCCGATGGAAGCGCGCCGCGTCGCGGGCTCAGCCACCGCCGGGGATGCCCTGGTGGCCGGGCTGTTCGCCGTTTCCGGAGTGCTCGCCATCGCCGGACAGCTGAAGATCACGGGCTGGTTCAAGGCGCGGTTCTCACCCGGCACCTGTCTGGTCATCGGTTTGTCCCTGATGGCGCTGGGTTTCGTGGCACCAATGACCACGGCGCGCGCCGGTTCGGTCCCGGCTGTGGTGGCCCTCGTGGCCGCGGCCGGATTGCTGGCGCTGGGCATGGTCGCGGTCTTCCCGTTCGAAATGGACACCGTCGTCCGCCTGTCGGGCGAGCGGCTGGTGGCCACGCACTACGGCTTCTACAACACCGTTGTCGGCGTGGGCATCCTGTTGGGAAACCTCGGCACCGGCACCGTGTTCGACCTGGCGCGCGCGGCGGGCTGGCCCGAGATCCCCTGGCTGGGGTTGGCCCTGCTCGGCGGCGTCTGCGCGTGGGGGCTGCGCCGCCTCGATCGAGGCCGGCGGCTGACGGCCGAACCCGCACCGGCGTGAACGGGCGGCGGGGCGGTGCTGGTCCTGGTCTCCTGGCAGCCGTAGCCGAAGGCACCGTCGCGACCGGTCGAGTGTCCACTGTGGTCAGTGTGGCGGGAAGGTCCGGGCACACTTCCCGCACCCGGTCACACAGGCTGATCACCAGGTGAAACCGGCGTCGACGGACGGTGTGGCGGCTGCCAACACGAACGGCGGCGACTGTGATGCGCCGCCGGTGGTGTTCGGTCGGTCAGGAGGGCCGGTCGATGAGGGGCACCGCTGTTTTCCGAGGTGTGCCGAACCAGCGGGAAAGCGCTTTTCGCAGCGCGGGTGCGGCAGTGTCGGCGGGTTCGCCGGTGGTCGCGGCCCAGGCTATGTGGGCGTCCGGGCGGATCAGGAGTGCGTCGGCTGGTCGATGATCGGTTTCGGCGATGTGGACGTCGATGCGATGCTGCCAGTGGCGGGCGGTCTCGCGGAGGTCCGGGCGACTGGCGAGGTCGAGGAGGATGGGCCGCGCGGGGCGCATGAGTTCCGCGACGCTGGTGGTGCCCTGGTCGGTGCGCAGGGTGAGGTCGGGTGCGAAGACGCCGGTCAGGGCGTGCTGGTTGGGGTTGGGTAACGGGTAGCGGATGTCGGTGCCTGCGATCAGGGCTCCCATGCGGCGCAATGGCTGCTCGTCGGCGAGCAGTTCCAGGAAGAGTTCCCGGAGCGCTTCGGCGGCTGGGTCATGCCCGCGCCGCAGTGCCACCTGAGCTTGAGTCTGGACCATCGCACGCTCGCCTGCGAAGTGGCGTTCGTTGTGATAAGTGTCGAGCAGGCCGGTCGGCGCCCAGCCGTGGACGGCTGCGGCCAGCTTCCAGGCGAGGTTGACGGCGTCGAGCATGCCGACGTTGATGCCGATGCCCGTGGCGGGAAACTGGTGAGCCGCGTCGCCGGCCAGCAGGATCCGCCCAGCGCGGTACCGCTGCGCCTGCCGAGCCTGAAACTGGTAGCGCGACAGCCGAATCGGTTCTCCCAAGGGGAGATTCACGCCGAGCACGCGGCGGATGCTGTCCTGCAGCTCGGTCAGGCTCATCGGCGCGTCATCATCGACGTCGGCGGGCCCGTCTTCGGTTGTTTGA
This sequence comes from Amycolatopsis rhizosphaerae, assembly GCF_007713715.1. Lineage (GTDB taxonomy): Bacteria > Actinomycetota > Actinomycetes > Mycobacteriales > Pseudonocardiaceae > Amycolatopsis_E > Amycolatopsis_E rhizosphaerae. Next base: position 13,252 of record NZ_VJWX01000011.1, read on the forward strand.
ATGAGCAGAACCCCGGAGGTGAGCCGTCCGAGCGCGAACACACCGCGGTCTGTCCGGGTGAAACCCCCACGGATCCTACCCAGCCCGGGGACGTCGAGATCGCCGTCGCCGAGCACGGTCACCGAGTCGGGCAAGGTGACCTGGCCCAGCCGGTTGACCTCGGGATAGGTGGTGCCAGGGAACGGGATGCCGGCCATGTCGCGGACCCGGCTGCGCCCGCCGTCGCACCCCACCAGGTATCGGGCGGTCATCTGGTAACGCCCGTCCGGACCGCGCACATCAGCGGTCACCGTGGTGTCGTCCTGGTTCACCCCGAGCACCTCCTGTCCGCGGCGGATGTCGGCGCCGAGCTCGCCGGCGCGTTCGTCGAGCAGGCGTTCCAGCAGCGGTTGCGCGAGCCCCAGCGCCCGCAACGGCGGGTCTGCCAGGTGTGTGAGGTCCACATGTACACCCCCGAACGGGAACCCGGGAGCCGGGTGGCTGCGGCCGGTGCCGGCCGCCTCCAACCGGTTCAGCAGGCCCCGGTAGCGCAGCAGTTCCAGGATCTGCCCGGAAAAGCCGTTGGCCTTCGGGGTCTCTCGCAGCCGCGGCCGCCGCTCCAGCACCAGCGGCCGCGCTCCTGCTAGACGTAGTTCACCGGCCAGCATCAGGCCGGTCGGACCGGCACCCACGACGATCACGTCGACGTCCATCACCGGCCGCTCCTCACGTGGTCTTCCGCCTCGTTCCCGGTCGACCCGGCCGGCGATGACAACACACGCACTTCGCTGATCCCATTTCCGCAGTTCCTGGACACGACCGAGGATTCTCCGGCACGTCGTGGGCCTTGCCGCAAGCCCCCCAGCGTGCTATATGTTCAAAATGGAAGGAAATAGGTACTCCTTCCCCATTATCGTCCACTGTGGGCGGACCACCCCTGGCGCGCCGCGGAATGGTCGTTCATGGTTTCTCCGGCTGGATCAGATCGGTGACGGGGTCCACAAGCCGGCGTCGGCCGGGCTGCGATGCTGCAGGGCGAACAGGTCCTCGCCCGGGCCCGCGGTGCCCCAGCGGTCGGCGGAGTCGTTGCTCGCCGGCCAGATCCGCGGGACCCAGGCCTCCTCGTCCGTGATGCGTTCGAGTGTGGTCGTGTACTCGACGACGAAGTCGTCCGGCCCTGCGAAGTAGGAATCGACGTTGTCACCGCGCTGTGGCGGCCTGGTCCCCACAGCGGCTCGCGTCGCGCGCGGATCAGGCGACCGGTGCCACGCATGTACTCGTCGAGGCCGCCCATCTCGAACGACATGTGGTTCGGGCCCGCGTGCCCCCGTCGGGTCAGTGTCAGGCTGTGGTGGTCGGCGGAGCAGCGCAGGAAGCACATGCGGTTCTCGAGCCAGTCCGACAGGCGGAACCCGAGCCGTTCGGTGTAGAAGGTCATGGTCTCGGCGATGTTTGGCGTGTCCAGGACGACGTGGCTCAGCTTGCGGGGCAGACGGATGATGCAGGGTTCCGGGCTACCGACCGCGCCGAGGAAGACCACGTCCGGAAGCCCTTCACCCCCGGCCGGAGGGACCGGGGCAAGCCGTGAAGGGTCCCTTCACAGTCAAATCGACTGTGAAGGGACCCTTCACGGCCAACACTCACGCGACATTGCCGGAGCGGGACGGCCCTGGGGATACCCGGGAGCGTAGCGCCCGGAGCATCGCCATGACGGATACGGAAACGAGCGTGGCTCCGGCCAGGATGACCGCGTCCTGGGCGGAGGCGGAGGTGAACACCAGTGCGCCTTCGCGGCCGAGGACGAAACCGTCCTGAAGTGCCCATGCCACCACCGCGATGCCTGCCACCGCGGGTGGGGACGTGACGGCGGACAGGGTGGCGACCGTCACGGCCAGGGCGAGCACCGGCCACAGTGGATGGCCGGTCCCTTTGGCGGCGATTGTGACAAGCGTGGCCAGTGTGGTCAGCACGACGCCGAGCGGGAATCCGAACCCGCCGGGCAGCGGTACCCCTGGCGAGCATCTGGTGCGCATGCCGCGAGTGCAGCACCGCGTTCGCCTGACGGACGGGCTGATGGCGTGATCCATACGTGTATTCCCGTTGTTTTAACGTTTTTTTGATGCTGTCGCGCCAGGACGCCGCTACCTCGGCCGATGCGGCCGGCGGGCGGGGGGTGGCGGCAAAAGTGCAGTTAGAGAGCGTGGGTGTACACGCATGAACTCGGTCACCCGCCGTCGCCGGAGTACCGGGCGGTGACACAAGATGGGGCCATGACGCAACGCCTGGGCGGCTCATCGTCCGCTTTGCCCGAATCGGCTGGCTATGTTCTGAAACGGCTGTTTCTGGGGCGTCCGTTGGTCAGCAGTCAGTTGCACGCCGAGCGGTTGTCCAATCCGGTCGCCCTGGGGGTGCTGTCTCCGGACGCGATCTCCTCTTCGGCTTACGGTACCGAGGAAATCCTGCTGGAGCTGCTCCCTTATGCTGGGTTGGCTGCGTTTTCGCTGATTCTTCCGATCACTGGGATCATCCTTTTCATCCTGATTCTGGTGACGGCCTCCTACCGGCAGGTGGTGATGGCCTACACTCGGGCGGGCGGCTCCTATGTGGTGGCGCGGGAGAATTTCGGCCCGCGGTTCGCCCAGGTTGCCGCTGCGGCGCTGCTGATCGACTACGTGGTGACGGTGGCGGTGCAGGCCGCCGCGGGCACCGTCGCGGTGGTGTCGGCGGTGCCCGCGCTGGGCCCGTACAGCCTGGAGATCACCATTGGTGTGGTGCTGGTCCTGTGCTACGCCAACCTGCGCGGCTTGCGGGAGGCGGGCCGCCCGTTCGCGATCCCGACCTACTTCTTCGCGGGCATGGTGATCCTGATGATCGTGGTCGGGGTGGCGCGCAGCCTGTTCGGCACGCTGCCCCGCTACGACTCCGCTCATTTGGCCGGCGCGGTTCCGGTGCAGCAGGGCAGTGGCCTGATCATGGGCGCCACGATCCTGGTGGTGCTGCGGGCGTTCGCCAACGGCGGGTCTTCGCTGACCGGCGTGGAGGCGATCTCCAACACGGTCAGCGCGTTCCGTAAACCGCAGGGCCGCAACGCGCGGCTGGTGCTGACGGTGATGGCGTCGGTGCTGGGATTCCTCGTCGGCGGAGTGTCCTACCTGGCGTCGGTCACCCACGCCACCCCGTACCAGGCGGGGTATCCTTCGGTGCTGTCACAAGAGGCCAGGGCAGTGTTCGGGCAGGGCACTGTCGGCACCGTCCTGTTCGGACTGCTGCAGCTCGCCTCCGCCCTGATCCTCTACACCGGCGCGAACACCAGCTTCAACGGATTCCCGTTCCTGGCCAGTTTCGTGGCCGAAGACCGCTTCCTGCCCCGTCAGTTGACCAAGCGAGGTCACCGGCTGGTGTTCTCCAACGGAATCCTGGTGCTCACCGTCCTGTCGGTGGCGCTGCTGCTGGTCACCGGCGGCTCGGTGAACGGACTGGTGCCGTTCTACGCGATCGGCGTGTTCACCGGGTTCGCGATCGCGGGGTACGGGATGACCAAGCACCACCTGCGCAACCGGGAGCGGGGCTGGCGGTACCGGCTGGCGGTGAACCTCAGCGCCGGAATCCTGGCCACCATCGTGGTGGTGATCTTCGCGGTGGCGAAGTTCACTGAGGGTGCGTGGCTGGTGGTGATCGCCTTCCCAGTGCTGGTGTTCGTGCTGATGCGGCTCAACCGGGAATACCGTGCCGAAGCGGCCATCCTCGAACACGTCCGTGAACATCCGCTGCGCGCCGCGAACTACGCCCACCACAAGGTGTTCGTCCTGGTCAACAACGCCGACCTGGCCGTGCTCGAAGCCCTGCGTTACGGCCGCAACCTCCGCGGTACCGACCTCACCGCCGTACATTTCATGATCGACCGCCTGCACGCCGACCGGCTGGCGCGGCGGTGGCAGGAACTGGGGATCGAGGTGCCGTTGCGCTTCATCGACTGCCCGGACCGCCGCCTCGGGCGGGCGGCCCAGAAACTGGCCGCGGACGACGCCCGTCCGGGCACCGGTGTCACCGTCCTGCTGCCCCGGCGCAGCTACGCGCCTGTCCTGGGTTGGCTGCTGCACGACCGCACCGCCGACCGCATCGCCCGCCTGATCAGTCGGGTCGAGCACGCCGCCGCCACCATTGTGCCCTACGACGTGCAGTCCAAGATCCGCGAGGCCTACCCCGACCTGCCAGAACAGCGCCTCACCGCGGCTTTCGAACGCCTCGCTGACCGGTTGGACGGAAACCGGCCCGAGCTCGGCGAACTCCAAGAACCACAGTCGCCCGCGGGAGCCGTCCCCATCGGCGACGTCCGGCCCGGAACTACGGTCACGGTGGAGGGACGCCTGCACGAACTGCGCCTGGACCGGGCCGATGACCACACCGTGCTCATCGGCCAGTTGGAGGACGCAACCGGCAACCTCCGCGTCGAGTTCCCGGAACGAGCCGCAAGCGAGATCGACGTCGGTCAGCGACTGTGCGTCACCGGCACCGTGCACCGGCAGGGCGACGAACTCCGGCTTCAGCGATCCCGCTACCGCACCATCGAAGAAGCCGAGGAGGACTGAGCACGGCGGGCGAGGCTCGTTTCGGTTCACCGGTCGTGTGACGGTGCTGGGGTCGCTATCGGTGTGTAGTCGTCGGCGGGGGCGGCCCCAGAGAGGTGCGCAGGGAGTGCGACGGTGATGGTGAGTCCGCCGCCGGGCGTGTCTTCGGCGGTGATGGTGCAGCTGTGCATGGCGTCGATGAAGCCTTTGGCTACGGAGAGACCGAGGCCGATGCCGGCGGGGGGACTGTAAGACGAACGGCTCTGGGCCGAATCCGGTGGTGACGCTGCGTATCGGACTGCCTCCGGCATCGTCGGCACGCCCGACCAGTCCGCCTACCTTCCCCCGGCTCTCCAACGCCCGGCCCTCCGCCGCCGGCCCGTCAGCGAGCGAGCCGCCGCCTGACCGCGCAGGAGTGCGAGCCGGAGCCTCGGCGAAGGGGCGCCCCAGGAGAGACGGCGACGACCACTCGGCTGGGCAGCGGCAGACGTATGCCTTGATGAAGTGACACTGCGGCGACGGCCTCCACCGCTGCCACTCCTCCCGGCGACGGCCCTTGATCGAGGCGAGCAGATCCGGCGGATGATCTCCGTGATGTCCGGCGGTCACCGTCTCCGCGGGGGCGCCGCCGCCTTCACGGCGGCGAGAACGGCCTCGCGCCGAGTTCGGCCCGAGTTCAGCGATGCCGGCCGAACTCGGCGACCTGCTGGAACGTCGGCCGGTTCTGCCAGTCGATGTCCGGCTGCCCGACGATGCCGATCCCGCGGAAGGCGATGGCGTCGTACTGCGGCATCGTCTGCTTGGCGGCCACCGTGTCGGGCGTGCTGGTCCAACTCGCGGCGTCGGTGGACCCGCCGTTGGCGGAGACGAGCGTGCGGTAGGTGTCCGCCAGGGCCCGGTCGATCGCCGCGGGGCAGTCCGCCGGGCCGGAGCCGCAGATCCTCGACAGCACGCCGGAGCCGAACGGCGTGCCGACCGGGGCGTTGCGAAGCTGCCGCAGCACCTTGACGAGGTAGCTCTCGTAGCCGCCGTCGTAGGCGCTGCCCAGGTGCGCACCGCCACTGTTGGGCGTGTTCACCCACTGCATGGGCAGCACCGAGTAACCGGTGGCCGAGGCTCCGCCGGTGGAGCCGACTCCCGTGACGCCGCCCGCGGCGAGGAGAGGATCGAACAGCGCGCGAATCAACTTCGTCTGCAGCACGTCCATGATGGCGACGGCGGCGTGGTCGGCGTACTGGGTGTCTCCCGGCGCGGCCTTGCGGCGATGGTCGCCGGTGGCGTTCCAGCCGGCGAGCACGTCGAGCATCTGCCGCACGCCGGCCGGCTCGGCGCGTCCGGCAAGGTAGGGCAGCAGCTCCGGCAGGGTGGTCAGGCCGTCGAGATCCTGGCTGGCGGCGGTTTCCATGGCCTGGACCAGGTTCGTGCGGGTGAGACGGCCGGCGTGGGCGTCGAGCTGGGCCTGGATCTGGGCGTCGAGCATCTGCACCCGGTAGGCGGGCCCATAGCCGTACTGGCTGTCGGCGGCGGAGAACTGCGGTGCCGGTTTGTTGTTCCAGCTGGTGAGGACGCCCGATGGCGGGTCGATGGCGTGCGGGTGCTGGGCGGCCGGGAGGAAGCCCTGCCATTCGGCGCCGCCGGTGCCCCAGGTGGGCAGGTCGGGGTCCGCACCGGCATGCCGGACCGGGTCGAGTCCCGAGTTGTAGTAGGCGATGTCGCGGCTGTCGGCGTAGAACCAGTTGAACGTGTAGCCGATCTGGGCCGCCCCGGTCATCCACGACTGCGCGTCGTGGGTGAGGGCGGGTTCGCCCCAGCGCAGGAAACCGACCACCGAGTCGACCTCGTGGCCGTAGGTGGAGCGCTGGTCGACCACGGCGACGGGTGCACCGCCGTCCGCGGTGGTCCAGCCCTGCACGATGCCGTGCCCGGTGAGGTAGATGTCGTGGGTGATCACGGCGGGCGCGCCGACGCCACCCGGTTTGGGCACGGCGGTCTCGGTGAATGTCTCGTGGGTCATGGGCAGGCACTGGCCGTTGAACTCGTAGTACTTCCCGGTCGGCGCGGGGGCCGCGCCGGTCGGGTCGCAGACGCGTTCGAGCCTCTGGTCGGTCAGGTCCGATCCGGCTGAGGTCGCCGACCAGGCGAAGTCCTGGCCCCGGCCGAGTTCCACCAGACCGGTCCCGGGGAACGAGGCTCCCTCGGCGTCGTAGTCCGGCGAGTGCAGGTCCTCCTGCATGAGGATGCCCGGCGCGAAGTAGGACACCTGCGGGCCGAACACGGCGATGGGATGCCCTTCCCCGGAGTGCTGAGCGGAGACCAGCAGCGCGTTGCTCATGTGCTGCGGCATGGCGAGCAGGTTCGCCACGACAGTGGTGGCGGCCTGGCCGGCGGCGACGAGGTCGCAGCCGGGCGTGGTGCCGGCCGGGCCGCCGGTCAGCGGTTTCCCGGCGTCGTCGGGCATCGCGGTCAGCGCCGGGGCGAGCGGGCCGGGAATCTCGTACGGGAACGCGGTGTCCACAGTGGTCGGGGCGTCGGCATCGTTGCGCTGCCTGAGGTCGGTGAACGCCTGCCTGCCCGGCGCGGGGCCGAGCTGCCCCTGCAAGTACTGGAGCAACGCGGCGTTGTGCACCTCGGACCCGCCACCGTCGCCGAAGATGCCGCCGATCAGAGAGGTGACGTAGACCACGTCCGCGACCGACCAGGGTCGCGGCGGTTGCAGGGCCGCGGCGTAGTCGGCAGGGAGCGCGCCCGGGTCGGTCGCCGTCCGTGCCAGGTAGGCGTTGACGCCGTCCACATAGGAGTACATCATCTGCCGGGCGAGGGCGCCCTGGGCGCCGAACTCCGCGGGCAGAGCGTCCACCTGGGCCTGGGCCTGTGCGGGCGTGTAGGGCGCGAGCAGCAGCTGGTCGTGGTCCATCTGCTCGTCGGCGCAAGACGGGCCGAGGAACTCCGAGAGCCTGCCCTCGCCGTAGTGCCGCAGCACGTCCATCAGGAACAGCCGGTCCTCGGCCTGCGCGTAGCCCGCGCCGAAGGCCAGTGCCCCGTCGTTGTCGCCGTAGATGTGCGGGATGTCGCGCGTGTCGCGGTAGATCACGACCGGTTGCCCGGGGGTGGGGTGCTCGGTGCGGGTGATGGAGCCGGGCGCGATCCCGAACGACTCGTCGCCGTAGTACGCCCCCAGGCTCGCATCGGTGAGTGAGGGCGCGCCGTACAGCAGCCCGGCATACGGTCCGAGCTGATCGTTGCTGTTGGGCGGGCGCTGCCCGGTCAGTTCGAACTGCGCGAGCTGTGTGAGGTTGACCAGACCGTTCTCGCCAGGCGGGTCGATGCTCAGGACCCGGCCGTCGGCGTAGTCGTGGGCCCGGTAGGTGGGCGGCGTGGCGGTGGCGGCGGCGGGCGCTGCGGACGTCACCAGCACCAGGGCGGCCGACGCGAAGATCGACGAGGGGCGTTTGAAGACAGCGCTTACGCGATTCATGCGGGTGTCCTAGCTGTCGGTTGCGGCACAGCGAGATGGGTACCCGGCACCCATGATGTCCTTCGCTGGACCACTCGTCACGGCCGAACGCGAACCCGATTCGGGTTCTTTTCTGTTTGTACATCGGTGCCGCGGCAGGGGCAAGGGATGCGGTGGAAAAGGCGGATCCCGGGGCCGAGGAGTGCCCGTTCAGCCGATCGTCCGAGATCATCCTGGCGCTGGGCCGCGCCGGTCCTGGTTCCTCGCCTTCTCACCGGCCACGCTCGACCTCAGTTCGGATAACCTGCGGCAGCGCCGCCGGTCTGCACGGCGTAACCGGTGGCGCTGCCGGAACCGCCGAGCGATGGGCTGTCCATGGTGTAGGCGATGTGGGCGAGCCCGTTCTGATCGGTGTCGATACCGAAGTCGTCCAGCAGTTGCCGCCCGGAGCTGCAGGTGATGCCGCCATCGCAGACGGCTCCCTGGTGTACCGGCACAACCTGGCTGGTCGACCAGCCACTCGAGCCGCCCTGCCCCGTCTGAGCAAAGTAGACAGACCAGGTGCGTGTGTCGGTGGTGCCGGCCTGCACCGTATCCGGTGTGCCGTAGTAGACCAGGTCGACCCCGTTGCTGGTGGCCGCCAGCCACGGCATCACGGCGGCCTTGGTGACACTCACCGGACCGGAACAGTCCCAGCTGTCCCCGTGGTCGGCGGAGTGGGCGACGTAAACGGCATCATCGTTGGAGACCGCATAGTAGAGCGTCCCGTCCGGTGCGACGGACACGTTGGGGAACTGGTGGTTCAGACCGTTCCTGCCGAACGCCGTGCTGCACGGAATCGGCTTGTCCGTCCACGTGTGGCCGCCATCGGCGGATACCCCGAGGAAGGCTTCGTCCTTGGTGGTTCCGCCCATGACACTGGGGGCGACAAAAGACTGGTAGGCCCAGAAACCTCCCGCGACCGGGGCCGGGTTGCGGTGGTCGATCGCGAGGTTGCCCAGTTCGTTGTTGCCGGCCTTGTAGTCGGTGTCGGGGATGACCCGCGCGATCTGCGTGTAGAGGCCGCCACCGTTGTCGGAGCGCAGGATGTCGATGTTCGTGGTGGCGATGTCGTGGTAGCTCAGCAGTGAGGTGTCCGCGCCGTAGGCCGCGATCCACTCCCGGTCGTCCAAAGGCAGCCCGGCCTGCACCGGGGTCTGGGTGAACGTCGCGCCGTCGTCGTTGGACACCGCGACGTTCACCGAACCGAGGTTCAGGCTGGCCACGTAGACCCGGTAGGTGCCCGACGAGGACTTTTCCGGGGCGAAGGCGGTGTCGGTGTCGCCACCGGCGAGGCCGACACCGTTGACCGCGTTGGGTTGTCCCGCATAGGTCAGTCCGCATCCGCCTGCCGAGGCCGGGCCATGCCAATACTGGCTGCCGGCACCCAGCCCGTTCTCCGAACTGACCCCGACCAGTCCGGCCTTCGATACGAAACGTGCTACCAGCGGCGGCGCTCGCCGACGACGCCGTGGTCAGGGCGGCCGCACCCACACCCACGATCGCCAGGGTGGCGCACCATCGAACCGCGACCGCGCCCCGCGAGCGAAAGCCGACCATCGCCACTCCCTTGTGTCTCTGCGGCCACGACAAGCGGTAGCGATCAAAACACTCGAACGAGTGAAATTGCAAGGACCTACCGGAAAAAATGGCGGGCAAACGATGTGCAAATTATTGCAAGCGCTATCCGGATGCCCACGCAGACCGAGTTCACCGACGGGATGCGGGGTCACCCGCCGCACAGCGGACATTTGGCCGATCTCGGGAAACTCGCTTGGGCTGTTCCGGGGCAATTCGCGCGATCCTCGGCCGCCCGGCGGACAACGATGAGTCTTGGTGGCGTCGCCGGTCACTACACACAACGGACTCGGGCGAGTCCGACAGGGAGCTGGTTGTGGTGAACGGCAAGGTTTTCTGGCACGTGACGATGTCACTGGGCGGGTTCGTCGCGGGGCCTGGCCATGAAATGGACTGGATGTCCCTGAGTTGGCTCCCGCCAGGGACGGGGATGCCCGAGCCGGCAGAGCAGGTGCTCGGCTCGCTCGGCGCCGTCCTCGGTGGCCGCGGCCGCGCTCGCCATGGCCGGCGGTCGTAACGTCGTCGTGTTCGGCGCCGACCTTGCGCGGCAGGCGCTGGCCGCGGGCCTGGTCGGCGAGATCGTCGTGCACACCGCGCCCGTGCTGCTGGGCAAGGGGATTCGGCTGGCGGTGGACGAGCGGGTCGAACTGGAGCCGGTACACCTCGGCAGCACTGGCCCGATGGCCGACCTGCACTACCGCGTCATGAGGGCCCCTAGGGCCAAAACCGTTGACCACACGGGAGTTCATGGGATGGCGCCGTGACGGACGAGAGCGTGCGCAGGCGAGAGCTTCGCCGAGGACAGGTGGGGCGACCCGGACGAGGACCGGTACGTTAGCGCCACGGAACTGTGGTCGGTACCGGCCGGTCCGTAACCCGGAATCGGAAAGCGCTTTTCTCAAGCCGCCGGACGTGTCACCATCGATGGCCGGTACCGGTAACACCGGCAGGAGGCGACGATGCCCGTCCGATCCCGATCGGCTCGCCTGGTCCTGGGGGTGGCGCTGGCCACGCTCGTGACCGGTTCGGTCCCCGCGTACGGCACAACCGCCACCACGAGCGCGCCACGCGTATTCCGGGTGGGGACCTGGAACGGGATCGCCGGTGACCAGCCGAGCATCGAGGCCGCGGTCGCCGCAGCCGGACCGGGGGACTGGATTCTCGTCGGCCCCGGCGACTACCACCCGCGGATGGACTACGCCGGCCCCCAGCGGAGCCCGAACGCCCCGGCCGGCGTGCTGATCACCACGCCGGGCCTGCACCTGCGGGGCATGGACCGCACCGACGTGGTGATCGACGGAACCAGACCGGGCGCGGCCCCCTGTTCGCCGGACCCGGCCGACCAGGATTACGGGATTCCGGACGCGTCGGGCAAACCGAGCGGCCGCAACGGAGTCGAAGCCCTGCTGACCAGCGGCGTCACCTTCGAGAACTTCACCGTCTGCAACTTCCTCTCGGGCAGCGCGGGCAGCGGGAACGAGATCTGGTGGAACGGCGGCGACGACTCCGGCAGGATCGGCCTTGGCGCCTGGTGGGGCAGCTTCCTCTCCGCGACGTCGACGTTCTACGACCCGGGAAACCCGGGAAGCGCCGCCCAGTACGGCCTTTTCGTGTCCAATTCGGATGGTCCGGGTTCGATGACCGATACCTACGCCAGCAACTTCAGCGACTCCGGTTACTACATCGGCGCGTGCGGCGACTGCAACGCGGTGATCGACCGGGGGCACGCGGAGTTCAACGCGCTGGGCTACTCGGGCACGAATTCCGGCGGCCATCTGCTCGTGCAGAACTCCGAGTTCGACGACAACCAGGACGGGTTCGACACCAACAGCCAGAACAGCGCGGACCCGCCGAGCCCGCAGGACGGCACCTGCCCGAACGGGGAAACCGGGCCCACCGGAACCCGTTCCTGCTGGGTGTTCCGGAACAACTACGTGCACGACAACAACAATCCCGATGTGCCGGGGGTGGGCGTCGCCGGTTCCGGGCCAGTCGGCACCGGGATCTCCCTGGCGGGCGCGCGCAACGACACGGTGGTGCACAACCGGTTCGTCAACAACGGTTCGTGGGCGGTGCTGACCACGGTGTTTCCGGACACCGCGCCCGCTTCTTCGAGCAACGTGCCGGACTGTCGCGGCGGCGTGCTGGGCGGCAGCGCGTTCGGCGTCACCGTCCCGTGCCTGTACGACGTGTGGGGCAACGAGATCGCGGACAACACCTTCAGCGGCAATGGCGGGTTCGGCAATCCCACCAACGGCGACCTAGCCGATCTCTCCCTGCCGCCCGCCGAGTCGCCCGGCGCGCCCGGCGACTGCTTCCACGGCAATACCGGAACCGGTGGCGTGCCCGCGACGAGTTGGCCGCTGACGCTGCAGATCACGCAGGGCACCTGCGGTTGGCCGGTGTATCCGGACCCGGCGTCGGACGCGGTGCTCGCCGCCGAGGTCGGCTGCGCCACGCAGGCCTTGTTCCCCTGCCCGCCGAACCTGCCCGCGGCCGCCTACCCGCGACGCGGCACGGTGGTCATGCCCGCGCTGCCTCGTCAGCCGACGATGCCGGACCCCTGCGCCGGGGTGCCCGTGAGCAACCCGTGGTGCCCGGACGCGGTCACGGCCGCTTCGGCGGCCGGGAGCCCGCGCGGGATCGCGGACCGGCGTCCGGCCGTGGTGTTCATTGCCGCGGGTCCCAACTCCAGCGGAGCCCGTCGTCGTCGCCGCGGCGGTAGTGGCGGACCCCGGTGACAAGTCGGCGGTCGTCCGCAGGCTCAACCCGCAGAGCCCGCGGAACGTGTCTCGTCATCGGGCGATGGTGGTTTCGAGGTGAGCGACGGCGGTGATGGCGCCGTAGCCGAGCAGGTGCAGCAGGCCGTGATCGGTGTACCCGTTGGCCCGCCAGCGGGTGACGTCCTCGTTGGTGATCTGGCTCGGTGCGAGCCCGGCCAGAATCGCCAGGGTGGCGGCGGGCCGGTCGTCGGGGTCGAGCGGAGCGAGGGATTCCGCCAGCCAGGCACGGTCGTCGAGCAGGCCTCGGTGCTGGGTGATCGTGTCGCGGACGACCTTGCTGGCGGGCTCGGACAGCAGTCCCTGGCTCCGGCTTGCCGCGGTCCGCAGCGCCACGTACGCGGGGCCGACCGGGCTGTCGCCCGCCCACGCCGGGATTCCCTCGCGGGGGAGCGGGTCGAGGAGGCGGAGGCTGTCGCCGGGGGTGCGTTGCCGGCGTATGGCGCGGGCGATCGGGGCACCGTCGAAGGTGGCTGGTTCGCCCTCCTGCATGCTGCCCGGCAGCAGGTCGCCGTTCAGCAGCGCGAGCACCATCCGGTTGATGAAGTGCAGTGCGAGCGCGGTCCCGATGTACTCGGGCGCCTCCGGTGCGGGAAAGGGTGGTGTACCGCCGGATCGCGCCCACCGGGCGAGCGCGGCGAGTTCCGGTTCGGCCGGCGTGGTTCCGCGTTCGAGCGCGTCGGCGAGGTGCCCGCCGCCGGCCAACCGCAGGAACACGAGGTGCCCGGCGGTGTCGTAGGCGCACCGGTTGGTTTGGGAGACGGAGACGGTCACGATTTCCTTGCGCCATCGGGGAACCGTGCCGGCCACGAGCGACTCGCGCAGCAGCGCCCAGCCGGAGACGAGCAGTTCGGGTGCGGGTGAGAGCATCATGACCGCCGGGCCGATGGTGCTGAACTCGGTGTTGACCTGGTCGTAGACGGCGGCCACCTGCCCGGTGGCGTCCTCGGGCCGGACGGGTGTGACGTGCTGGAACAGCGGGGGCATTCGGAAAGCTCCTTTCGGCCGGGGGGAGTGACGGTCATCGGGCATGTTCTTCGGCGAATACCTCGTGGCATCCCTTGCTGCAGAAGGGAATTCGCGTGCCGTTGTGTTCCACGGTCGCGGCGGCGTGCTCGAAGGGCACGGTCATGCCGCACACCGGGTCCAGTCCTGAGCCCGGCGGCAGGTCGGCGGCCGAGCGCGGGGATTCCCGGTGCGGTTTGGTGATGATCTTGAGCAGGTCGGTCGCGGTCAGCGCCTGCCCCATCGATCCGATGGCGCCGTCGGGCAGACCGGTCACGTGGATCCACGAGACCGGTTGCTCGTAGAGCCGTGCAGGGTTTTCGTCGATGTCGGCGAGCACCTTCGTGAATGCCGTGACAAGGTGGGAAGCCATTTCCTCCCGCCAGCTCTCCGGCACGGCGACGCGGATGAGGTAGGGCGGCAGGGCGTCCGCCTGGAGCGGGTGCCCGGCCACGTACCAGTCGTCGGCTTCGCGGAACAGCACGTGGCACAGGGACCTTCCGGCATCGATCACCGCCTCGGGGGCCTCGCTGCCCCCGGCCTGCATCACGTCGGTCACCAGTCGCGCGCCGAGTACCCGTCGCTGGGCTCCGGTCAGGGTGCCCTTCGGGGTGAACACCTCGATGATCATCATGCTCGGTCATCCCCTCTGTGTTGTGTGGAATCTTCTTGGCCGTGATCCTGACTGGTACGGGGCGCGTGGCGCGTCGGACGGGCGGAGACATTTCGTCTACTTCGCCGGCGGTAGGCCGGCTACTCCCGAGGGAGAACGTGCTGGTCGCCACCGGCGGCCATATGGCTGCGATGGCCGCCGTCCCCTTCGGCCGCGTTCCTCGAGGAGTGGGTCAAGCAGCCCAGGGAAGCTGTCGTGCTCCGAACTTCCGCTCGATGACGATTTCTGGAGCAGGCCGCCGACGACGACGACGGATTAGCCGCTGTGAGGAAGTCATCAGGCGCGCGCGAAAGCGTCCAAACGCGATAGTTGACGGTGGACTATCGATTGCGGGTGACGGCGATGGCGCCTACGAGCGCGATGGCGACCAGACTGCCGGCGAGGGCCAGGGTCGGGAAGTTCGTGGCAGCGACGACGAGACCCGAGGCCATTCCGCCGACGGAGCCGGCGACAGCGATGGCGACGTCGACCAGGCCCTGGGTTTTGGCGCGGGTGGCCAGTGGGACGGCGTCGGTGATGATCGCGCTGCCGCTGATGAGGCCGAAGTTCCAGCCCAGACCCAGCAACGCGAGGGCCACCGAGAGCGGGACGACGGAGTCGGCGGGGGCGCTTGCGGCAACGATTCCGGCTGCCAGCAGGACCAGTCCGGAGGCGGTGGCGATGGTGAGGCGGCCACAGCGGTCGACGAGCCGGCCGGTCAGGGGCGAGGGCAGGTACATCGCGCCGATGTGGATGGCGATGACGAGACCGGAAGCGGCGGCGCCGTGGCCGTGGTCGTGCATGTGGACGGGCGTCATCGTCATGATCGCGACCATGATCAACTGGGTGAGCACCATGACCAGCGCACCGATCAGGACGCCGCCGCGGCGAACGCGGGGCTGGTCGCCGTCATCGCCCGGTTGCGTGGACGTCGCGACGGTGCGTTCGGCTTCCAGGACGCGAGCCAGTAGCAGTGGATCGGGGCGCAGCCAGATGGTCAGGACCAGCGCGGCTGTCGCATAGGCTGCGCCGGCAAGCAGGAACGGCCCGGCGAGGTAGGGGATTCCCAGGGCGCGAGCGAGGTCGCCGGTGGGCGCGGCGAGGTTGGGCCCGATCACACCGCCCAGGGTGGTGGCGACCAGAACGGTGGATACCGCACGAGCGCGGTGCGCGGGGGCGGCCAGGTCGGCTCCGGCGTAGCGGGCTTGCAGGTTGGTGGCCGTGCCGGCGCCGTAGACGAATAGTGCGAGGAAGAGCAGGACGGGGTTGCCGACCACAGCGGCGGCGATGACGCCGACGCTGCCGACCGCACCGGCCAGGTACCCGGTGGCGAGGCCAGGCCGGCGGCCCCGGGTTTGCGACACGCGGCCGACGATGACGGCCGCCACCGCGGAACCGGCGGTGCCCAGGGCGCTGGGGAGGCCTGCGAGGCTGGTGGAGCTGAGCATGTCCCGTGCGAGCAGGGCGCCGACAGCGACCCCGGCCGCCAGGCCGGCGCCGCTGAGGACCTGGGCGGCGACCAGGACGGCCAGGGCGCGGCGCTGCGCCTGGGAGTGCGTGGGGTGCCCCGTCAGGGCGGGCACGGAAGTCGTCACGGGAGCTCTTTCGGTAGGTGGGACCTGGGCGGAAGCAACCGGCCGGTTCGCCTCAGCCCAGGTCCAGGCGGTCGGCCAGCCCTGCGGCGGTGAACGCCGCAACCAGGTCGGCGCGGCCTTCGGTGAAATGGGCCCAGCCGTCGCAGTGGACGGGAACCACCCGGCGAGCACCGAGGATCGCGGCGGCCTCGGCCGCCTGGGCACTGTTCAGGACGATGAACTCGCCGTCGAAGAGAACCGGGAAGCGGGGAGCCCCGGCGAACAGGATGGCGGTGTCCATCGGTCCGAAGCGCTCGGCGATTCCCCTGACCATCTCGAGCGAGGCGTTGTCGCCGCTGACGTAGACCGTGGGCAGGCCCTCGCCGGTCAGGACGAATCCGACGACCTGTCCGATGACCGGCTCGACCTCCTCGCGCGTACCTGGTCCGTGGATGGCGGGCACGCCCGTCACGGTGATGGTGCCGCCGCCGGGGCGGTCCAGCTCGATCGACTCCCAGTCGGCCAGCCCTCTGGCCCCGCTGCCCAGGCGCCGCCCGCCTCCCGGTGTGGTGAGGGTGAGGGGAACGCGGGCGAGCAGGGCACGGCCCGAGTCGTCGAGGTTGTCGGGGTGCTCGTCGTGGGACAGCAGGACCACGTCGACGAGGCCGAGGTCGGCGGGCGTGACCGAGGAGGGCGCGGTCTTGGTCAGGATCGGAGGACCCGATCGCTGGTGGTCGTCAGGGGCGTAGTAGTCGCCCGGAGCGTCGAAGGTCGGGTCGGTGAGAAATCTCAGCCCACCGTATTCGAAGAGCACTGTCGGACCGCCGAGGACGCGGACGGGAAACCGCTCGTCGGTTGTGTCGGCAGAAGCCACGAAGAATCTCCTCACGGATGAATCCATATTTATCCGTGAAGTGACGCTACAGCTTCCTCATGGATAAGCACAAGCCGTACCATGAGAAAGATGAGCGAGACCACGACCGGCGAGTCCGTGCTGCCGCCCGCGCCAGGGGCGGAGCAGTACCTCGCCCTCGCCTTCGTCAACACCACCATCGCGCTGCCGGGTGGGCAGTTCATCGATCTCCTCGGCACCCCTGCGGCGACGGGGCGATGGCTCGTGGAACACGGCCTCGCGCCGGCCGGGGTCGACGTGCAGGAGATGTGCGCGGCGCGGCTGCGCTCGCTGCGCGAACACGTCAGGGCGTTGCTCTCCGCCCGCGTCGCCGGGCTGCCCGCCTCGCCCGCGTCGCTGTCCGCAGTCAACGACGCCCTGAGCGGAGTGCCCGCCACCGCCCTGCTGTACTGGGACGAGAAGGACGGCCCCTATCGCGCGGTCCCGTGCCCCACCAACGAGATCCTCGAACACGCTCTGGCGATCCTCGCGGCCAACGCGGCCGACCTCCTCACCGGTCCTGACGCCGAACGCCTCATTAGTTGTGAATCCACTCCCTGCAACCGTTACCTGCTGCGCCACGGCCGCCGCCACTGGTGCTCCACCCGCTGCGGCGATCGAGCCCGTGCCGCTCGCGCCTACACCCGCCGCACCCACACCGGGACCTCTGGCTGACAGGGGTGTTCGGGTGCTCGATGCGCAGCAAGCACTTCCGCCGGGTGAGAGGCCCATCCAGGTCAGGAGCAGCAGTCCAGCCAGGCCGGCCGAGGATGCTCCGGGTGCCTGCGGTGTCATGCGAGAGCACCGCCCAACAGCTCGGCGTGGCATGGGCCGGGGGGCCTGTGCCAGGACATCTCCGCCGCTGGCCGTCGCAGTGGACTCTGGAAATGCATCGTGGCGGGCGTTCGCGTAATACGACCTGCGCTCGGCAGGATCGCCGAGGCACGGGAACGGGGCTGGGTGCTGATCGATCAGGAGCTCGAACGAGGTGTCCGCAGCGTCGCGGTGCCTCTCCACGACGGCGCGGCGGCGATCGAGCGCACCATCACCACCCGATCGAAGTCGTTCAGCGCACCGCGAAGCCCGGTGGTCGTCGCCACGCCGGAGCCGCTTTCGTCGACCGCCCCGCCGCTCAATCCGTGATCCCTCCGGGCCCCGTTCGGCATCGGGCCGGGGGCCCGGGCGAAATGATCAACGGCGACCCGGCTGTGCCGGTTGGGCTTCCCGGTCCGGAACTTGGGCCTGGTCTCCGGAGGCCGAGCCACGCGGCCAGTGCGGCCAGCAGGACGGCGGCCGGGTCCTCGACCACAGAGATGGTCTGGCCGAGGTCCATCCGGCTCGCTACGGAGATGCCGTCGTCCAGCATGGTGCCGTCCGGTCGGCGCAGGTGAGGCGTGCAGGCGTGGCCGCCCTTGACCCGGTGGCATTCGGAGGACACCGCTGTTGCGGTGAACCTGGTGCTGTGCGTGGCCAGGTAGCGGCGGAGGTCACCGCGCCGGAGGCGATGTACAGGCAGGTGGTCATGAATGCCGGGAACAACAGCCAGACCCGCCCGGACATGATGATGGCGGCGCTGGCAGCTATCGCGGCGAGCAGCAGGCCGAGTACGAACCCCCCCGCGGTGGCCACCGTGCTGCGGCTGACGATCCCCAGCGCCAGGCCGGCGCCGAGCACCAGCACCGCCGGCCAGCCCACGCGGTGGGCAGCGCGACGACGCGCCCACTGGGCGGCGGCTTCGGTCGGCCGGAATCCGTTGGTGTGGCGGGTTTCTTGGCTGGAATGCGCGGATCATCGCACTTCAGCGTGCTGGTTCGCAGCCGATTGGGGCAACAGGGCAGTGGACTGCGCCTCTGGTCGCGCGGGTTCCTCGACGGTAGATTCCTTGTGTGCGGCGTGAGAACCGGTTGGTGATGATCGGGTCGGTCTGTCTGGCCGTCGTCGGTGTCGGCATCCTGGCTTTCGGTGTCGTCGCGGCGACCGTGCCGGTGGCCGCGGACGAGCCGCTCATGCGGGCCGACGGGTTGGCCTCGCTCGGTGTGGGCCTGTTCGGTCTGCTCATCGCCGTGGTCCCGTTTCGCCGGCGGGAACGCTGGGCGTGGCTCGCGCTGTGGTTTTATCCGGTCTTCTGGTCTGTACACCTGGTGGGCGGGTTGCCACCGGGAAAGGATCACGTCCACCAGGTGGTGTTCATCGTGTTGTCCCTCGTGGGTTTGCTGCTGCCCGCACGGGCATTCTTCAGCAGCGCCTCACCCACAGGTGCCCGGTGATCGGGCAATTCGCGACAGCTACAGGAGTTTGTCCAGGGTGATCGGCGGTTCGCGGACGCGTTTGCCGGTGGCGTTGTAGACGGCGTTGGCCACCGCCGCGCCGACGCCGGTGATGCCGATCTCGCCGAAGCCGTGTGCGCCCCCACTACCAGCGGCAATCCACCCGAGAACCATGACAATCACGATCTACGGCTGGAGTACTAGCCTAGCGCTTTCACGGTGGCTGGGCGTGGGGCTGTGTCGCGCAGGAAGAAAGGTGCTCTGAGCTGCAAGAATATGACTTGCTGAGGGTCATGTTCTAGCGAGTTCGGGGAGCACCTTTCTGGTGTCGAAGTCTACTGGTCCTTACCCGTTGTTGGCGGTCGACACGAGCAATGATCAGAACCTGTGGATGGTCCCCGGCGAGGCATCGTTGATCGACCAGATCGTCCGCGAGGGCGCCCGCCGGATGCTGGCCGAAGCCCTGAAAGCCGAGGTCGACGCCTACATCGCCGCGTTCGCCGACGAGCGCGACGAGCACGGCCACCGCCTGGTCGTACGCAATGGCCACCACCAACCCCGAGAGGTGCTCACCAGCGCCGGAGCGGTGGAGGTGACCGCGCCGCGGGTCAACGACCGCCGCGTCGAGCCGGGCACCGGTGAGCGGAAGCGGTTTTCCTCGGCGATCCTGCCGCCGTGGGCCCGTAAGACCCCGAAGATCACTGACGTGCTGCCTCTGTTGTACCTGCATGGTCTGTCCTCGGGTGACTTCGTGCCCGCGCTAGGCCAGTTTCCCGGCTCCGCGAAGGGCCTGTCCGCGCCGGTGATCACCAAGCTGACCGAGCAGTGGAAAGCCGAACAACGTGCCTTCGCCGAACGCGACCTGTCCGGCGTGGACTACGTCTAAATGTGGGCAGACGGCATCCATGTCAACGTCCGGCTGGAGGAACACAAACTTTGCCTGCTGGTGATGATCGGCGTGCGCGCTGATGGCCGCAAGGAGTTGGTCGCCCTGGCCGACGGCTACCGCGAGTCGACCGAGTCGTGGGCCGACCTGCTGCGCGACTGCTCCCGACGCGGGATGACAGCTCCGGTGCTGGTTATCGGGGATGGCGCGCTGGGATTCTGGGGCGGGTTACGCGAGCTCTCCCCGGCCACGCGGGAGCAGAGGTGCTGGTTTCACAAGATCGCTAACGTGCTGGCCGCACTCCCGAAGACCGGTCATCCCGGCGCGAAGAAAGCGCTGGCGGAGATCTGGAACGCCGAGGACCGCCGCCATACACCTAGACGCGGTGAAAGCCTTCGACGCCGTCTATGGGGCGAAGTTCCCCAAGGCGGTCGCGAAGATCACCGACGATGTCGAGGAGCTGCTGGCGTTCTACAACTACCCGGCCGAGCACTGGATTCACCTGCGCACGACCAACCCGATCGAGTCGACCTTCGCCACGGTGCGCCACCGCACCAAGGTCACCAAAGGACCAGGCTCGCGGGCGGCCGGGCTGGCGATGGCGTTCAAGCTGATCGAATCGGCCCAGGCCCGCTGGCGCGCCGTCAACGCCCCGCACCTAGTCGCGCTCGTACGCGCAGGTGCGCGCTTCGAGCGCGGCGTCCTGGTCGAGCGCAACGAGGACACCGCGGCATGACGGCTGACCGACAACCTCCCTTGCTGTTCCTCGATACTGACGGAACGCTGCTGCCCTTCGGTAGCGACACCACCCGCGAACCACCCGGTGCCAGGGGCGATTCGTACCTGGACCGGCTCTGGCTCCGGCTTCACCGATCAGAAATCCTCCGCCACGTCGTCAGTTCTAGTAGCCCCTCGCACCGGTGGAAGGATTGATGACCATGACCGACGCCAGACCGCTGGGCGCCGACGAGGCCACGTTCATCGCGGCGGCCCGCTCAGGCGACACGGCGCGGTTCGCGCTCATCACGGAGCGCCACCGGCGTGAGCTGCAGGTGCACTGCTACCGGATGCTCGCGAACTACGAGGACGCCCAGGACATGACGCAGGAGACGTTCCTGCGAGCGTGGAACAAGCGGGAGTCGTTCAAGGGCAACGCCGCGCTGCGGACCTGGCTGTACCGGATCGCGACGAACGCCTGCCTCGACTTCCTGGAGAAGCGCAACGACCGCACACCCGTACCCTCCGAGCTGTCGGACCCCGGCTCCGAGGTGCCTTACCTGCAGCCGTACCCCGACGGGATACTCCCCGAGGACCCGCAGGAATCGGTGGTGGCGCGAGAGACGATCGAGCTGGCGTTCATCGTCGCCGTCCAGCACCTGCCGCCGCGGCAGCGGGCGGTGTTGATCCTGCGCGACGTCCTCGGCTGGCCGGCGCCGAAGGCCGCCGACGCCCTCGAGCTGACCGTCGCATCGGTGACCAGCGCACTGCAGCGGGCGCGCGTGACGATGCGCGAGCAGCTGCCCGACCGCCGCCTCGACTGGCGGAGCCCCGCCACCCACGAGCTGTCGGATGACGAGCGCGGCGCGGTGAAGTCCTACATCGACGCCCATGAGCGCAATGACCTCGACGGGCTGATCTCCCTGCTGCGCGACGACCTGCGCTTCGCGATGCTGCCCGAGCCGGGCACCGTGACCACGACGGCCAAGGACGCGGTGGACGGCTGGGTCTCCGGTGGGCTCTTCCAGCGCGGCTACGACGACTGGCGCTGTATCGCCACGACAGTCAATCGCATGCCTGCCGCCGTGCTGTACCGCCGCACCCCCGACGACCCGGAGTACCGGCTGTTGAACATCGCGGTCCTGCACATCGCCGACGGGAAGATCGCCGAGCTCACCGGATTCGACGCCACCGACAAACCATGGCTAGGCCTGCCCCCGACACTGTGATCACAAAAGTCCCCGCTCGTCCACGAGTCCAGCACACGGGCCGCCGTCACCGAAGTCGCCGCGGGATGAGCACCCCGACCAGCTGAACACCAACGTGACAACGCGAACACCGTCGCCCCGCCGGCGTCGCCGACGGGGCGTCTTCATGCCCCGAAGAATTCGTCACGATCGACGACGCCGTCGTCCTCATCTCCAGCGAGTCGGTCAACACCTCGCTCGGAACGCGACGAAGGGGCCGGGGAAGGTTGCCTCGAAGCCGAGGGGCACGGTGAGCACGTCAGGAAGGATTTCGACCTGGCCTCACGAGCCGAGCACCTGGCCCGCGCTCATCGCCTCGTCTCATACCTGGTCAGGACCACGCCGCCGGGAAACGTCCGCGTCTCCACCAGGTTCAGGTTCACCCAGCTGTCCAGCGCCGTGAAGAACGGTGTGCCGCCGCCCACCAGGACCGGATGGGTGACGATCGCGTACTCGTCGATCAGCCCGGCCCGCATGGCCGCCCCGGCAAGCGTCGCGCCGCCGATGCCCATCGGGCCGCCGCCCTCGGCCTTGAGCCGGGTGATCTCGGCGACCGCGTCGCCGGTGACCAGACGGGTGTTCCCGTCGACCTTGTCGATCGTCGCGGAGAACACCACCTTCGGCGTGTCCCGCCAGTTCCGCGCGAACTCGATCTGCGCCGGGGTGGCGTCGGGCTGCTGGTCGCCGGTCGGCCAGTAGGAGCTCATGGTCTCCCACAGCCTGCGCCCGTACAGCGACATGTCGCTCGCCCGCTCCTGGTCGAGCCACCACTGGAACAGTTCGTCGCTCGGCCCGCTCCAGCCGATGTCATCGCCGGGCGCGGCGATGTAGCCGTCCAGGGTCACGTTCATGCCGAAGATCAATTTCCGCATCGTGCCAGCCTCCCGTGAGTCGAACTCACACGTACAGACGGGCGCGGCACGGAAACCTAATCGGTGCGCGATCTGCGTCCGCAGGCAGTGCTCGCGTACCTGACTCAGCACGGCGCACTCGGCTGGGCTCGAGCACCACCCCACCGGATCCCGACTTCACCCTCGGATGGGCAGCGGCACACCCCATGGTCAGCTCTTCCCGACCGCTGCTGGCGTCTGTCCGGACGGGGAACGCCGTCCACGGCCACCTGCGACCTGCGGCGGGTCGAATCTGATCGGGTGTAGTGGGTCCTTCGAGAAGCACTCCTCGCGCTCGTCCGCGCGGCGCCACGTTCGAGGCCGGCAAGCTCGTCGACCCGACGAACACCCCAACCCGAAGCAGCCTAAAAGATCTTCATCCACAGGTCTTGACTATTACTCGTCGACCGACGGTAGGCGAGGTCGTGTCACAGGCCGGGGCGGTCACGCTGCTGCGGCCCGCGGAGAAGACCGGTCTGACCACGGTGCTGTCGGCGGTGTTATCGCCGTGGCGGAAACCGCTTGCGGTCCATGACCCGGGCAAGATCGTGCTCGATCTCGCTGTGGCGGTGGCGCTGGGCGGGGACTGTCTGGCCGACATCGGTCTGCTGCGGGCCGAGCCGGGCGTGTTCGGGCAGGTGGCCTCGGACCCGACCGTCTCCCGGCTGCTGACCACCCTGGCCGGTGACGCGGTGCGGGCGGTGAGAGCCATCCGAGCGGCGCGGGCCGCGTCCCGCGCCGTGGCGTGGGAACGAGCCGGTGACCGCGCACCTGATCACGGTATCGACGCTGGTGATCCGCTCATCATCGACCTGGATGCCACGCTGGTGACCGCGCACTCGGACAAGGAACGAGCCGCACCGAACTTCAAGCAGGGATACGGGTTTCACCCGTTGGGCGCGTGGGCCGACCACGGCACCGAAGGGACCGGCGAACCGCTGGTGGTGATGTTGCGGCCGGGCAACGTCGGGTCCAACACCGCGGCCGATCACAAGCAGGTGCTGGCGGCTGCGTTGGCGCAATTGCCGTTCCAGCCGGGGTATCGAGTCGGTCAGAAAGTGTTGGTACGCACCCTGCAGTATTCGGTCGGGTTCACCCTCACCACGATCACCGCCACCGCGGTCGATCGGATCCCCCAGCACGTGTGGACGCCCGCCTACGACGCCGATCCACAGCTGCCACGACGGCGGCGGTGCCGGCCAGGTGTCCGGCGGTTGTCATCCAAGAGGCGGCGTCCAGCCCGCGGCCAGTTCGGGCCAGTCCGGCGGAGGATTGAAGCCGTAGCCCATGCGTGCCCTCCTGGCTGATCTCAGCAGGAATCGGCAGCGCGCCAGCAGCCGTTACATGGTCAGTGAAGTGATCTCAGCGTCTTTCAGCTGAGTCGGCCGTGTTCAAAATGGGTGAGTACGAGCGCGGCCTTGGTGATGTCCCCGATCTTGCGTGGGCTGGTGGTGATGTGGCGCAGGGCTCGCCAGCGGC
>NZ_VJWX01000120.1 GCF_007713715.1 Amycolatopsis rhizosphaerae
GGCCGGGGCGGGCGCAGCACGAGGGCGGGTCGTGGCGAGCGCTCGCCGACCAGGTTCGTGATCGTGCCCATGGCGGCGACCAGCCGTTGCTGGTCCTCGTCACCGAGCCGCCCGAGCAGCTCCGCGATCTGGTCGACGGTGCGCTGCTCCAGTGAGTGCTGTGCGGCGCGGCCGGTCTCGGTGAGCCGGATGATCTGACGCCGCCCGTCGCTTTCGGACCGTTCGCGGGCGAGCAGCCCGCGGGTTTCGAGCCTGCCGAGGAGGCGGCTCGCGTAGCCGGCGTCGAGGCCTAGCCCGCGGCGCAGTTCGGTGACCTCGGTGACGCCCTGTTGTTCGAGTTCGTAGAGCACCCTCGCCTCGCTGAGCGAGTACTCGGTGCCGACGAGCCCTTCGTCGAGGACGCCGATCAGCGCGGTGTAGAGCCGGTTGAAGGCCCTGACCTTGGCCACGCGCTCCAGGAGCCGAGGACTGTTCATTGACCACCTCAACAATTTCGTTGACTCAGTCAAAGAGTAGCGCGCCCGTCAAGCTTCCGGGCAAGGATGTTCAAGCCCTGAGCGGGTTTCGTGCCGGAGGCTGGCGGATGTGAACGAGGAAACCACGGAGATGTTGCGACTGCTCGAGGCGGACGGACCGCATCCGGAGTCGCGGGACGAGTTGATGCTCTACGGGCAGTTCGCCGGGAGCTGGCTGGTGCACAACCGGTTCCGGGACGGCGAGGTCTGGCACGAGGAGAACCGCGAGTGGCGGTTCGGCTGGGTGCTGGATGGGCGCGGTGTCCAGGACGTGCTGGCGAACCTCGACGGCTCGGGGGATGTCCTTGCCGCGGCGGGAACCACGGTGCGGGTGTACGACCCGGCGCTGAGTGCGTGGCACGTCCACTGGTTCGGACCGGTCCGGGGCATCTACTGCACGTTGCTCGGCCGCGCCGCCGGGGACGAGATCCACCAGGAGGGAATGCGCTCGGACGGCTTGTCCATCCGGTGGAACTTCACCGACATCACGCCGGAGTCGTTTCGCTGGCTGGGGTTCGTGGCCGAGGGTGACGAGTGGCGTCTGGAGCAGGAGATGCACGCCCGAAGGCGGTGAGGTCCGGACATATGGAAACCCCGTGATGCTGCCAGGTCGGGGGTCCGCCAGCATCACGGGGTCATCAGGAGTATCGCCGGATTCAAGCTTGGCGTTACACCTGAGTTCTCATGTGGTGCACGTCACTCCTGAGTCACTTTATCAGCGCAGTCCGGCGCGATGCGCCTGCGCGATGGCGATCAGTTCCTGACGCATGGTCGGAGTGGCCGCTTCCTCGATCGCCTGGTTCAGTGCTCGCCGCGTCCGGTACTCGCTGCGACGGGCGCGGAACTTGGCGGCAATGGTGGTCATCGGTACTGCATCCCCTCAGGATCCTCGCGGTTGCTGATGACTCCAGTATGCGCCCGAGGAGTCCGGCGGTGCCAACGATTATCCGGTGATCTAGCGCACCTGCCGATGAATCATCGGCAGGTGCTCTGTCTTCCGGACGATGTCGAGCTCTTGGGATAACGCTAGAAACGGCGAGAAAGCCCGATCAGTCGTCGGCGCGGCCGAGCAGGTAGTGGCCGAAGTGGGGCACGGTGAACGCGATCCGCCCCCGCTCGGCCGAGTACACCAGGCCCTTCTTCATCAAGCTGTCCCGTGCGGGCGACAACGAAGACGGCTTCCGGCCAAGGTAGACCGCGATGTCCGAGGTGCCGGCGCCCTCGTCGCGGCCCTGGGTCAGCTCGGCCATGGCGAGCAGGTACTCGCGCTCGGCCGGGGTGGCCCGCTCGTACCGGGAGCCGAAGAAGCCCACCGCGAGTTCCTGCTCGGCTTCCGGGGCGGCGACCCGGACGTCCTCCACCGTGATCGGATCGGCGGGCGCGGCGTCCCAGGCGGCCTTCGCGTAGGCCTGGATGAAGTAGGGGTAACCACCGGAGGCGTCGAAGAGGGCGTCCAGCGCCTCCGGCTCGATCCCCGCCTCCTCGCGTTCGATCGGGGCGAGCACCGCTCGATCGGCGTCCTGCCGGTCGAGCCGGTCGATGCGGGCATAGCGGAACAACCGTTCCGAGTAGGACTTCGACGCGGACAGCACGGCGGGCACGTGCGGCAGGCCGGCGCCGACCACGACCAGCGGCGAGCCGGACTGGGACAGTTCGTGGCAGGCCGCGCACAGCGCCGAGACGTCCGCGGCCTTCAGGTCCTGCATCTCGTCGATCAGGATCACCGCGCCGGTGCCGACGTCGGCGGCCAGCTCCGCGACGTCGGTGAACAGTTCGACGAGGTCGATCTCGATATCGCCCGAATCGGCGCGCCCCTGCGCGGCGGGCACGTCGATGCCCGGTTGCCAGCGGTCGCGCAGTTTCGCGTCGTCCTTGTTCGCGCGCAGGGCGAACGCCTTCAGCACGCCGAGCACTTCCTCCACCCGGTCCGGTGCGCGGTGCCGGACAGCGAGATCGCGGATCGCCCGGTGCAGCGCGGCCGACAGCGGCCGCCGCAGCTCCGCGTCCGGACGGGCTTCGATCTTGCCCGCGCCCCAGCCGTGCCGGATCGCCATCGCCCGCAGCTCACCCAGCAGCACCGTCTTGCCGACGCCTCGCAGGCCGGTGAGGATCAGGCTGCGTTCGGGTCGTCCTCGCGCCACCCGCTGCAGCACCACTTCGAAGGCGTGCAGCTCCCGCTCCCGCCCCGCCAGTTCGGGAGGTCGCTGCCCCGCCCCGGGTGCGAACGGGTTCCGGATCGGGTCCACGGCCAGGACGGTATCGGCCTTTCTAGCAACCGTCCGATATTCGCCCAGAATTCCCTACGGCGTGTCGGCGCCGGTGCGGTGCCTTCACCCCGCCGCCCGACCTCTCGGACTGTCTAGAGCTGTCTAGCTTCAGGGCAATACCGGGATAGATCTTTGAAGAAGCCGCCGAGCGGGTAGCTAGCCGGGAAGGTGTCCGGCAACCGAGGAAGGCGAGGACCGTGATCTTGCGTCGAGTGGCCCGTCCCCTGCTCGCATCGATCTTCATCTACGGCGGGATCGGGGCCCTGCGGCAGGCCGAAGGGCATGCGGAAGTGGCGAAACCCCTGGTGGACAAGACGATCGGGGCCAGGCAGGACAGGCTGCCGCCCGCGGTCTCGACCGATCCGGTCACGCTGGTCCGTGCCGACGCGGCGGTGAAGATCGTCGCGGGCACCCTGTTCGCGTTCGGCAGGGTCCCGCGCCTGTCGGCGCTCGCGCTGGTCGGCAGCCTGGTGCCGACCACAATCGCCGGGCACCCGTTCTGGGAGGCCAAGGACGACAGTGAAAAGCAGCAGCAGCTGATCCACTTCCTGAAGAACGCCGGTCTCGTGGGCGGGCTGCTCATCGCCGCCGCCGACACGGAGGGCAGGCCTTCCCTCGGCTGGCGTGCTCGCCGTGCCGCTGCCAAGGCGAGCAGGCAGGTGCAGAACACGGCCGAGACCGCGCGGGGCAAGCTGCCCGGGTGAAGGGGCCCGGGCAGCTCGCGCCGCGGTTACTTCTCGAGGATCGCGGTGACGCCTTGGCCGCCCGCGGCGCAGATGGAGATCAGGCCGCGGCCGGAGCCCTTCTCGTGCAGCAGCTTCGCCAGGGTGGCCACGATCCGGCCGCCGGTGGCGGCGAAGGGGTGGCCCGCGGCCAGCGAGGAGCCGTTGACGTTGAGCTTCGCCCGGTCGATCGAGCCGAGCGGCGCGTCCAGGCCGAGCTTCTCCTTCGCGAAGGTCGGATCCTCCCAGGCCTTCAGCGTCGCGAGCACCTGGGAGGCGAAGGCCTCGTGGATCTCGTAGAAGTCGAAATCGCCCAGCGCCAGCCCGGCGCGGGCGAGCATCCGCGGCACCGCGTAGGCCGGTGCCATCAGCAGGCCTTCGCGCCCGTGCACGTAGTCGACGGCCGCGGTCTGCGAGAAGGTCAGGTAGGCCAGTACCGGCAGGTTCCGCTCCCGGGCCCACTCCTCGGTGGCCAGCAGCACGGTGGAGGCCCCGTCGGTGAGCGGGGTCGAGTTGCCCGCGGTCATGGTGCCGTCCCGGCCGCCAAAGGCCGGCTTGAGCTTCGCGAGCTTTTCCGCCGTGGAGTCCGGGCGGAGGTTCTGGTCCCGGGACAGCTTGAGGAAGGGCGTGAGCAGGTCGTCGAAGAAGCCGCGGTCGTAGGCGGCGGCGAGCCGCTGGTGGCTGGCCGCCGCCAGCTCGTCCTGCGCCTCGCGCGGGATGCCCCACTCCTTGGCGGTCAGCGCGGCGTGCTCACCCATCGACAGGCCGGTGCGCGGCTCGGCGTTGCGCGGGATCTCCGGGACGATCTGCCCCGGGCGGAGCTTCGTGAGCAGGCGCAGGCGCTCGCCGAGCGACTTCGCGGCGTTGAGCCGGACCAGGATGCGCCGCAGGTCGTCGTTCACCGCGAGCGGCGCGTCGGAGGTGGTGTCCACCCCGCCGGCGATCGCGGAGTCGATCTGCCCGAGGGCGATCTTGTTCGCCACGGTGATGATCGCCTGCAGCCCGGTCCCGCAGGCCATCTGCACGTCGCAGGCCGGGGTCTCGGGGGCCAGCCTGCTGCCGAGCACGCATTCCCTGGCCAGGTTGAAGTCGCGGGCGTGCTTGAGGACCGCACCGGCGGCCACCTCGCCGATCCGCTCGCCCTGCAGCGAAAAGCGGCTGACCAGGCCGTCGACGGCGGCCGTCAGCATGTCCTGGTTGGAGGCACCGGAGTAGGGGCCGTTCGACCGGGCGAACGGGATGCGGTTGCCGCCGATGATCGCGACTTTGCGGACGTCCATGGTTTCCTCCCGCTCGGATGGTGGAACTCGACGGAGAGTGTAACCTACTCGCGAGTAGGTTAGGCTGGTGCAGGACACGAGGAGGGCGACCATGGCGGATCGGTATCAGCAGTTCACCAAGACACCCGTGGGGAAGTTCCTGGTGCCCAAGCTCGGCCTGCCCAATCCCGCCACGTTGCGCCGGTACCGGCCGGGCCAGCCCGCCCTCGATGGTCCCGCACTTCTGGGCGCCGCGCCCGGCGGGCGGCTCGAGAAGACGGTGAGGGGCCAGCTCGGCGAGGCCGGTATCGAAGTGCTCGGTGCCCCCGCCGACCAGCGCTACGGCGCACTCGTCTTCGACGCCACCGGTATCACCGATCCCGCCCAGCTGCGTGAGCTGTACCTGTTCTTCCACCCGGTGATCCGCAAGACCGGTTACTGCGGGCGGGTGCTCGTCCTCGGCACACCGCCCGAACTGGCCGAAGGGCGCGAGCGGATCGCCCAGCGCGCACTGGAGGGCTTTGTGCGCTCGGTCGGCAAGGAACTCAAGCGCGGCGCGACCGCCCAGCTCGTCTACGTCGCGCCGGGCGCGGAGAACGCCACCGAATCCACCTTGCGATTCCTGCTCTCGGCCAAGTCGGCCTTCGTCGACGGCCAGGTGATCCGCATCGGCACCAAGGGCATCCCGGACGTCCCCGCGCCGCAGAGCTGGGAACGGCCACTGGCGGGCAAGGTCGCCCTGGTCACCGGCGCCTCCCGCGGGATCGGCGCGGCGATCGCCGAGGTATTCGCCCGCGACGGCGCACACGTGGTCGCGCTCGACATCCCCGCCCAGGGGGCCGAGCTTTCCGAGGTGGCGAACCGAATCGGGGGCTCCGCACTGCAGCTCGACATCACCGCCGCCGACGCGCCCGCCAAGCTCGCCGGCCACCTGCGCGAGCGCCACGGCGGGGTCGACATCGTGGTGCACAACGCCGGGATCACCCGGGACAAGACCCTCGGCAACCTGAACCAGGGCGGCTGGGACGCGGTGATCACCGTGAACCTCGCCGCGCAGCTGGCGATCAACGACAGGCTGCTGGCGGACAAGGTGCTCCGGGAGAACGGCCGCATCGTCGGCGTGTCCTCGATCGCCGGGATCGCGGGCAACGTCGGCCAGACCAACTACGCCACGAGCAAGGCCGGGGTGATCGGGATGGTCGACGAAAGCGCGCCGAGGCTCGCCGAGTACGGCGCCACGATCAACGCGGTCGCGCCCGGTTTCATCGAGACCAAGATGACCGCCGCCGTCCCGCTGTTCATCCGCGAGGCCGGGCGGCGCCTGTCCAGCCTCGGCCAGGGCGGCCTGCCGGTCGACGTGGCCGAAACGATCGCCTGGTACGCCAACCCCGCTTCCGCCGCGGTCAACGGCAACGTGGTCCGCGTGTGCGGCCAGGCCCTGCTGGGGGCGTGATGAGCACCAAGGAACTGCGCGAGGCACCGCGGCTGCTGCCGCTGTACGCCAAGGCCCTGCTGCCGCATTCCGCCGCGGGCGACACGCTGCCGGACACCGAATACGTGCGTCCCGACCTCGAAATCGACCCGGCGCACCTCGCCGTCTACAACCAGGTGTGCGGGTTCCGGCTGGCCGACGAACTGCCCGTCACCTATCCGCACCTGCTCGCGTTCGGCCTGCAGATGGCACTGATGACCGAGCCGGGCTTCCCGTTCCCCCTGCTCGGCATGGTGCACGTGGCCAACCGCATCACCCAGCACCGCCCGCTCCGGCTGGACGAGCGCTGCACGGTGAGGGTGCGGGCGGAGAACCTCCGCCCGCACGAAAAGGGCAGGCAGTTCGACGTGCTGTCCGAGGTGTCCACCGCGGACGGGGTGGTCTGGAGCGAGGTCAGCACCTATCTGCGGCGGGGCGGCGGTGCTGGCGGTTCGGCACCGAGCCGCCAGCTCGCCCCGCCGTCGCCCACCGCGGTCTGGGGGGTGCCCGGCGATATCGGCCGTCGCTACGCCGAGGTCTCCGGCGACCGCAACCCGATCCATCTGCACCCGCTGACCGCGCGGCTGTTCGGCTTCCGGTCCGCCATCGCGCACGGCATGTGGACCAAGGCCCGCTGCCTCGCCGCCTTCGAGGGTCGCCTGCCCGAGGCCTACACCGTGGACGTGCGGTTCAAGCTGCCCGTCCTGCTGCCGGCGAAGGTCGCGTTCACCTCGTGGCAGACCGGGGACGGCTGGGCCTTCGAGCTGTGGAACGCCAGGAAACCCAAGCCGCATCTGGAGGGCACGATCAGCCGGCCGGGCGCCACACCTGCCCCTCCATCAGGTCGTTGAACCCGAGCCACACCAGGTTCATCAGCCAGGAGGCCAGTACCCCGTCGGACACGTCCGAATGGTCGAGCCACCAGTCCGCGAGGGATTCGGCCGCCCCGACCAGAGACACGGCCAGCGCGGGCCCGGAGAACTCGGCCACCTGGCCGAGGCCCTGCTTCGTGCCCGCGGTGACCACCAGCGCGGCCACGATGTCGATCGCCTTGGTGCGCAGCACGGTGACCTCGTCGGCGAACTGCCCGCCGACGGTGAGGGCCTGCCGGTGCAGCACGGTCCACGAGTCGCGGTACTCGGCGACGAACCGGTAGAACGCCCGCAGCCCGTGCCACAGCTGCATGTCCGGGGGCAGTTCGGTGCGGATGCCCGCACGCACCGCCTCCAGCAGCCTGCCGGCCTCCCGGCGGATGCACTTGGCGAACAGGTCTTCCTTCGCGCCGAGGTAGGAGTAGATCATCGGCTTGGACACGCCCGCGACCTCGGAGATCTCATCCATCGAGGCCGAGTGGTAGCCGTGCCGGGAGAAGACCTCCACCGCCGCGTCCAGGATCTGCCGTTCGCGCACCGCACGGGGTAACCGCCGGGCTCGTCCCGGCGCTTTCACTTCTTCGGTCACACGGAAACGCTACCCCGTACCCTGTGTGCCGGTAGAATCCGATTCGTGCCTTCGGATGTCGTCGACGCACTGGCGCGTCAGATCGATCTGGGCAAACTGACCGCGCACCAGTTCGTCCGGCTACTGGAAACGCTGCATATGCTCGGTGTGGCCGGGGCCGGGGTGGAATTGCGGGGCCTGACCACCGAAACACTCGTCTCGGTGGTCCGGCGCGCCTCGAAGGAGCAGCTCAGGGCGCTGGCGACGCATCCCGAGTTGCGGCACGTGTTCCTGGACGAGGTATTCCGCCGGATGGCTGATCACTTTGTTCCGGAAAAGGCGGCATACGTCTCGATGGTGGTGAGCTGGCGGTTTTCCGGTGGGGTGGGCGAGGGCGGATTCGACCGTTTCCAGACGGTGATCGAGGAGGGCTGCTGTGTCTCCGCCCCCGATCTCGGTCGTGAGCCGGACACCACGATCACCATCGCCGTGGAAGATTTTTTCCGAATAGCCACCGGAAACGCCGCCGTGACGGCCCTGTTCGTCACCGGCAGGGTCCGGGTCAAGGGCGAGTACACCCCCGCGCTGCGCCTGGTGAGCTACTTCGACATCCCCAAACCGGCGGACGCCTGACCCAGCGGCGACTCAGCGCCCCTCGATGACCGGGTGGTTCCCCGGTTCCTGGACGATCTCGCTGTCCACCACGATCGTCCGGCCGCGGCTGTGCACCGCCATCCGCCGTTCCGCCCGGCGCAGCCACAGCCCGCGCACCACGGCCCGGGTGGGCGGCAGCAGCAGGAGCAGGCCCACCACGTCGGAGACGAACCCCGGCACCATGATCAGCAGACCGCCGAAGCCGATCAGCATTCCGTCGGTGACCTCGGCGACGGGAGCCCGGCCGGACCTGGTGGTGGTCATGAAGGCGCGGGCGGCGCGGGCGCCCTCGCGCCGGGCCAGCCAGGATCCGACGAACGCGCCGGCCAGCAGCAGGCCCAGGGTGGCGAGCACACCCAGTGCCGAGCTCACCGCCCAGACGGCGGCCACCTCGGCAACCACATAGAGCAGGAGCACGACAGCCATACCCGTACAACGCGGCACGCCCCTCGTTTGCTCCCCGCAGCGTGAGGGGCCCTTCACGGGAACAAGCGTGATCATCGCCTTCGTTGCAAGCCGATGTGACTTCTGTACGACGGCAGGCCCGCGTGCGCGCGCCCGAACTGTCCGGCGAGCACTGGCTCAACACCGGCGGCGAGCGGCTGACGCTGGCCCGGCTGCGCGGCCGGATCGTGCTGCTGGACTTCTGGACCTCGGGCTGCATCAACTGCCTGCACGTCCTCGACGAGCTGCGCCCGCTGGAAGCCGAGTTCGCCGACGTACTGGTGACCATCGGGGTGCATTCGCCGAAGTTCCTGCACGAGGGCTCCTCCGGTGCGATCGAGGCGGCCGTGCGGCGCTACGAGGTGCACCATCCCGTGGTCAACGATCCCGAGATGGAGACCTGGCAGCAGTACGCGGTGAAGGCGTGGCCGACGCTGGTCGTCGTCGATCCCGAGGGTTACGTCGTGCACGTCGCCGCCGGGGAGGGCCACGCCGAGGCGCTGCGCCGGGTGATCGCCGAGCTGATCGCCGTGCACGAGGCGAAGGGCACGCTCCGCCGCGGTGGCTCACCGTACGTGCCTGCCGAGGAACACGCGGGACGGCTGCGCTTCCCGAGCAAGGCCGTGGCGACCGCCGAGGGGCGGATCCTCGTCGCGGACACCGGGCACCACTCGGTGGTGGAGTTCGCCTCGGACGGCGAGACGGTGATCCGCCGTTTCGGCACCGGTGAGCGGGGCGCGGCCGACGGCGCCTTCGACCGCGCGAGTTTCGCCGAACCCTCCGGACTGGCCCTGCTGCCGCCCGAGATCGCCGAGCGGGCGGGTTACCACCTGCTGGTCGCCGACACCGCCGGTCACCTCCTGCGCGGCATCGACCTGACCACCGGCCGGGTGTCCACTGTGGCCGGTACCGGGCGGCAGTGGCGCAACGGCGGAACCGGCGGTCCGGCGCGGGAAATCGACCTCACCAGCCCGTGGGATGTCGCCTGGTGGGCCCCGGCGGGCGGGGTGGTCGTGGCGATGGCGGGAAACCACACGCTCGGCCTGTTCGATCCGGTCGCCGGGACGATCTCGCGATTCGCGGGCACCACCGTCGAGGGCCTGCGTGACGGCCTGCTGGAGGAGGCGTTCTTCGCCCAGACCTCCGGACTGGCGGCACAGGGCGATCGCCTGTGGCTGGCGGACGCGGAAACCTCCGCCGTGCGGTGGATCGAGCGGGGTGAGGTGCACACGGCGGTGGGCACGGACCTGTTCTCCTTCGGACACCGCGACGGCGACGCCGCCGAGGCCCTGCTGCAGCATCCGCTCGGGGTGGCCGTGCTGCCGGACGGCGCGATCGCGATCGCCGACACCTACAACGGGGCGGTCCGGCGCTACGACCCGCGGACCGGGAAGGTCGCCACGCTCGCCGAGGGGCTGGCCGAACCGTCCGGCCTGCTCGTCACCGGCGAAGCGCTGCTCGTGGTCGAGTCGGCCGCGCACCGCCTGCGTCCCCTGCCACTGACGGAGGACACCGCGCGGCAGGTGGCCGGGGACGCGCACGAGGTGCGACGGCCGCCGAGCGTGCTCGCACCCGGCGAGGTCGAACTCGCCGTGGTGTTCACCCCGCCGCCGGGCGAGAAGCTCGACGACCGGTTCGGCCCTTCGACCCGGCTGGAGGTCCGCGCGTCGCCGCCGGAGCTTCTGCGGGAGGGGGCGGGCACCGGCACCGGCCTGACCCGGAGGATCCGCCTCGCGGACGGGCCCGCGGAAGGGGTGCTCCAGATCGTGGCACAGGCCGCGAGCTGTGATTCCGGCGCCGAACATCCGGTGTGCCGGGTCAGCAGGCAGGACTGGGGCGTCCCCGTCCGGATCGAACCGGGCGGACCGGCGACGCTGCGCCTCATCCTGGCCGGGACGGCGTAAACCCCCGTTCCAGGACGTCCAGCGCCTGGTGCAGGAGGGTGACCAGGCCGGGGTCCTCGCCGGGCTGCCAGCAGGTGACGGCGGTGCGGTGCGCGGCGAAGGCGGCGGCCGCGGTGGTGCGGACGTAGATGTCGTCGTCGGGAAGGCCGGTGCGCGCGGCGAGCCCGGCGACCACGGCCGCTTCGAAGGCCCGGTTGGTGTGGGTCATGCGGGGCACCAGTTCGGGACGCTCGCGCAGGAGCAGCGTCCGTTCGCGGAAGATGTCGCTCTGTGCCACCTGCTCGAGGCGTGCCGCGAACACCGCGCGCAGCGCCTGGAGCGGGCTTTCCGGCGCCGGGCGGTCGATGATCCGCCGCCGCAGTTGTTCGGTGCTGACGTCGAGGAAGAGGGCGGCCTCGTCCTTGGTCTCGAAGTAGTTGAAGAAGGTGCGGGCCGAGACGCCCGCCTTCGCGCAGATGTCCTCGACCGTGACCGCCTGCGGCCCGTGCTCCCGGTAGAGCGTCACCGCGGCGTGCCGCAGCGCGTCGCGCGTGGCTTCCTTCTTGCGTTCCCGCAGGGATGTCATATTTCTTACACTACCTGCATTTTTGCGTTGACTGCAAAAACTGTTAGCGTGGATTCATGGCCCACAAGGCGGATGGTGACACCCTCCGGACCCCCGCGCACACCCTGCGGACCCTCGCCGAGAGTCTCTGGTTTCCGGCGTTCTTCGCGCTGGGCTTCCTCTTCTGCTACCTGCTGCCCTTCCACCAGCCGAGCCCGCACCACGTGAAGATCGCGGTCGCCGGCCCGGCGGCCGTGCAGATCCAGGCCGCTCTCGACAAGGCGAGCCAGGGCGCCTTCGACATCCAGCAGGTCACCACGACCGCCGCGGCCCGCCAGGCGGTGCTCGACCGCGACGTGGTGGCCGGGTTCTCCCCGGTTCCCGGACACCCGGTGCTCTACGTCGCCAAGGCCGAGGGCTACCTGCTCGAATCGGTGGTGAACCAGGCCATCACGCCGATCGCGGCGAAGAGCGGCGGCACGCTCACCGTCACCGACCTCGCGCCCACCGCGAACGGGGACCCCATGGGCACCGGCCTGTTCTACCTGGTACTGGCGTGGACCATCCCCAGCTACATCGTCGTGATGATGCTGCTGCGCGCGGTCACCCTGAGCCGCCGCGCGAAGCTGCTCACCCTCGTCGGCTGGGGAGCCGCCGTCAGCGTGCTCGGCTACCTGGTGGGTCTCGCGCTCGACGTGATCCCGTCCGACCCGGTGACCATCCCCCTCGCGTTCCTGCTCACCCAGGGCGTCGCCCTCACCGCATTCGGGCTGGTGCCCTTCTTCAAACAGTTCGTTCCCGGCGTCGCGGTGGGCCTGTTCGTGCTGCTCAGCATGCCCTCGAGCGGGGGTGCGGTGCCGGTGCAGCTGGTGCCGGGGTTCTTCCGCGCCCTGCATCCCGTCATGCCGATGGGCAACCTGATCGAGGCGCTGCGCGGGGTCTTCTACTTCGACGGCGCCGGAGTCGCCGGTCCGGTGCTCGCGCTCTGCGCCTGGGTGCTGTTCGGCGTGGTGCTCATCGCGGGCCGCGCCTGGTGGCAGCGCAGGCAGGCCGTCACGACCGACGTGGCGCAGCCGCGGGTCGAGGAGCCGCCGGTCGAGGACCCGACGATCGAGATTCCCCGGCCGACCGCGCTGGTCCCGCACCCCCACCACTTCGGGGAACCGGTGCCGATGGTGCGGGGCACGGTGCGGACCGGCGGCGGCAAACGGGTCGCCGGGGCGGTCGTCACGGTCACCGACGGCCGCGGCGGCCAGCTCGTCCGCGCGGTGGCCGACGAGCGCGGCGTCTACGGGGTCACCGGCCTGCCGGAGCAGTTCGTCGACGTGGTGGTGTCCGCGCCCGGGCTGCATTCCGCGGTGCGCCGGATCCCGGTCCGCGAAGGGACCAGCCGGGTCGAGGATTTCGAACTGGCCTCCCGGCGGCCCACGGTCACCGCATCCCCCGGTGCGTAGCATTACCGGCGTGTCGGATGCCAGAAGCGTGCCGGTTGCCGGCGCCAAACTAGAAATCCAGATGCTGCACGATCGGGTGTTGGTGCGGCTGTCCGCCGACGAGGGCGAGCGCCGGAGCAGCGGGGGCATCGTCATTCCCGCGACCGCGCAGGTGGCGCGCCGCCTCGCCTGGGGGCATGTACTCGGTGTGGGCGCTAATGTGCGTACCGTGAAGGTCTCCGACCGTGTGCTGTTCAACCCCGAAGACCAGATGGAGGTCGAGATTCAGGGCGAGGCCTACCTCGTGATGCGGGAGCGCGACATCCACGCGGTGGCCACCGAGCGCACGGAACAGGGGACGGGGTTGTACTTGTAGCGCGGGGAGGCGCGGTGCGGGAGGACGACAACTGGCCGGAAGGGAACCTCGAACGGGTTCCGTTTGCCGAATGCCGCACCGAAGAGTTTCCGCCGGTCACCGAGGAGGCATTGGCCGGCGAACTGCTCGACACCCGCACCGCCCCACCCGCCGGGCCGTCGAAAGGAAAGCGCTACCTCGGCTTCGCGCTGATGGGCATCGGCGGCTTTCTGGTGGTCGGCGCCATCCTCTACACCATCGACCTGGTCCTGAGCGCCGGGCACGTTCCGCGCGGGGTGGCGGTGGCGGGCGTCGAGGTCGGCGGCATGGCACGCGCCGACGCCGAAACCAAGCTGCGCCGGGAACTCGGGCCCCGGCTCGCCCAGCCGGTGCCGGTGCTCGCGGGCGATGTGCGGGCCGCACTCGATCCGGTGAGTTCCGGGCTGAAAGTGGACTGGACGTCCACCCTGGCGCAGGCGGGCAGTCAGCCGCTCGATCCGCTCGACCGGATCAGGTCGTTCTTCGTCCGCCGCGACGTCGGAGTGATCACCAAGACCGATCCAGACGAGTTGAACAAGGCGGTGAGCGCGCTCGCCGCCGACGCACTGAACCACCCGCCCACGGAGGGCGGTATCGGCTTCCGGCCCATCGCCGGTACCGACGGCGGCGTCGCGCCCTACGCGATCGAACCGCGTCCGGGACAGACCGTCACGGACATCCGGGGCGCGGCCAACCTGGTGAAGGCACGCTGGCTCGACAAGACCGGGGTGCGGGTCCCGGTCGAATCGATCCCGGTCAAGGCGACCTCCGAGGGCGTGCACCGCGCGCTGGAAGAGGTGGCCGTTCCCGCCGTGGCGAAACCGCTTACCGTGCGCGGGGACGGAGCGGAGGCGGTGCTGCGGCCGGATTCGATCGCCTCGGCACTGCGGTTCACCGCCCAGGACGGCGGGGAACTCGCCGTGACACTGGAAACCGCCAAGCTGCAGCAGATTCTGCAACCCCGGCTCGCCCCCACCGAGCGGCCGGGCCGGGACGCGCAGATCGTGTTCCCCTCCGGAGTGCCCTTCGTCCAGCCCTCGGAGGACGGGCGCAGGATCGACTGGCCGGGCACCTTCGGCGGGCTGAAGGCCGTGCTGTACCAGCAGAACGGCCGCGAACTGCCGGTGCGTTACCTGACGAGCAAACCGAAACTGAGCACCGACGACGCCACCGCACTGAACGTCAAGGAGGTCGTCGGCGAGTTCACCACGATCGGCCTGGACGGGCCGGCCGCGGCGAACGTGCAGGCGATGGCGGCCAAGGTCAACGGCGCGCTCGTGCGGCCGGGTGAGACGTTCAGCCTGCTCGCCAGGATCGGCGGGTTCGGCCAGGGTTTCGTGCCCGCGCCGGTGGACGAGGACGGCAGCGGCCGGACCGTGCCGGGTGGCGGATCCTCGCAGTTCGCCTCCACCCTGTACAACGCCCTTTACTTCGCCGGGCTGACCGACGCCGGGCACGCCGAGCACACCTCCTACATCGACCGCTACCCGCCCGGCCGCGACGCGATCTTGCTCCGCGACGACGGCTCCCCGGTGGATCTCAAGTTCACGGACAACCTGGCCAGCGGTGTGGTGATCCAAGCGGAGGCATCGGGTTCGGCGGTGACCGTCCGGCTCTGGGGCACCAGGCAGTACCGCGTCGTCGGCAACACCGGTCCGAGCGAGGAGGTCACCCCGCCCACGCTGGAGAACCAGCCGCCCGGTTGCCGGATCTCGGCGGGGGTGTCCGGATTCACCGTCACCGACACGCGTGTCCTCTACGACCTTGCCACCGGGGGCGAGGTCCGCCGCGACACCCGGACGGTCCGTTACGCACCGCGGCCCGCCACGTACTGCTGATCCCCGGCCTCCCCAGCCGCCCCGATCGTGTCAGTGCCCCGGCCTCGCCGACGCTGTTACCGTCGGTTTGTTGATCATCACGTTCCGCTGGGAGGCTGGTTGTGCTGAAAAAGGTGTTGCCCGCGGCGGTGGCCATCGCCTGCGCCGGTTTCACGATGCTGCCGCCGGTCACGGCGGCGGCCGCGACCCCTCCACCGCCGGAGCCGGCACTGGTGCACGCCACCGCGGCGAACGACTGCCGGCTCAACGTGCGCGCCGGGGCGGACGTCGGCTCGACCCTGCTGGGCACACTGACCTGCCTCAACTACACCACCTGCGTGCACGCGGGCGACCTTCCGTGCGGCCCGTACGTCACCGGCGGCGTCTACAGCTGCGTCGGTCCCGACGGCAGGCAGATCACCGACACGCGCTGGGCCGAAGTGGGCTTCCGTGCCCCGGAAAAGTCCTACGTCGCCGTTGCCTGCGCGGCCTTCCGGTAAGAGAAAAGGGCCGTGCCGGCGGGGAAGTGCACCCGCCGGCACGGCCGGGGAAAAAGTTCGCTACCTGGTGATGTTGTGGTGCCGCCTGCCGTACGCGCCAC
>NZ_VJWX01000121.1 GCF_007713715.1 Amycolatopsis rhizosphaerae
GTGAGGAAGCCGCCGGACTGGTGGGACCAGAGGCGGGCGTAGGTACCCTCGCGGGCCAGCAGTTCCGCGTGCGTGCCCTGCTCGACGATCGTGCCGCGGTCGAGCACCACCAGCTGGTCCATGCGCGCGACGGTGCTCAGCCGGTGCGCCACCACCAGAGCCGTCCGTCCCTCCATCGACCGCCACAGCGCGTCCTGCACCAGGATTTCGCTCTCCGAGTCCAGCGCGCTGGTCGCCTCGTCCAGCAGCAGGATCGGTGCGTCCCGCAGGATCGCGCGGGCGAGCGCGACGCGCTGCCGCTGACCGCCCGAGAGCTTCACCCCGCGCTCCCCGACCAGGGTGTCGAACCCGTCCGGCAGCGCTTCGGCGAACTCCGTGACGTGCGCGGCCTTGGCGGCCCGGTACACCTCCTCGTCGCCCGCGCCGGGGCGGGCGAAGGCTATGTTCTCGCGCAGCGTCCGGTGGAACATCGCCGGTTCCTGCGGCACGTAGGCGATCAGGCCGCGCAGCTCTTCCTGGCGCAGCCGCGAAATGTCCTGGTCGCCGACGAGAATGCGGCCCCCGTCGACGTTCATCATCCTCAGCAGCAGCCGGCTCAGCGTGGTCTTCCCGCCGCCGGACCGGCCGACCAGGCCGAGCTTGCCGCCGCCCGGCACCAGGAGGTCCAGACCAGTGAACAGTGGGGGCGCCCCGGCGTGCCCGAACCGCACGCCCTCGAAACGCACCTCGAGGCTCGTGCCGGTACGCGTGCCGGTCCGCAGCGGTTCCGGCGACGGCGGGTCGAGCACGGTCGGCGGATCGAGCAGCAGGTAGGTGAACTGGGCGGCCTCGGTGAGCGAGCTTTCCAGCCGCCGGTAGATCTGGTTGAACTCGAACATCACGCGGGTGGCGTTGGTGTAGTACGAAAACGTCACCACGATCGCCTCGACACCCATTTTTCCGCCGGTCACCCCGACCGCGATCAGCAGCCCGAGCACGTTGGTCAGCACCGACAGCGGGGTGACCACGGTGTCGATGCGCAGGTTCGCGTAGTCCCAGGACCGGATGTTGAGGCGGCGCAGTTCCCCGACCCGCGCCCGGTGCTCGGCGGCTTCGCGTTTCTCCGCCGCGAAGGCCCGCACCGTCTCCATGTTCGCCAGGCTGTCCGCGATGTGCCCCGACACCCGGGCCGAGGCCGCCTCCCGCCGGTCGACCAGCGCCTGGCGCCGCCGCACCAGCGGCGCGACGACCAGCCCGGTCAGTGTGATCATCCCGACCAGGACCGCCACCAGCAGCGGGTCGTAACGCCAGAGCACCACCGAGGCGAACACCAGCGGCGCGATGTTGGCGACCACGTTGAAGGCCAGGGTGTCGACGAAATCCTCGAACCGGGCCGCGAAGCTGATCAGGCGTTTGGTCAGCGAACCGGCGAAGTTGTCGTGGAAGAACGCCGCGTCCTTGGCCAGCAACTCGTCCATGCCGGTGAGGTAGAGGTCCTCGATCCCGCGGGCGTCCGTCCTGGACAGACAGTGGATACCGAGGCGCCACAACAGCTCGCCTCCGAGCAGGAGACCGGCGAAGGCGAGCAGGTACGGCAGCAGGACGGAGAATCCCGCGCCGTTTCCGGACAGTCTCCCGGCGAGCGCACCGATGGCCAGTGGAGCGAGATAGGCCAGGCAGGTGTTTCCCAGTGCGGGCACCAGAAGTCCCGGCACGGCGAGCCTGCGGTGGCGGGCCAGCACACGCCCGTAATGGCGCAGTGCCAGCAGCATGGCGTCCTTCCGGCGCGAGGAATTCCTGAACGAATCCCCGTCGTCGTCCCGTTCCGCGGGCTCGGACATTCCTCCCCCTCCCCGGCCCGGTGGCCGCTGGGCGAGGATCCATGCTGTCGCAAAGCCGACGAAGAGCGCGACCGGTTTTCTAGGGAGTGACGATCGGGAAGGATTCGTCCGGCGTCTGCAGCAGTCCCCTCAACCTGGTCAGCGCCGAGAGGTCGCCTTCGTGCCCGATGTCGTCGAGCCCCTGCCCGGCGAGCAGGCCGGGCAGTTGCCGCTTCGCCAGGGTGAGGGTGAGATCCGGCCGCACCGTGCTCTTCGGATTCCCGGTCTGGATCAGCGCGCCGTGGGACAGTGCCAGGCGCACCGTGGTGCCGGAATCGGTGAACCGCCAGTCGATGACGAGGGATTCGGCGGCCGCCCGGAGACCGTCGACGCGAATCGCCAGTGCGTCGAACACCTGCTCCACGGTGAGCGCCTCCAGCAGGCCGCGGGACGGAGTCAGCGGAAGGCGTTCGACGCCGTGGCGCAACTCGTGGGCACCGGTGAGGTAGAACGTGCGCCAGGTCGCGTTTTCGCTGCCGTAGCCCAGTTTTTCGTAGACCTCGGCGAGCGCTTCCCTGGCCGCGTCGTCGCCGGGGTCGGCGAACACCGCGTGCTTGAGCAGTTCGGCGGCGAAGCGCAGGTCGCCCTCGTCGGCATAGCGCCGCGCCTTGTCGCGGACGGCCTGCTGCCCGCCGATCACCTCGACGTAGCGCACGGCGGCCGCCTCGGGCGGATGCGGCCACAGGGACGACGGATGGCCGTCGAACCAGCCCAGGTAGCGCTGGTAGACGGCCTTGACGTTGTGGCTGACCGACCCGTAGTAGCCGCGGGCGTGCCAGGCGGATTCCAGCGCCGGGGGAAGCGTGAACCGCTCCGCGATCTCGGCCCCGGTCAGGCCGTTGTTCAGCAGGCGCAGGGTCTGGTCGTGCAGGAAGGCGTAGAGATCGCGCTGTTCGGTCAGGAAACGCACGATCTCGCCGGTGCCCCAGGTGGGCCAGTGGTGGGACGCGAAGGCGACGTCGGTGCCGGAGGCGAACAGTTCGATCGCCTCGTTGAGGTACCGCGACCACCGCCGCGGGTCGCGGACCTGCGCGCCCCGCAGGGTCAGCAGGTTGTGCAGGTTGTGCGTGGCGTTCTCGGCCAGGCAGAGCGCGCGGTGGCCGGGGAAGTGGAAGTTCATCTCCGCGGGCGCTTCGGTTCCCGGCGTGAGCTGGAAGACCATGCGCACCCCGTCGACGGTCTCCTCCTGACCGGTGTGGGTGATGTCGGTGGTGGGCGCGATCAGGCCGATCGAACCGCGGGAGAGCGCGATGCCCAGGCCGTTGCTCACCTGCCCGGCCGGGCTGGCGCCGAGCGGCGCGCCGTACATGTAGCTCGCGCGGCGGGCCATCGCCGTGCCCGCGTAGACGTTTTCCGACACCGCGTGCGCCAGGAAGCCTTCCGGCGCCAGGATCGGGACCTCGCCCGCGCCCTCGGGAAGCACCCCCGGCACGCCGCCGAAGTGATCGATGTGCGAGTGGGTGTAGATCACTCCGGTGACCGGCCGGTTCCCCCGGTTCCGCCGGTAGAGGGCGATCGCCGCGGCCGCGGTTTCGGCCGAGGTCAGCGGATCGATGACGATGACGCCGGTGTTCCCCTCGACGAGGGTCATGTTGGAGATGTCCAGGCCGCGCACCTGGTAGATCCCGCCGGTCACTTCGAACAGGCCGTGCACCCGGCACAGCCGCGCCTGCCGCCACAGGCCGGGGTGCACCGTGTCCGGGCGCTCGCCGTCGAGGAAATCGTAGGGCCGCAGATCCCACACCAGCCTGCCGTCGGCGGCCTCGACCGTGCACGGATCGAGCCGGTCGACCAGCCCCCGGGTGGCGTTGTCGAAGTCCGTCCGGTCGGCGTAGTCCAGACCCATGGATGCCCTCCACCACCTGCGAAACCGGCACTCGGTCCAACGTCGCACCCCCCGGGGGGAGGCGTGAACACCCGTTCCGGATGAGCCGGCCGTCGTGCGGGGCGGGCCCCGGTCCCGCACGACGGGGACGGTTCACCGGAGTGCGGCGGCGAACTCCGACAGCCTGGACAGCGCCTCGGCGAGCACGTCCGGGGAGACGGCGTAGCTGAGCCGGAGGTGGTCATCGGCGCCGAACCCCGTGCCCGGGACGAGACCGACACCGGTGACGTCCAGGAGCCGGGCGCAGAACTCGTCGGAGGTGCGTAGTGGGACACCCTCGTGCGTCCGGCCCAGCAGCCCGGACACGTCCGGGAACAGGTAGAACGCCCCGTCCGGCAGGACGCAGCGCACCTCGGGTATCCCGGTCAGCGCACGGTGGCCGAAGTCGCGGCGGTCCCGGTAGCTCGCGATGTCCCGCCACGGCACGTCGTCCATCGCGCCGATCGCCGCGTACTGCGCCACCACCGAGGCGTTCGACGTCACCTGCCCCTGGAACCGCTTGATCCACCGCGCCAGCGGGGACGGTGCGGCCGTGTAGCCGATCCGCCAGCCCGTCATCGCGCAGCTCTTCGAGATCCCGTTCACCACCACGGTCCGTTCCCGGAGCTCGTCACCGAGTGCGGCGATGCTGGGCACCGGGCCCGGTCCGTAGTGGAAGTGCTCGTAGATGAGGTCCTCCACCACGTACAGATCGTGGCGCAGCACCACCTCGGCGAGTTCGGCCAGCTCGGCCCTCGTGTAGGTGGCTCCGGTCGGATTGCCCGGGCTGTTGAGCACGACCGCCTTGGTCCGTTCGGTGACCGCCGCCTCCCGCCGCGCCGCGGTGAGCTTGAACCCGGATCGCT
This sequence comes from Amycolatopsis rhizosphaerae, assembly GCF_007713715.1. Lineage (GTDB taxonomy): Bacteria > Actinomycetota > Actinomycetes > Mycobacteriales > Pseudonocardiaceae > Amycolatopsis_E > Amycolatopsis_E rhizosphaerae. The sequence continues at coordinate 4,590 of NZ_VJWX01000121.1, forward strand.
CATCGGTGGCGGCAAACACCGGCACCGCCCCGGCCGCCCGCACCTGCTCCGGGTAGGTGACCCAGTAGGGGGACGGGATCACGACCTCGTCCCCGCTGCCGCACAGCACGAAGAAAGCATTGTACAGGGCGTGTTTCGCGCCGGCGGACACCACGATGTCGTCCGGTCCGTAGCGCAGGCCGTTGTCCTCGGCCAGCTTCCGCACGATCCGTTCCCGCAGTTCGAGGACACCGGCCACCTCCGTGTAGCGGGACCGCCCGTCGTCGATCGCCTTGCGTGCCCAGAGGGCGGCCGACTCCGGCATCGCGAAGTCCGGTTCGCCCACCGAGAGGTTGAGCACCTCCTCTCCGGCATGCCTGCGCGCGGCCAGCCGGGCGTTCAGCGACAGGGTGGGCGAGGCAGCGAGGCCGGTAGCGCGTGTGGACAGTGTTTTCATGTCAGGGGTCTGCCCTTCGTTTCCGGAGTGAGCATCGTCGTGACGATCCCGACCGCGACCAGCACCACCAGATAGCAGGAGAACAGCCATTCCAAGCCGTGCACGTGAAGCCAGGTCAGCACGTACGGCGCGGTGCCGCCGAAGAGGGCGACCATGATCGAGTAGGGGACGCCGACGCCCGAGGCGCGCACGTGGGTCGGGAACAGCTCGGCGAAGTAGGCGGGCATGATGCCGACGAACGCGCCGAGGAAGAACAGGGCGAGCGCCATGAGCAGGCCGAGCCGGAGGGCCGAACCGTTCAGCGCCGCCATGAGCGGGAACGACAGTACGAGGAACGCGGCACCGTAGACGAGGAAGACCGGCTTGCGGCCGAACCGGTCGGACAGCTTGCCCCACAACGGCAACGTGACCATGAAGAACAGGTTGGCCGCCACCGTGGCCCACAGCCCCGCGGTGGCGGGAACCCCTTTGGTGGTGATGGCGAAACCGGAGATGCCGACCGCCCACACGTAGTACACCACGGTGACCCCGGCGGTCATCCCGAGGATCCTGGCCAGGCTCACCTTGTTCCTGGCCAGTTCGCGCACCAGGTGCCGAAGGCCCCGCGATCCCGGCTCCGTCTCCGCGGTCTCGCCCGCGGACTCGGTGTAGACGTCGGTCTCGCGCAGGGTCCTCCGCAGGTACAGGCCGGCGAGGCCGAGCAGGCCGCCCAGCAGGAAGGGCAGGCGCCACGCCCAGTTCCGCAGCGCCTGCTCGCCGAACAGGCTCGACCCGGCAGCGCCGACCAGGGAGGCGAGCACGATTCCCGCGGTGACCGAAACGTACATGCTCGTCGCCCACAGCCCGCGCCGCGACGGCGGCGCGATCTCCGCGACGTAGGTGTACGATGCGGCGATCTCCCCGCCGTGCGCCAGCCCCTGCAGCAGCCTGGCCAGGAGCAGGATCAGCGCGGCACCCGTGCCGAGGGTGCCGTGCGTCGGGGCGAGCCCGATGACGAGACTGCCCGCCGCCATCGTCATCATGGAAGTGGTCAGCGAGAACCGCCTGCCCCGCCGGTCGGCGAGCCAGCCGAAGACGAAGCCGCCGAGCGGCCGCATCAGGAAACCGACCGCGAACACGGCCAAAGTGGACAGAAGCGCACTGGTCGCGTTACCCGAGACGAAGAACTGCTTGGCGAAGAACGGCGCGAAAATCGCGTAGACGCTCCAGTCGTACCATTCCAGGGTGTTACCGATGCCCGCGCCGAGCAGGACGCGGAACCGGCCGGGCCTGCCTTCTGCCTGTGCGCGCCCGGTCTCGGGCGCGGAAATGGGAGCCGCCATGGATCCTCCAATGTGTACTTCAGCGAGTCAGGCCCTGGCCGCCGCGACGCCCGCGACGCGGCCGAACACCATGCCCCGCAGCACGGACGTGCCGCCGGGGTACTTGCCGTGATAAATGCCGGTACACTCCCCTGCCGCGAACAACCCCGGGATGGGGGCATCCTGTTCGTCGACCACCCGTGCCCGGTCGTCGGTTTCCAGTCCGCCGAAGGTGAACACGATCGCGCAGGCGACCGGATAGGCCAGCAGTGGCGGCTCGTCGACCGGCAGGGCCCAGTTGCTCTTCGGCGGGGTGAGGCCTTCGGTCCCCTTGCCGTCGGGCGAGCGCCAGTCGAACTCTCCCGCCATCACCGAGGCGTTGAACCCGGCAACGGTCCGCGCCAGCCGCTCGGGGGGAAGGCCGAGTGCCTCGGCCAGTTCGGACAGGCTTCCGGCGGTGATCGGCCTGCCGCCGGTGAGCAGGCCGCGGGCCCGGTCGGCGACCCGCTCGAACTTGCGATCGGTGATGAAGTAGGCGATCCCGTCCGGCTGCGCCCACACCGACCGCGCGATGCTTTCGTAGGTTTCGTCGACGGTGCCGCGCCCCTCGTCGACGAACCGTTCGCCGTCGCGGTTGACGAGTATCCCGTACGGGAACACCATGACCAGGGCTTCCGGGTCGCCCGAGCGCGGGTCCACCGGCTCGGCATGGAAGCAGTCCCACTGCCCACCGCGTTTCGCACCGGCATCGAGCGCCATGCGAATGCCCTCACCCTTGTTGAACCGCACTCCCGGCGCGATCGGCAGCAGGGTGCCGACGTCCCCGCCGAGCGCCTTGGCCAGCGCGACCTCGTCACCCTCGAAGCCGCCGGAGGCGATCACCACCGCACGGGCGGTGAGGACCTCCTCACCGTCGTCGCCGGTGACCACCACACCGCCGACCCTCCCGCCTTCACCGAGGACCAGGCGGTGCGCCGTGGTGCCGTAACGGAACTCGACGCCGAGTTTCTCCGCGACCGGCCGGAGGGTGCCGAGCAGGCCCTCACCGCCCCCGACGGGCTGCAGGCGGGGACGGTTGCTGTTGATGAAGTAGGTGGGGAAGCGCCGGAAGCGGGCCCCGTGGCCCTGGATCCACTCCATCGTTTCGGGCAGGCGCTCGACGAGCGCCTCCACGTACCGGGAAGGCGTGCGGCCGCCGGAAAAGGCAACCACCTCCTCCACAAAGGACTCGCCGGGCTCGTAGACGTCGTCGAGGCGAAGGTAGGCGGAGGTCCAGCGGGTGTTGCCGCCCGCTTCCCCGGGGCTCGCACGGTCCACCAGGACCACCCTGGCACCTTCCTCGGCCGCCGCGACGGCGGCCGAAAGGCCCGCGATACCCGCGCCGATCACCACGACGGGATCCGGCGACGTTGCCGATGTCGTCATGTCTTCCGTCCTCCGGTCGGTCAGGCCCGCGGGTTGAAGGGATCCTTGACACCCTGGCCGGTGTCCACCCAGACGCTTTTCTCTTCGGTGTACTCGCGCAGCGCGTCCGCGCCGTTTTCGCGACCGAGACCGCTTTGCTTGTAGCCCCCGAACGGGGTGGCGTAGGAGGTCTTGCGGTAGTTGTTGATCCACACCGTGCCCGCGCGCAGGCGGCCCGCCACGCGGTGGGCGCGCTGCACGTTGCCGGTCCAGACCCCCGCGGCGAGCCCGAACTGCGTGTCGTTGGCGATGCGCACCGCCTCGTCCTCGTCGTGGAACCGGATGAGCGAGGCGATCGGACCGAACACCTCCTCCTGCGCGATCCGCATGTCGTTGGTGACGTCGGCGAACACCGTCGGCCGCACGAACAGCCCGCCGGGCAGGCCCTCGACCTCCGCCACGGTCCCCCCGGCGACGAGCCGGGCGCCGTCGGCCTTGGCCACCTCGACGTAGGACAGCACCTTGTCGAACTGCGGGCGGCAGGCCACGGCGCCCATTTCGCTCGCGGGGTCCCGCGGGTCGCCGACCTTGATCGCCTCGGCGCGACGGGCCAGTTCCTCGACCACCTGCTCGTAGATGCCGTCCTCGACGAGGATCCGGGAACCGGCCATGCAGGTCTGGCCACCGGCGCCGAAGATTCCGGCGACCAGGCCGTTGATCGCACTGGTGAGGTCGGCGTCGGAGAAGACGATGTTGGGGGACTTCCCGCCCAGCTCCAGCGAAACCCGCTTGAGCGTCTTGCCCGCCTGTGACGCGATCGCCTGGCCGGTGGCGGTCGAGCCGGTGAACGCGATCTTGTCGACGCCAGGGTGCCCGGTGAGCGCGGTCCCGGAGGGGCTGCCCAGTCCGGTCACCACGTTGAACACGCCCGGCGGCAGGCCGGCCTCCGCGGCCAGTTCCGCGAAGCGGATCGCGGACACCGGAGTCACCTCGGACGGCTTCGCGATCACCGTGTTGCCCGCCGCGAGCGCCGGGCCGAGCTTCCACACCAGCAGCAGCAGCGGTGAGTTCCACGGGGTGATCGCCGCGACCACACCGAGCGGCTCGCGCACCGTGTAGTTGATCATCTGCTGCACGTGCAGCGGGTTCGTGGTGCCGGTCGGCATCTGGGCCAGTCCGGCGTAGTAGTTGAAGTACTCGGGCATGAGCCGGGCCTGCCCGGCCATTTCGCGGATCAGCTTGCCGTTCTCGCCGACCTGCAACCGCGCGATCTCGTCCGCGTGGTCGGCGATCGCCTCCCCGAAGCGGATCAGGAACTTCGCGCGGTCGGCCGCCCGGTAACCCGGCCAGTCTCCCTCCTCGAACGCGCGCCGCGCGCTGTCCACGGCGGCGTCGACGTCCTTGGTGGAGGCGTTGGGCACCTGGGCCCACACCCGGCCGGTGGCCGGGTCGGCCACGTCGAGGTACTCCCCGTCGACGGGGGCGATCTGCCGGTTGCCGATGAACAGGCCGTAACGGGTGACACCCTCGACGGAGGTGTCCGGCAGTGACTGGGGCATGGTGCGCCTTTCCGATGGGTGTATGACGCCGAGAAGGCTAAGCGATTGTCCCACAATCGGTCAATCAAAACCTTTCTACCAGCGATTATGCTTCCTTTGCACCGAAAGATCATCGACGTGCTTTGACCTACAATCGGACAATGGCTAGGCTGGCGCCGTGAAGGTGACCCATGCCGCCGCACCGGTCCGCGCCCAGGCGGTCGAAGCCATCCGGGCCGAGATCGTCAACGGTGCGCTCAAACCAGGGCAGCGCCTCGTCGAACGCGAGCTGTGCGAGCGGCTGGACGTCTCCCGCAACACCGTGCGCGAAGCGTGCCGCCAGCTGGAGGCGGAGGGTTTCCTCGTCATCCCCCCGCACAAGGGACCGATCGTCGCCCGGCTGTCCGAAGAGGAAGCCAGGGCGATCTACGAAGTGCGCGAAGCGCTGGAATGCTTCGCCGTGCGCCTGTTCGTGGAGCGGGCCTCGGACGAGATGGTGGCCAAGCTCCGGGACGCGGTCGCCAAACTCGGGGCGGCGCACGACTCGGGCCGCGTTTCGCGCATGCTCACCGCAAAGAACCGGTTCTACGACGTGCTCTACTCGGGGGCGGGCAACGACGTGCTGCACCAGCAGGCGCGACTGCTGCACGGGAGGCTCGCCCAGCTCCGGGCGCGGTCACTGACGCACCAGGGACGGCCGCGCGCCAGCATCGAGGAGATCGAGGAGGTCGTGGGCAGGATCGCGGCCCGCGACGCCGACACGGCCAGCGCCCTGTGGCGCAAGCACATCCACAACGCCGCCGCCACCGCCCTCGCGTCCTGACCCGCACGGCTGCCCCCGGGCTCACGGGGGCGGCACGACCTCGCCGGTGGTGCGCCCGTGCTCGTCGAGCATCCAGCCCATCCGTTTCGACGTGCGCAGGTTGATCCCGCTGTCGCGGACGGACAGCCACGGCAGGCGCGTCCCGATCAGCCGTTCCAGCCGGGTCAGGTCGGTCAGGGAGCTGGTCCACACGGTGAACGCGATGTTCGCGTCCCCGGTGACGGACGAGCACATGCGCAGTTCGGGCAGGGTCGCGAGCGCCTCAATGGTGCGCTCCTGATCGGCGGGGGCGACGCTCGCGGTCCACGTGCTGCTGATCGGGCGCCCGGTCAGCGACTGGGCCACCTCGCAGCGGAACGACAGCAGCCCCGAAGCCAGCAGCCGCGCCAGTTGCCGCCGCAGCGTGGCGGGGTTGCGGCCGGTCAGCCGCGCGAGATCGGCCGCGGAGCGGCGGCCGTCCCCGGCGAGCGCCTCGATCAGCGGTCCGGCGTTCGGGGGCGGCGTCACGCCGGGCGTGGGCCTCATCCCCCGCGCCGCCGCTTCGAAGGCCAGTTCCCTGCTCCGGCTGAGCGCGCCAAGCCGCCAGTGGCCGCCGTCCCGGTGCAGGGTGGTGACCACGGAGGTGCGCTGGCGTTCGACCCCGGGCAACGCGGTCAGCTCGTCGAGCACGAACGCCGTCAGCCCGGCCAGATCACCGGTGATGACGGTGAGCAGCAGGTCACGCCCGCGCGTCGACTCCTCGACCGTCACCGCCCGCCGGTCCGCGCAGACCGCCCGCACCACCTCCGCGCGCGTCCCGGGCAGACAGTCCACTTCGACCAGTGCGAGGACCACCCGCCGGTAGTCCCCGCCGCGATGGGCGGTGACCCAGGCGAGCCCCGCTTCCCGTAGGCGGGCCCACCGGCCCGCCAGGGTCGCGGGTGTGGAATCGAGGATCCGCGCCGCCACCGCCCAGCTCACCCTGGGCGCGATCTGCAGGCCGTGCAGCAGTTCGAGGTCCCGTTCGTCCAGATCGTCGGGATGCACGAAAACCTCCAGAAAGGCCATTTCACTGCACGAATCGAGCTGTTTCGTCCCGTCGAACATAGCGGCACGCAGACTGTTGCGAAAGCTCATCCCCGAAGGAGGCACAGCATGTCGGTGGTCGTCCAGGCACGGGCCATGGCGGGCGAACTCGCCGCCCTGCGCCGGTCCCTGCACCGGCGGCCGGAGGTGGGCCTGCACCTCCCCGGAACCCAGGAGCGGGTGCTCGCCGCGCTCGACGGACTACCGCTGGAAGTCACGACCGGCCGCGACTGCACCTCGGTCACGGCCGTCCTGCGCGGCAGCGGCACCAGGACCGGCGGCGGCACCGGCACGGTGCTGCTGCGCGCCGATCTGGACGCGCTGCCGGTCCAGGAGGAGACGGGGCTGGCCTTCACGTCCGAAGTGGACGGTGCGATGCACGGGTGCGGCCACGATCTGCACACCGCCATGCTCGTCGGCGCCGCACACCTGCTGTCCGCGCGGCGCGACCGGCTCGCCGGGGACGTGGTCTTCATGTTCCAGCCCGGCGAGGAGGGCTGGGAAGGCGCGCGGACGATGATCGGCGAAGGGGTGCTGGAGGCGTCCGGCCGCCGCGCCGACGCCGCGTACGCCCTGCACGTGTTCTCCACGCTCGGCCCGTCCGGGCAGTTCTCCACCCGCCCCGGGGTGCTGCTGGCGGCCTCGGCGACCCTGACGGTCACCGTGCACGGACAGGGCGGGCACGGCTCCGCCCCGCACCAGGCCAAGGATCCGGTGCCGGTGCTGGCCGAGATGATCACCGGCCTGCAGGCCGCGGTCACCCGGCGGTTCGACGTGTTCGACCCCGTGGTGCTCACCGTCGGTGTGGTCCGGGCCGGGACCCGCAGCAACATCATCCCCGAAACCGCCACGTTCGAGGCCACGATCCGCTCGTTTTCGGCCCGGTCGCAGGCCAGGATGCGGGAGGTGGCGCTGCGGCTCGTCCACGGCATCGCGGACGCGCACGGTTTGGAGGCCGAGGCGAGCTACGACGAGGGGCGCCCACCCACCGTGAACCAGCCCGGCGAAACCGCGTTCGCCGCGGACGTGGTCGCCGAAACCTTCGGCGACCACCGGTATTCCCCTTTGGACAATCCGTTCACCGGAGCCGAGGACTTCGCCCGCGTACTCGCCGAAGTGCCCGGTTGTCTCCTGGCGCTGGGCGCACTGCCGCCCGGCGCCGACCCGGCGAAGGCGGCGTTCAACCACAGTCCGCACGCCGTCTTCGACGACGCCGTCCTGCCCGACGGGGCGGCCCTGCTGACCGAACTGGCCCAGCGCCGGCTCGACCTCCTCCCCGCTGAAGGAGACCACTGATGACCGAAACCGCCCAGCAGACGCCGCCGATCGTCGCCCGCCGCACCCCCCAGCTCATCGGCACCGCGCTCGGCCACGCACTGGAGTGGTACGACTGGGGGATCTACGCGATCTTCGTGCCGTTCTTCGCCGGCCAGTTCTTCCCCGGCGGCAGCCAGCTTTCGGCGGTGCTCTCCAGCCTCGCGGTGTTCGCGGTCGGCTTCGTCGCCCGCCCGGTGGGCGGATTCGTCTTCGGCTGGCTCGCCGACCGGATCGGCCGCCGCACCACCATGTCGGCCACCGTGGCGACCATCGCCGCCGCCAGTTTCGCCATCGGCATCTCCCCCACCTACGCCACGGTCGGCGCGTGGGCCTCGCTGATCCTGCTGCTCGCCCGCGTCGTGCAGGGTCTGGCCTGCGGCGGCGAACTGCCGTCCGCCCAGACCTACCTGTCCGAGATCGCGCCCGCCGGACGGCGCGGCAGGTGGTCGAGCCTGATCTACATCGCGAGCGTGTTCGGCAACACGGTGGGCGTGCTGCTGGGCCTGGTGCTGACCCTGACGCTGACCACCGGCGAGATGAGGTCCTTCGGCTGGCGGATCCCGTTCCTGCTCGGCGGAGTGCTCGGCCTCGTGGCCGTCTACATGCGACGGAAGATGGCCGAGACCGAGACGTTCACCGAGGCCACGGCGGAGAAGGTCAGGCTGTGGCCGGAGATCGTGCGCCACCGCAGGCAGGCCGCCCAGGTCGTGGGGCTGTCCGTCGGGTTCACCGTCGTCTACTACTCGTGGGTGATCGCCGCCCCGGCGTACGCGATCGGCTCGCTGCACGTCTCCTCGAGCGGGGCGCTGTGGGCCGGGGTGGCGTCGAGCGTGCTGCTGATGGGCGTGATGCCGTTCTGGGGCGGGCTTTCCGACCGGATCGGCCGCAAACCGGTGCTGCTGTTCTCCACGCTGGGCAGTGCGGCGGTGCTGTTCCCGGTGCAGTGGTTCGCGCGCGACACCGCGTGGCACCTGTTCCTCGGCATGGCACTGGCGGCCGTGTTCATCTCCGCCGGGGTGTCGATCCTGCCCGCCGTCTACGCCGAGATGTTCCCGACCCGCATCCGCGCCATCGGGCTCGCCGTGCCCTATTCGATCGCCGTCGCGGCCTTCGGCGGCACCGCGCCGTATCTGCAGACCTGGATCGGTGCGCAGTTCGGCCGGTCGGCCTACACCGGCTACGTCGTGCTCCTGCTGATCGTGTCGGGCCTCGTGATCGCCACGCTGCCGGAGACCCGCGCGAAGGAGCTGAGGTGAGATGAGGCTGCTCGACGCGCTGGCCGCCGGTGAGCCCGGAATCATCGATCTGTCGCAACCGCTCCGGGACGGGATGCCGTGCTCGCCGACCCATCCGGGCTTCCACCTCGCACTGGCGCGACGGCACGGTGACTCGGTCCGCCCCGACGGCATGACCGGCTCGCACGAGCTGATCACGATGGGCGGCCACGTCGGTACCCATATGGATGCGCTCTGCCATGTGGCGGTGGACGGCCGGATGCACGGCGGCGTCCCGGTCGCGATCGAGCAGGGCCGCTACACCCGGCACGGGATCGACGAGGTGCCGCCGATGGTGTGCCGCGGGGTGCTGGCCGACGTGCCCGCGCTGCGGGGCACGGACCGGCTCGCCCCGGGCGAGCCGGTCACCGCGGCGGACCTCGACAGTGCCCTCGACACTGCCTTCGGCGGCGTGGGCGTGCGCCGCGGCGACGTGGTGCTGATCCGCACCGGATGGCCGCAACTGTGGGACGATCCCGCCGCGTATCTCGGGACCGGCAGCGGCGTGCCCGGTCTCGATGCCGGCGGTGCCCGCCGCCTGGCCGAGGCCGGGGTACGGGCCGTCGGCGGCGACACCCTCGCGCTGGAGCACATTCCCGCGGGCGCCGGGCTCGGCAGGCTGCCGGTGCACCGGATCCTGTTGCAGGACGCCGGAATCAACCTCATCGAGGTGATGAACCTCGAAGCACTGGCCGCGACGGGCGCCCGGGAGTTCGTGTTCGTGTGCGCGCCGCTGCGGATCGTCGGGGCCACCGGTGCGCCGGTCCGCCCCCTGGCCCTCGTCGGACCGTAAGGGCCTCCGCACCCGGCCGTGAGGGGCGCACGGCTCAGCGCAGCCGGGCGTGCTGCTCCAGCACGCGCTCGGGGGACGCGGACGGCGGGATGCTCGCGAGCAGAACGTCCGCCTCGGGCAGGTCCGCGTGCCCGAGCCAATGCTCCTCGGGCACGAGCGCGATGCCCGGCTCGCCGCGTGGCGCTTCCACACCGTCCCCGGCCCGCAGCGCGAGGGTCCATTCGAAGTGCCCGGCCACGTTCGCGAGCGAGGAGTAGGCGGAAAGCGCCTCCCGATCGACGACCCGGGCGTCCCCCTCGGCCGCCCGGGCGTCGAGCAGGACGAGGGCGACCGGGAGGGTGCCCAGCCTCCCCAGCCACTCCGCAAGGTACATCGACGCGCTGTCGGCGTGGTCCTCGCCGACCTCGGCGAGCGGGGTCCCGGCGAGCGCGTGCGCCCGGGCGAGCCATCTCGCCGGGGACGGCACGTCGAGGACGACCTGCCGTCGCGTCGCTTCGGCGAGGGTGCGCACCGTCGTGAGCACACTGTCCACTCCGGACTCGGCGCCGAGCAGGGTGCGCAGGGCGTAACCGGTCCGGGAACGCGCGCCCATCGCGGCGAGGAGATCCGGCTCGGCACCGAGGTGCGCGCCGTAGAGCGCCTCGATGTCCACCCACAGTGCGTCGGGGTCGAGCAGGGCGTGGACCTGTGCGGCGTGCCCGGCCAGCGCGGCGAGATCGGTCCACGGGACCGGCGCTCCCTGGCGGAGGACGGTCACCGCGTAGGCGTCCGAATCGACGAGCAACGGCCGGGCGCGCCCGCTCGGCGTGGCCGCGACGAGGGACTGGAGTGAGGAGGGCATGGC
>NZ_VJWX01000122.1 GCF_007713715.1 Amycolatopsis rhizosphaerae
GAGCCGGGGCCCCGCCCGGCAGGAGACCACCATGCCCCTGTACGACTACGTCAGCGACTGCGGAACCCGGTTCGAAAAACTGGTCGGAAGCTGGCGCGCCCCCAACCCGCCCTGTCCGCACTGCGGTGGGCCCACCCGCCGGGCACCGAGCCGGATCAGCATGATCGGCGCGGCCGCTCCCCCGCCCGGCGACGCCGGGGCGCCCACCTCCTGGGAAGGCACCCGCGGCGGCGACCGCGCGACCATCGCCCACTGGCGGCGCAGGCTCGAGACCCGCCGCGCCTTCGAGGAGCGGCATCCCGAACACGCGACCCGCCGCGAGGCGATCGCCGCGCACGAAGGCGTGTTCGAACGCACCCCGCTGACCTACCGCGAACTGGCCGGTCGCGCGGCCGAATCGCGCGACGCCACCCAGGGCGCGGCAGCGGCGGCGCAGGAGCGCACCAAACCCGCCGCCACTCCGGCAGAGCGGTAGTTCTCTACACTGGAGAAAATGGCGGTGAAGGAACCTGGGGCGCGCATGAACGGCGACTACGTGGGGCGGCGGACCTCGTTCGACACGAAACAGCAGCTCAGCGAGAAGGTCGCCGCCTACGTCCGCGAAGGGATCATGGTCGGCGAGTTCCGGGCGGGCGAATACATCCGCACCGAACGGCTGGCCCAGGAGCTGGGCGTCTCCCCCACCCCCGTGCGGGAGGCGCTCATGCTGCTGGGCAGCGAGGGCACCGTGCGGTGGGAGCCCCGGCGCGGCTACCGGGTCGTGCCGCTGACCCCGCGTGACGTGAGCGACCTGTTCGACGTGCAGGCGTTCATCGCGGGCGAGCTGGCCGCGCGGGCCGCCGAGGCGCTGCCGGACACCGAGCTGGACCGGCTGGAGAAGCTCCAGGCCGACCTCGAGGCCGCCGACCGCGCCCAGCTCCCCGAAGAGGTCGACCGGCTCAACTTCGAGATCCACCGCACGATCAACAAGGCCTCGGACTCGCACCGGATGGCCACTCTGCTCAACCTCACCGTCAGCTACGTGCCGCTCCGGTTCTTCGGCACCATCGAGGGCTGGTCGTCCGCCTCCGCGCACGACCACGCGCCGATCTTCACCGCGTTGCGGGAACGCGACACCGCGGCCGCCAGGACCGCCATGCGGGAGCACATCCGCCACATCGGCGACCTGCTGGTCGCCCACCTCAAGGCCCGCGAACTCCTCAGCTGACCCGCCCCGCCCACCGCCGCGGGGCGGGTCCGGTTCGCTCGGCTCCCGGTCGAGGCAATCCGCAACCCAGCAGGGCACCCAGCGACGGGTTCGGTGCGCGCCAATGTTGACATTGGCTGATGTCAGCAATACGGTCGGCGGCAACGCACCTCCGAAGGGATGCCATCCATGACGCGCTGGTACCCGCTCGACGCCGCCGACGACGCCTTCCTCGACACGGCGCGGTTCCGGTTCGAGCACACCACCGAGACCCCCGCGCCGCCGGACCGCGTCTGGGAAACGCTGACCGCCGACGACGCACTGACCTCGTGGACGAACCTGATCACCGGGGCCGAATGGACCTCACCGAGGCCCTTCGGCGACGGCACCACCAGGACCGTCACCCTGGCCCACGGGGCGGCCGCGTTGCGCGAACGGTTCTACCGCTGGGAAGAAGGCCACCGGATGACCTTCAGTGCCGAGGCCGCCAGCCGGCCCGGCTTCCGCCGCTTCGCCGAAGACGTCACGATCGAACCCCACGCCGACGGAACGCGGCTGACCTGGGTGTTCGCCGCGGACGCCGCCGCCTGGTTCGCCCCGCTGCTCGAGATCTCCCGGCCGGTGCTCTCGCGCGTGACGGCGGGGTGGACCCACGGTGCCGGGCGCCGCGCCGGTCAGGGGATGCGCCCATGACGAGCACAGTGGACAGTGCGATGAGGACCTTCGACGTGGTCAGCCCGCTCGACGGCGAGGTGGTCGCCAGTCACCCGGTCGCGGATGCCCGGGAGGTCGCCGAGGCGGTGCGGGCCGCACGCGAGGCGGCACCGTGGTGGGCGGGGCTGGGCTTCGCCGAGCGCGCACGCCGCCTCGACGCCTGGCGCGGGGTGATCGCCCGCGGGGCCCGCGAGCTGGCCGGGCTGATCCACCGCGAGATGGGCAAACCGCACTCCGACGCGATGCTGGAGATCGCGATGGCGCTGGAACACCTGGCGTGGGCGGCGAAGAACGCCGAACGCGTGCTCGGGCCGCGGTCGGTCCCCTCCAGCCTGCTCACGATCAACCAGGCCGCGAGTCTCGAATACCGGCCGCTGGGGGTGGTCGGTGTGATAGGCCCGTGGAACTACCCGGTGTTCACCCCGCTCGGCTCGCTGTCCTTCGCCCTCGCCGCGGGCAACACGGTGGTGTTCAAGCCCAGTGAGTACACCCCGGGTGTCGGGCTGTGGCTGCGGGACGCGTTCCGGCAGGCCAACGGTGACCGGCCGGTGCTGCAGGTGGTCACCGGTGACGGGAGCACCGGTGAAGCCCTCTGCCGCGCCGAAGTCGGCAAGATCGGTTTCACCGGCTCCACCGCCACCGGCAAGAAGGTGATGGCCGCCTGCGCCGAAACGCTCACCCCGGTCCTCATGGAGTGCGGCGGCAAGGACGCGCTGCTGGTGGACGCGGACGCCGACCTGGACGCCGCGGCGGAGGCCGCGGTGTGGGGTGGGCTGTCCAACGCCGGGCAGACCTGCCTCGGCGTCGAGCGGGTGTACGCGCACCAGGAGATCTACCAGCCGTTCCTCGACCGGGTCGTCGCGCTGGCCGGCGGGGTCCGCGCCGGGGACCAGATCGGCCCCGTCACCATGCCGGGCCAGCTTCTGGTCATCGCCCGGCACATCGCCGACGCGCTGGCCAAGGGCGGCCGCGCGGTGCTCGGCGGGCCGTCCGCGGTGCAGGGACGGTTCGTGCAGCCGACCGTCCTGGTCGACGTCCCCGAGGACAGCACCGCGATCACCGAGGAGACCTTCGGCCCGACCCTGGCCGTGTCCAGGGTCCGCGACATGGACGAGGCCGTCGCGCGCGCCAACGCGAGCCGGTACGGCCTCGGCGCGAGCGTGTTCTCCCGGCGCAACGGCGAGGCCATCGCCGCCCGGATCCGTTCCGGGGCGGTGTCGGTGAACTCCTTCGTCGCCTACGCGTCGATCCCGTCGCTTCCGCTCGGCGGCGTCGGCGACTCCGGTTTCGGCCGGGTGCACGGTCCCGACGGGCTCAAGGAGTTCACCTACGCCAGGGCGATGTCGCGGCAGCGGTTCCCGTCCCCGCTGCCGCTGACCACCTTCCGCCGGTCTCCTCCGGTGGACGCGGTCGTGCGCACCCTGGTCCGGTACCTGCACGGGCGCCACTGACACCAGCGTCCACACAGGACCATCCGAGAAACGCGAACCCGTTCCGGGAGAACAGCATGCCCACCACACCCACCACCCTGTGTGAGGCCTTCCAGCGCACCGCCGCGATCGATCCCGGCGCGGTCGCGGTACGCACGATCGGCGGCACGCGGACGCTGACCTGGCGGGAGTACGCCACCCGCGTCCGCCGGTTCGCCGCCGGTTTCGCCGCGCTCGGCGTCGGGCACGGCGACACCGTGGCGCTGATGATGGCCAACCGCGTGGAGTTCTACCCGGTCGACGTCGGCGCACTGCACGCCGGCGCCACCTCGTTCTCCGTCTACAACACCCTGCCCGCCACCGCGATCCGCCACGTGCTGGACAACGCCGGCGCCAAGGTGATGGTGTGCGAGGCGCAGTACGTCGAGCGTGTGCGGGAATCCGGTGCCGCGCTGGAAAAGATCGTCGTGGTCGACGCCGCACCCGGCGAAGCCCCCGAAGACACCCTAGCGCTGGACGAGCTGGAGTCCCTCGGCTCGCCCGGTTTCGACTTCGAGGCGAGCTGGCGGGCGGTGCGGCCCGGCGACATCGCCACCCTCATCTACACCTCGGGCACGACCGGGAACCCGAAGGGGGTCGAATCGACCCATTCCGCGCTGCTGTTCGAAGCACACGCGGTCAGCGGCGTCCTGCCCATCGAGTACGGCGATCGCATCACCTCGTTCATGCCCTCGGCGCATATCGCCGACCGCATGACCGCGCTGTACTGCCAACTGGTGTTCGGCACACAGATCACCGTCGTCGGAGAGCCCGGGCTGATCGCGGCCGCGCTGCCCGACTGCCGCCCGACGATCTGGGGTGCCGTGCCACGGGTGTGGGAAAAGCTCAAGGCGGCGGTCGAACTGGCGGTGCGCAACGAGCCCGACCAGACGCGGCGCGAAGCACTGCGGTGGGCGCTGGACGTCGGCCTCCGCCGCGTCGAGCTGCAGCGGGCCGGGAAGCCCGTGCCCGGCGAGCTGGCCGCCGAACACGCCAAGGCCGAAGCCGCGGTGCTGGCGCCGCTGCGGGCGAAACTCGGGTTCGGCGAGCTGAAATGGGCCGTGTCAGGAGCGGCCCCGATCGCACCGGACACCCTGGCCTTCTTCGCCGCGCTCGGCCTGCGCATCTCCGAGATCTGGGGCATGTCCGAGCTGACCTGCATCGCCAGCGCCGCGCCCGCCGATCCGGCGAAACTCGGCACGGTCGGCAGGATCGTGCCCGGGATGGAGATGCGGGTGGCCGAAGACGGCGAGCTGCTGGTGCGCGGGCCGCTGGTGATGAAGGGCTACCGCGGCGAGCCGGAAAAGACCGCCGAGGCCGTCGACCCCGACGGCTGGCTGTCCACAGGGGACATCGTCACCGTGGACGAGGACGGCTACCTTCGGGTGGTAGACCGCAAGAAGGAACTCATCATCAACGCCTCGGGCAAGAACATGTCGCCCGCCAACATCGAGAACAGCGTGAAGGCGGCCTCCTCGCTCGTCGGCAGCGTGGTGGCGATCGGCGACTCCCGCCCGTACAACACCGCGCTCGTGGTGCTGGACCCCGAATCCGTGACCGGGCACGGATTCTCCGGCGAAGCCGCCACGATCGCCCGCGACCCCGAGCTCGTGGCCCGTGTCGCCGAGGCGATCGCCACCGCCAACACCAGACTGTCGCGAGTGGAACAGATCAAGCGGTTCCGCATCCTGCCGTGGTTCTGGGAGCCGGGCGGCGACGAACTCACCCTCACCATGAAGCTGCGCCGCAAGCCCATCGCCGCGAAGTACGCGGACGAGATCGAAGCCCTGTACACGGACCCGATCGCCGAGGGCGTGCACGAACCCGTTCTCCCCACCGCCACGGTCCAGGGCTGAGCCGTGCCCGCGCAGGAGACCGCGTCCTGGCAGTCCTGGGTGTTCTCGCAGATCCTGTCCCGCACGCTGCGGCCGCTGACGCGCCACGTTCCCGTCGACCGGCGCACCCTGCCGGTGGCGAGGCTGGTCATCGAGCGCGCCGCGCTCGGCTCGGGCCGCCTGCCCCGGGGCACCGTCGTCGAGCACGTCGCGCTCGGGAACTGCGCGGCCGAACTGGTCCGGGCACCCGGCGCCGGGGACCACGGACGGATCCTGGTGTACTTCCACGGCGGCGGATTCGTCGCCGGTTCGGCGCGGGCATGGCGGCCGCTGGTCGCCGCCCTGTCCGCGCGCAGTGGCCTGCCGGTCCTGTCGGTCGACTACCGGCTGGTTCCCGAGCATGCTCTCGCCGACGCCGTGGCGGACGGGGCCGGCGCATACCGGTGGCTGCTGGCGCGCGGGCACGGCGGCGACGACATCGTGCTCGCCGGGGACTCGGCGGGCGGCGGGCTCGCCTTCCTGGTGGCCCTGCGGCTCCGGGCCGAGGGCCTGCCCGGGCCCGGGCGGATCGCGGCGTTCTCGCCCTGGGTCGACTTCGCCGCGTCCGGGCAGTCCCACCGGTTCAACCGGCTCCACGACCCGTACCTGTCGGCCGCCTGCGTGGGCGCGGTCACCGAACTCTGCGTCGCGGGCCGGGAACCGGAACTGGCCGAACTCTCCCCGCTCTACGCCGACCTGGGGGGCCTGCCGCCGGTGCTGCTGCTCGTCGGTGAGAAGGAACTGCTGCGCAGCGACGGCGAACTGATGGCGCGACGGCTCACCGAGGCGGCCGTACCGTGCGAACTGCAGGTCTGGCCAGGGCAGATGCACGCCTTCCCGCTGCTGCGCCTGCTGCCCGAGTCCGCCGCCGCGCTCGGCGAACTCGCCCGCTTCGCCACCGCTCCCCTGCCCTAGCTGCCGCTCCGGCTGCGGATTGCCGTGAGGGGTCCCCTCACGGCGCCCAACACCGCGCGAGCGTGGGACTCGCCGGGCAGCGCCGAGCGGACCGGACTTCTCCGGAGCCCTGGTCCTCTTTGCTGGTAGGGAACCTCACAGCGCCTATCCGGCCAGAAGTCGGTCTTCGAGGTCGCGGATCAGGGCGTGCAGCCGGGAATCCCGGACCAGGACGCGGTCCAGGACGGGGTTGACGATGCCGCGGAACCAGGACAGGGGTTCCCATGCCGACGGCGCCATCGAGCGCGGCGACCGGTTTTCCACGGCCGAGACGATCACCTCCGCCGCGGTGCGGGCGCTGATGCGGCGGCGCAGCGGCCGGGGCAGCATCGCATCGAGCGCGGCGCCAAGCGGATCGTCGTCGAGCGTGGTGCGCGCCAGGCGGGTGTCGACCACCCCGAAGTAGGCGACCGTCGCGGTGACCCCGTACGGCGCGAGCTCCAGCCGCAGCGCCCGGCCGAGTTGCTCCACGGCGGCCTTGCTGACCATGTAGGCCGCCCCGCCAACGGGCGGGCAGAACGCGGCGGCCGAGGCGACCACCACGAGGTGACCGCGGCGCTGGACGAGGGGTTCGACCACCGCCTGCGCGGTGTTGAGCACCCCGAACAGGTTGACCGAAACGACGCGTTCGAAATCCGCCGGGTCGCCCATCCGGACGGTCGCCGGGACGGGGGTGACCCCCGCGTTGGCCACCGCCACGTCGAGCCGGTCCCAGCGGCCCAGCACCTCCCCGACCGCCGTCCGCAGGGCTTCGGAGTCCCGCACATCCGCCGCGATGCCCAGCGCACGGTGCTCGCCGATCTCCGCCGCGACCTTCTTCGCCGCGGCGGGGTCGAGATCGACGACCGCGACGGACGCCCCGCGGGCGGCGAACGCGTGCGCGGTCTCCCGCCCGATGCCGTGACCGCCGCCGGTGACGAGCGCGACCTGCCCGTCGAGGTCGTTCACCGGCGCGACCGGGCGGAAAAGACGCCAAGGATTCATCGGGACACCTCGTAGTTTTCGATGTCGAACCGGCGGGTACGGCGACGGTACTCGAACGACCAGTTCGGATACAGCCCGGAGTTGGCCCCCCGCCCGTTGGTGTAGTAACTGGAACAGCCGCCCTTGAGCCAGGTGCCGTTGCCGCTGCGCGCGTGGACCTCGTCCACGAACGCCTCCTGCGCCTCGCGACGCACCTCCACCCGCCGGTAACCCGCCTCACGCAACCGGCGGACGGCGTCGACGATGTAGTCGATCTGGCCCTCGATCATGTAGATCGCCGACTGGTTGGCGGCCGCGCCGAACGGTCCGAGCACGGTGAACATGTTGGGGAAACCCGCGTTCGCGGCGCCGAGGTAACTCTGGGGACGCTCCCGGTAGGCGTCCAGGACGGTCCGGCCGCCGGTGCCCTCGATCCGGTCCATCAGGGCGGGGGTCGCGGTGAACCCGGTCGCCAGGATGATGGTGTCCACCTCGTGCTCGGTTCCGTCGGCGGTGACGATCCCGTGTGGACGGACCTCCTCGATCCCCTCCGTCACCAGTTCCACGTTGTCCTGGCACAGTGCCGGGTAGTAGGTGTCGGAGAAGATCGCCCGTTTGCAGCCGATCATGTAGTCCGGTGTCAGCCGCGCGCGCAGCTCGGGGTCCCGTACCTGCCTCAGCAGTTGCAGGCGTCCGAGTACCTCGAACGGATGCCGGAACTTCGTGCTCACGAAACCGGGCAGCCCGAAGGATTCGATCGCGGCGTACCAGCCGCCGCGGTGGAGGCGCTGCGCCACCGGCAGCGCCCGGAACGCGAGTTTCTCCACCGGGCTGATGGTCCGGTCCAGCCGCGGCACGATCCACGGGGCACTCCGCTGGAACACCCGCAGTTCGCGCGCCACCTTCTGCACCTCGGGCACCACCTGCACGGCCGTGGCGCCGGTGCCGATGACGGCGACGCGTTCGCCGGTGAGGTCGTGGTCGTGGTCCCAGTGCAGGGTGTGGAAGATCGTGCCGCCGAAGCCGGCCAGTCCCTTGATCCCGGGCACCGCGGCCTCGGCGAAGGCGCCCACGGCGCTGACCAGGATGCCTGCGGTGAGCTCACCGGAACCGGTGGTGACGTGCCAGTGCCGGGTGTCCTCGTCGAACCGCGCCTTCAGCACCTCGGTCTCCAGGCGCAGGTGCCCGATGACGCCGTGGTCCTCGGCGGTGCGCCGCAGGTAGTCCAGGATCTCCGGCTGCCTGCCGTACTTGCGGCTCCAGCCGGGATTCGGTGCGAACGAGTAGGAGTACAAACTGGACGGGACGTCGCAGGCGGCGCCCGGATAGGTGTTGCGGCTCCAGGTCCCGCCGAGGTTCGCGGTCCGTTCCAGGATCACGAAGTCGCGGATGCCTGCCTGCCGCAGCCGCACGCCGAGGCCGAGTCCGCCGAAACCGGCGCCGATGATCACGATCGGATGGTGTTCCATACCGGTGCCTTTCACAGGTCGAGTTCGAGCGTGCCGGTGGCACGGGACAGGCAGGGCAGCATCGCGTGGGCGCGCTCGGCGGGCGGCAGCGTGGCGTCGCGGTGGTCGACCTCGCCGGAGAGCACCGCGACCTTGCACGTCCCGCAGAAACCCTGCTGACAGGAATAGGCGATGCCGGGCATGGCACGCCGCAACGCGGCGAGCGCGGATTCCTCCGCCCCCACCTCGACTTCCCGCCCCGAACGGGCCAGCCGGATCGAGAACGGTACTCCGCCCCGTACCGGCGGTGGGGAGAACCGCTCGCTGTACAGCCGCGCGGCCGGATTCAGCGTGCGCAGGATCTCCTTCGCGCCCTCCAGCAGCGGAGGCGGCCCGCAGAAGTAGACCGCCGCGCCCGGCTCGGCCATCGCGAGGGTCGCCGCCAGATCCGGTACGCCGTGCTCGTCGTCCGTGCGGACGACGACCTTGTCGCCGAACCGGGCGAGCTCTCCGAGGAACGGCAGAGCGCGGCGGGAACGTCCGAAGTAGACGAGCTTCCACCGCGCGCCGGAAAGCTGCGCGTGCCGCACCATCGGCAGCAGCGGCGTGATGCCGATGCCGCCCGCCACGAACAGGTACGACCGTTCCGGAACCAGCGGGAAGGCGTTGCGCGGACCGCGCACGGTGAGAACGTCCCCGGCCGCGACGCGCTCGTGGATTTCGCGCGAGCCTCCTCCGCCGTCGCGGATCAGGCGGACCGCGATGCGGTACCGGTGGTGGTCCGCCGGGCTGCCGCACAGCGAATACTGTCGTTGTTTCCCGGACGGCAGGAAGACGTCGAGGTGGGCACCCGGCGTCCACGCGGGCAGCCGTTCGCCTTCCGGACCGGCGAGGGTGAGGGCCACGACGTCCTCGGCCGCCGCGGTGACCGACTCGACCCGCAACGCCAGCTCGAACCCGCTCAGCTTCACCGGCCTGCCGCGGGAAAGCACCGGCGCGGCACGGCTTTCCGCGAAGACCTTCAGGTAACCGCGGTAGGCGGCGACGAAGGCGTCGATACCCGGATCGAGGACCGTCTTCAGCACGCCGTGTCCTTGATCGGCGCCGTGGCGAGGTAGCGCACCGCGAGCTCCATCCCGTCGAGCTGCGACGGGTGGAAACCGGGCTTGAGGTAGACGGGGACCTCGGTGAGGAAGCTGGTCAGGTTGGGAATGACCTTGCGGCGGGTGGCGCTGATGCCCTCCAGCACCGGGGCCAGGTAGCGGCGGAACGGGTTGCGGCTCCTGCGCCGCGCGGGGTCGTTCGCCACCAGCCAGGCCAGGGTGGCCATCCCGGTGGCGAACAGCGCCGCACTGCCCAGGACGGCCATGCGGGCACGCCGGGCGTAGCTGCCGTCGATGTGCTGATAGGCGTCGAAGACCACGCTGCGGTGCTCGACCTCCTCCGCGCCGTGCCAGCGAAGCAGGTCCAGCAGCATCGGGTGGATGCCGGATCCGGCCAGTCCCTCGGATTCGAGGAAGAACTTGCCCCAGACGGCCGTGTAGTGCTCCAGGGCCGAGAAGAGGGCCAGCCGCTCGCAGAGCAGCCGGTGGCGCACCTGATCGCCGCCGAAGTCGGCCATGATCACGTCCAGGATCCGGTTCAGCCGGGTGACGACCGGTTCCGGGTCGAGGCCGAGTTCGGCCAGGCGGTCCAGCACGCCGCCGTGGTTGTCGGCATGGGTGGCCTCCTGGCCGATGAACCCGACGACCTCCTCGTACAGGCGCGGATCGTCGATCAGGGGCAGGGCCTGGGCCAGCGCCTTCGACATCGCCTTCTCGCCCTCGGGCAGCAGCAGGTGCATGCAGTTGTAGACGTGCGTGGCCACCATCTGCCCCGGGATGTAGTGCATGGGCACGTCGTCCCAGCGGAAATCCATGTCCCGGGCACGGATGGCGTGCGCCTCCGCCGCGTACCGCTGCCGCGTGCTGTCCTCTGGCTTCCCTGCCAGTCGCATGCCTTCGCTCCTCCATAGGAAACGGGCGTTTCCTGTGATGGTGGGTTACCGTGATGGCCATGTCAAGAGCCGGAAGCGAGATCGAGGACAGGCCGCGCTGGCACGGGAGCACGGCCGGAGAACGCTCGGCGCAGCGGCGCCGCCGGCTTCTGGACGCGGGATTCCGCCTGCTCGGCGGCGAGGGCGCGGCGGCGGTGTCGGTCCGCGCGGTCGCCAGGAACTCGGGACTGAGCCCGCGCTACTTCTACGAGAGTTTCGCGGACCGGGACGCCCTCCTCCTCGCGGTCTGGGACGATCAGTACGCGAACGTCGCCGCCAGGGTCGAGGCGGCCATCGCCGAGGCGCCGCCGGACTTCCCGGCCCGCATGCGGGCCGCGCTCGACGCCGCGGCGGCGTGGCTCGAAGAGGATCCGATGCGCAGCAGGACGATGCTGCTGGAGACGATCGCGGAGGCCCGCCTGCGGATGCACGCACGGCGGCGGCTGCCCGAACTGGTGCTGCAGACGGCCATGGCCTCGGTCGGCGGGCAAGCGCTCGACGGCGTCACCCCGAAAAAGCTGTCGGTGACCGTGACGGCCGCCTCCGGGGCGATCGTGAACCTGTTCCTCGAATGGGCCAGCGACGGCCTCGACGTGACACGGCGGGAACTGGTGGACAGCGTGCTGGAGGTCGTCAGCGCCATCATGGCCACCGCACTGACGAACGCGTGACCTCCGGGCCGTGAGGGGTCCCCTCACGGCAAAGTCGCTCGGGCGTTGGCCGTGAAGGGTCCCTTCACAGTCGATTCGACCGTGAAGGGTCCCTTCACGGCTCGCCCCAGTCCCTCCGGCGGGGGTGAGGGGTCCCCTCACGGGCAATAGGGCCCAAGGTCGCGGCTGGTGGGGACGTGCTTCCCTGCCGCGCGTGCCCGGGAGCCGGGGATGGTGACAGGGTGACGGCCCGAATCGACGGACGGTGGTGGTGGCCATGCCGGTGACCGGCGGCAAGCACGGCCCACTTTCCCGTGAAGCGCTCCTGCTCATCGCGGTCACGCTGCTGGTCGCCGCGGGCGGCGTGGCGTGGCTGTTCGACCCGATGCCCGCGAACATCCTGTGGGCGGTGGCCGACGGCGTCGCGCTGGTCCCGGCCCTCGTCTGGGTGGCGGCCGACCTGCGGGCGGGCCGGTGGGGCGCGGACCTGCTGGCCGTGCTGGCGCTGGCCAGCACGCTGGCCGTCGGCGAGTACCTGGCGGGCGCGATCATCGGCGCGATGGTGGCGACCGGCCGCGTCCTGGAGGTCGCCGCGCAGCGACGGGCGGGCCGGGACCTGTCGGCCCTGCTGGAACGCGCCCCCAGCCAGGCGCACCTGCGCCGCGTGGGGCGGATGGAGACCGTGCCGATCGCGGAGGTGCGCGCCGGTGACCGGGTCGTCGTGCTGCCGGGCGAGATCGTGCCGGTCGACGGCACCCTGCTCGGCGACGGCGTGTTCGACGAATCGGCGCTGACCGGGGAGGCCGCTCCGGTGACCAGGGCCGCGGCCGAACGGGTGCGCAGCGGTGTGGTCAACGCCGGGGGCGCCGTCGATCTGTCCGCGACGGCCACCGCCGACGCCAGCACCTACGCCGGCGTGGTCCAGCTCGCGCGGCAGGCGGCGGCGAACACGGCGCCGGTGGCGCGCCTGGCCGACCGGATCGCGGTCTGGTTCCTGCCGACCGCGCTGATCATCGCGGGCATCGCCTGGGCGGTGACCGGCAATCCGGACCGGGCGGTCGCGGTACTGGTGACCGCGACGCCGTGCCCGCTGCTGCTGGCCGTGCCGATCGCCGTCACCGGCGGGATGTCCCGGGCTTCCCGGGCCGGGGTCGTGGTCAAGGGCGGCGCGGCGCTCGAACTGCTGGGACGGGCGGACACGCTGGCCATGGACAAGACCGGCACCGTGACCGAGGGCAGGCCCGAGGTGGTCGACGTCGTCTGCGCGCCGGGGGTGCGGCCCGAAGAGGCGCTCGCGCAGGCCGCCGCCGTCGAGCAGTACTCGCCGCACGTGCTGGCCGGGGCCGTACTGCGCGCGGCCGAACGCAACGGCGTGCACCCGGCGCACGCCACGTCGGTGACGGAGGAACCGGGCCGGGGAGCGACCGGGGTGGTCGACGGCACGAAGGTCACGGTCGGGCGCCTGTCCGGCGACGGCGCACTGCCGGACTGGGCGGCGGGCGCGGCCCGGCGCGGCCGCCTCGACCTGGCGAGCATGATCTGGACCGAGCGCGACGGCACCCCGGTGGCCGCACTGCTGGTGCGCGACCGGATCCGCCACGACGCCGCCCGCACGATGCGGCGGCTGCGCGCGGTGGGGCTGCGGCACGTGGTGCTGCTGACCGGGGACCGCGTGGACAACGCGACCGAGGTCGCCGGGATGCTCGGGGTCGACGACGTGCAGGCCGACGCGAGCCCGGCCGACAAGATCGAGCGCGTGCGCTCGGCCCGTTCCGACGGGATCACGGTCATGGTGGGCGACGGCATCAACGACGCACCGGCACTGGCCGCCGCCGACGTCGGGATCGCGCTGGGTTCGCGCGGGTCCACCGCGGCGGCGCAGGCCGCGGACGCGGTCATCCTCGACGACCGCATCGACCGGCTGGCCGACGCGGTCGAGATCGCGCGGCGGGCCCGTGGGCTCGCGGTGCAGAGCGCGGGAATCGGCACGGTGCTGTCGCTGCTGGCGATGGTGGCGGCGGCCTTCGGCTGGCTGATCCCGGTGGTGGGTGCCCTGGTCCAGGAGGGCATCGACGTCGCGGTGATCCTCAACGCCCTGCGGGCCCTGCGCGGACCTGCCCGGCAGCGCCCGCCCGCCGAGGCGGACGAACTGCTGCACCGCTTCGCCGGGGAGCACGAGCAGTTGCTCGCGGCGCGCAACGCGGTCCGGCAGGCCGCGGACGCGCTGGCCGGCGGGAGCAGCCCGGACGCCGACGCGGCCATCCGCCGGGCCCAGCGCCTGCTCGTCGACGAACTGCTGCCGCACGAACGGGCCGAGGAGACCGAGCTCTACCCGGCGCTGGGCGGCGTGCTCGGCAGTCCGGAAGGGACGGTCACGATGAGCCGGGGGCACGTCGAGATCGAACGGCTCGTGCGCCGTCTGGGACGGCATCTGGCGGAGGCGCCGGACGGGATCCAGCCCGACCAGGTCGACGATCTGCGCGCCACGCTCTACGGGCTCGACGCCGTGCTGACCCTGCACTTCGCGCAGGAGGAGGAAGCGTACTTCTCACTCGCCTCCTCCTCCGGCGACGGCAAGGCGGAAGACTGAGTGAGGGGTCCCCTCGACTAGCGAGGGGACCCCTCACGGCCCCATGCCTGGCTATGGAGAGTCAGAGTTGCTCGTATTCCTCCCTGGCTTCCTGCCCGTGGACCACCACCGCCCAGATCACGACCACGTCCAGCGCGATCACGATGGTGGACCACAACGGGTAGGCGGACAGGAAGGCCAGTTGCGCGATCGCGTTGATGGTCGCCAGTACCACCGTCGTCACGCGGGCCCACATCGCGCCGGTGAACAGCGCGAGACCGGCGATGACGGCGAGGATCCCGATGATGAGGTGCACCCAGCCCCAGCCGGTCAGGTTGAACACCAGCAGGCCTTGCGGGCCGATCACGTAGTACCTCGGATTGAACAGGGCGACCACGCCCTCGATCACGTTGAACACGCCGAGCAGGATCATCATCGCGCCGCCGAACCAGATCCAGCCGACCCATGCCGTCTGGGTGGTCGCCCGGCTCGTCGATCGCACCCCGCCCGCGGTCCCCGGATGCGCGTGTTGGCTCATGGCGTTACCCCTCCTGTCTCGTGCCGGATTCCGGCTTGCCTGTCATCGTCGGCCGCGCCAGGACACGCGGTCCTCGCCCGACCAGGGTGAGATCACCGCCGGGGACCGAAGAGGACTTACGGCCCTTGAGGGGGGTTCCGGTACGGGCGACGCTGAGTGCCATGAGGACCTACGAGATCCAGGCGGAGACCAGGCAGGAGCAGCCCACGGCGATCGCCGAGGACACGTTGCCGGTCGCGGAGATCGGCCCCTGGCTCGGCAGGACCTACCAGTCCGTGACCGAGGCCGTCGCCGCACAGGGCGCCTATCCCGCGGGCCCCCCGTTCGCCCGCTTCCACATCCGCGGGGACGACCGGTTCACCGTGGAGGCGGGGTTCCCGGTCACCGCGCCGATCGAGGCGACCGATCGGGTCGTCCCCTCGACGCTGCCCGGCGGACCCGTGGTGTCGACCCTGCACGTGGGTCCCTACGACCAGATGGAACCCGCGTACCAGGCGCTCACCTCGTGGGTGAAGGACCACGGCGGCGAACCGGTCGGGGACGCCTGGGAGGTCTACCTCACCAACCCCGCAGAGCAGCCCGATCCGGGTGCCTGGCGTACCGAGGTCGTACAGCCGTACCACCAGGTGTAGACGTTTTCCTTGGCTGCCGAGCGGTTTTCCCCGCAGCACATCGGTGACACCGTCGGCACCGCCGCCTGTGGCCGGTCAGCCGGACACAAGGCGAAGCCGGAGGCCGCCGGCGCCCTCGTCCAGCACCTGCATCGCCAGGACGCCCGCCTTCCTCGCCGGAGGCCCAGGCTCACCGCCGTCCGAGCAGACGCTGTACTGACCGCTCCGGGTCAGCGAAACCGTGCAGCCGGGCTGGAGGTTGCCGGAACTGCTTCTGCCACCGGACACGGCCCGGTAGACCAGCCCGTTCGGGTCCGCTCTTTCCACCGTGAGAGTGGTGATCCCACCACCC
>NZ_VJWX01000123.1 GCF_007713715.1 Amycolatopsis rhizosphaerae
GGCTGGGCCCACTACGTCGGGCAGGAGAAGGTCCGCCCGCTCACCGGGTACACGATGCTGGCCACCGCGTCGGACTGGGTGCGGCCCGCCCGGCAGATGATCCAGACCGCCTACTGGTACCTGCACGCCGACCAGTTCCGCTACGACCAGTTCGGTGCCGACGCGCTGGCGGCGGGCGAGCCCGGGCAACTGACCGGGCGGACCATCGCCGACGTGCTCGCCCTGTCGGCGCGCCTTGGCTGGATGCCCTCGTACCCGACCTTCGACCGCAATCCGCTGGATCTGGCCGACGAGGCGGGCCACCGGCCGATCGGCGAGTACGTCGCCGATCAACTGAAGGCGGGCAGACTGCGCTTCGCGGGCGAGGATCCCGACGCGCCGGAAAACTTCCCCCGGGTGCTGACGGTGTGGCGCGCGAACCTGCTCGGCTCTTCGGCCAAGGGGGACGAGTACTTCCTCGAGCACCTGCTGGGCACCGATTCCTCGCTGCGCGCGGAACAGGCACCGCCGGGCAGGCGGCCGAGCGAAGTGACCTGGCGCGAGAAGGCCCCGACCGGGAAGCTCGATCTGCTGCTGACGCTGGACTTCCGGATGACCAGCACCACCGTCTTCTCCGACATCGTGCTCCCGGCCGCGACCTGGTACGAAAAGCACGATCTGAGCAGCACCGACATGCACCCGTTCGTCCACTCCTTCAACCCCGCCATCGACCCGCCGTGGCAGACCAGGACCGACTGGCAGGCCTTCAACGCGATTGCGTCGGTGTTCAGCAGGCTGGCCGCCACGCATCTCGGGGTGCGCCGGGACGTGGTCGCGGCCCCGCTGCTGCACGACACCCCCGCCGAACTGGCCACGCCGCACGGGCGGGTGGCCGACTGGCGGGCGGGGGAGTGCGAACCCGTTCCCGGCCGCACCATGCCGAAGCTCACCATCGTGGAACGCGACTACCCGGCGGTGGCGGCGAGGATGATCGCGCTGGGCCCGCTCGCCGAGACAATGGGGGCCACCACCAAGGGCGTCACCTACGACCTGAGCGGCGCCGTGGAGTACCTGCAGCGCAAGAACGGCACGGTGCGCGGGGGCCCGGCCGCGGGGCGGCCGTCGCTGGCTCGCGACGTGCAGGCGTGCGAGATGATCCTCGCGCTGTCGGGCACCACGAATGGGCATTTGTCGACTCAGGGATTCCGCTCGCTGGAACGGCGCACCGGGATGGCGCTGGCGGACCTCGCCGCGGAGCACGAGGGCGAGCAGATCACCTTCGCGCAGACGCAGTCGGCGCCGGTGCCGGTGATCACCTCCCCGGAGTGGTCCGGCACGGAGACCGGCGGACGGCGGTATTCGCCGTTCACCGTCAACGTCGAACGCCTCAAGCCGTGGCACACCCTCACCGGACGGCAGCACTTCTTCCTCGACCACGACTGGATGGCCGAACTGGGCGAGGGACTGCCGGTGTTCCGGCCCCCGCTGCACATGGATGTCCTCTTCGGCGAGCCGAAGGTGGGCGAACGGGGCGAACTCGGGGTGAGTGTCCGGTACCTCACCCCGCATTCGAAATGGTCGATCCATTCCGAGTACCAGGACAACCTGTTCATGCTCAGCCTCTCCCGTGGCGGCCCCACGATCTGGCTGTCGCCGCAGGACGCCGGGAAGATCGGCGTGCGGGACAACGACTGGATCGAGGCGGTCAACCGCAACGGGGTGGTGGTGGCGCGCGCGGTGGTTTCGCACCGGATGCCCGAGGGCACCGTCTACATGCACCACGCCCAGGACCGGCTCATCGACGTCCCGCGCAGCGAAACCAGCGGCAGGCGGGGCGGGATCCACAACTCGCTGACCCGGCTGCTGATCAAACCGAGTCATCTCATCGGCGGCTACGCACAGTTGTCCTTCGCGTTCAACTACCTGGGCCCCACCGGCAACCAGCGCGACGAGGTGACGGTGATCCGCCGGCGCGGCCAGGAGGTGACCTACTGATGAGGGTCATGGCCCAGATGGCGATGGTGATGAACCTCGACAAGTGCATCGGCTGCCACACCTGCTCGGTCACCTGCAAACAGGCGTGGACCAACCGGGGCGGGGTGGAATACGTCTGGTTCAACAACGTGGAAACCCGTCCCGGGCAAGGGTATCCGCGCACCTACGAGGACCAGCAACGGTGGCGCGGCGGCTGGAGGCTCAACCGCCGCGGCCGGCTGACCCTCAAGGCGGGCGGCAGGCTGCGCAAGCTGCTGACCATCTTCTCCAACCCCAAGCTGCCCAGTATCGACGACTACTACGAGCCCTGGACCTACGACTACGACAACCTCACCAGCGCGCCGCTGTCCGAGCACACCCCGGTCGCCCGGCCCCGGTCCCTGATCAGCGGCAAGCACATGAAGATCTCGTGGTCGGCGAACTGGGACGACGACCTCGGCGGCGCGCCCGAGCAGGCGCGCAAGGATCCGCTGCTCGCCGGGATCGAGGACAAGGTCCGGTTCGAGTTCGAGCGGACCTTCATGTTCTACCTGCCGCGGATCTGCGAGCACTGCCTCAACCCGTCGTGCGTGGCCTCCTGCCCTTCGGGGGCGATCTACAAGCGCAGCGAGGACGGCATCGTGCTGGTGGACCAGGACCGCTGCCGCGGCTGGCGGTTCTGCGTGTCGGGGTGCCCGTACAAGAAGGTCTACTTCAACCACCGCACCGGCAAGGCCGAGAAGTGCACGTTCTGCTTCCCCCGGGTGGAGGTCGGCATCCCCACGGTCTGTGCCGAGACCTGCGTCGGCAGGCTGCGCTACATCGGGCTGGTGCTCTACGACGCCGACCGGGTGCTCGAAGCGGCGTCCACAAAGGATGAACAGGGACTCGGCGAGGCGCAGCGGCGGGTCTTCCTCGACCCGCACGATCCCGCGGTGGTCCGTGAGGCGGAGCTCGCGGGCATTCCGGACGACTGGATCGAGGCGGCACAACGGTCCCCGGTGTACCGGCTGATCGAGGACTACCGGCTCGCCCTGCCGCTGCACCCGGAATACCGCACCCTGCCGATGGTCTGGTACATCCCGCCGCTGTCCCCGGTGGTGGACGTGGTCCGGGACACCGGGCACGACGCCGAGGAACACGGGAACCTTTTCGCCGCGATCGAGGCACTGCGCATCCCCGTCGAGTACCTGGCGAAGCTGTTCACTGCGGGCGACCCGGCGCCGGTGGAGGCGGTGCTGCGGCGGCTGGCGGCGATGCGCTCGTACCTGCGCGACATCAACCTCGGCCGCGAACCGCGGGAGGAGATCCCGGCCAAGGTCGGCATGACGGGCGAGGAGATCTACGAAATGTACCGCCTGCTGGCCCTGGCCAAGTACGACGAGCGTTACGTCATCCCCACCGCCCACGCCGAGCAGGCGCACGGGCTGGAGGAGCTGGCCACCGAATGCAGCCTCGACTACGACGGCGGCCCCGGCATGCTCGGCTCCGGGCCGTTCGGGGAGAGTTCCGGGGGAGCACCGCCGATCGCGGTGGAGAACTTCCGCATGCTGCACACGCGGCAGAGGACCGACACGGTGGCCGCACCGGGGGACAAACAGCACCGGGTCAACCTGCTCAACTGGGACGGCAAGGGCCTGCCGGAGGGCCTGTTCCCGGCCCGCCGCGAGGACGAGGAGGGCACCGGCCCGTCCCGGCGCGGACACCCGGAGCCGCGGTCATGAGCGGCGGCAGGAACGGCGGCAGGAACGGCACCGAGCCGGAACCCGCGGTGGCCTGGCAGGCGCAGTCCCTGCTGGTGGACTATCCGTACCCGGAACTGTTCGAGCACGTGCCGCTGCTGCGCGAGGCCGCCGCCGGGTTCGCCGAACCGGTCGGCGAACCGCTGGAGCGCTTTCTGGACCATCTCGAGGGCACTCCCGCGATGGAACTGCAATCCCAGTACGTGGCCACCTTCGACCACCGCAAGCTCGGCAGCCTCTACCTCACCTACTACACCTGCGGGGACACCAGGAAACGCGGCATGGCCCTGCTGCGGTTCCTGAGCGCCTACCGTCGCGCCGGGCTCGAACTGGGCGAGGGGGAACTGCCCGACCACCTCGCGGTCGTGCTGGAGTTCGCCGCGACCGTCGATCCTGTGGCGGGCAGGCGGCTGCTGTGCGAGCACCGCGCCGGCCTGGAACTGCTGCGCCGCGGCCTGCACGAGATCCGGTCCCCGTGGGCGCACGTGCTGGACTCGGTGTCGGCGACCCTGCCCGCGCTCCGCGGCTCCGACCACGAGGCGATCGCCCGGCTGATCCGGCAGGGCCCGCCCGAAGAGGAGGTCGGGCTCGATCCGTTCCATGCCGCCGACCACCTGTTCCGGGGGGTGAACCGATGAGCGTGGCCGACGCGCTGCTGTGGATCGCGGTGCCGTACGTGTCCATCGCGATCTTCGTGCTCGGGCACTACTGGCGCTATCACTACGACAAGTTCGGCTGGACCACCCGCTCGTCCCAGCTCTACGAGAACCGGCTGCTGCGGCTGGGCAGCCCGCTGTTCCACTTCGGCATCCTCGTCGTCGCGGTCGGCCACATCGTCGGGCTGCTCATCCCCAAGGCGTGGACCGAGGCGGCGGGCATCGGCGAGACCGCCTACCACGCCGGGGCGGCCGTGCTGGGCACCGTCGCCGGGGTGTGCACGCTGGGCGGGGCGGCGATCCTCATCTACCGCCGCCGCACGGTCGGCCCGGTCTTCTCCGCCACCACCCGCAACGACAAGCTCATGTACGTGCTGCTGATCGGCACCATCGTGCTCGGGCTGGGCACCACCGTGCTGGGCAACCTGACCGGTCACCCGCACGACTACCGCGAAACGGTCGCGCCCTGGTTCCGTTCGATCTTCGCCCTCCAACCCGACACGGCCCTGATCAGGCGGGCGCCGTGGGGTTTCCGGGCCCATGTGCTGGCCGCCTGGGTGCTGTTCGCGTTCTGGCCGTTCAGCCGCCTGGTTCACGTATTCTCGATGCCGCTCGGTTACCTGACCCGCCCGTACATCGTCTACCGGAGCCGGGACCACCAACTGGGCAACCGGATCCCCCGCCGAGGATGGGAGCGCCTGCCATGACCAGGATCCAGGGACACGTCCCGCACCACGCCGTGGTGAACCTGACCGCGCTGGCCGCCGAACTGCTGGAGGAGGCCCGCAAACATCCGGCGCGGCGCACCGCGCGCACGGTGGCCGCCTCCACCTCGCAACGGGCCGCCCTGATCGTGGCGTTGGAAGGCGCCGAGCTCGCCGAGCACGACGCCCCGGCCGCGGCCACCCTGCACGTGCTCTCCGGCCGCGTGCGGCTGCGCACCGCGGACCACGAGTGGGACATCGAGGAGGGTGAGCTGTTCCCGGTGCCGCCCGAGCGGCACGGCGTGGTCGCGCTCGCCGACGCGGTCTTCCTCCTCACGGTCGCCCTGCGTTGAGGATGATCGGCCCGCGCACGGGGTAACCGGAAGACGGAGGGCGCGGCGGCCATGCCGTGCCGGAGGAGGTGGCACATGCGGGCCGAGGCCTCGATCGGCAGGGAGCAGGCACCGGGGACTCCCCGCGTCCGGCGGTGCGAGGTGTGCGGGGCGGACGTCCCGCCGGAACGGGAGATGACCGTCCTCGTCCCGGACTCGTCCGTGGTGGATCCGGTCGATTCCAGCCGGGACGGGCAGCGGATGGTCACCGTGTGTTCGGCGGCGGAGGTCCCCGGCCTGATCGCGGCCGGGCGGGCTGCCTGGCGTGACGAGCAGCTGTGGCTGGGCCGGCTCGCCAAGGCGAGCAGCGAGCCCGGGGCGGCCGGAATGGATCTGCGGCAGGTAGCGCGGCGGGCGTTCCTCGGCGACGAGCAGCTGCGGCTGGCGCTGGAGTGGAACCGCGCGCAGGAGGTGCCGATGACCGCGCTGCCCGGCGGGCAGCCGCTGCCGGTGCACTGAGCCACTGAGCCCTGTGTCGAAGTGGTCTGCCTCAGCTCACGGGGGCGCACCAGAAGAGGCGGGTGCCGCCCCCGTGCCCACCGTTTTCCAGCCGCTGCACGGTGAACACGCCGCCCGCCTGCTCGGCCCGCTCCCGCAGGTTGTGCAGCCCGCTGGTGGCGACCGTGTCCGGGATGCCGACGCCGTTGTCGGTGATGTCGATGGCGAAATCGTCTTCGACGGAGATGGTGATGGTGACCGCGCTGGCGTGCGCGTGCCGGACCACGTTGCTGACGGCCTCCCGTACCACCGCCTCGGCGTGTTCGGCGAGCGCGGGCGAGACGACACCGAGTGCCCCGGACATCCGCACCGTGGTGTGCACGTCGGTGTCCGTGGTGAGTTCGGCGATGATGTCGTGCAGGCGCTTGCGCAGCTTCGTGGTGCCTTCCAGGCCGCCGTGCAGGTCGAAGATCGCACTGCGGATGTCGCTGATGATCTGCTGCACGTCCTCGACCGTGTTGCCGATCCGGCGCTGCGTCTCCGGCGAGCGGCTGCGCATGGCGGTGCTCTGCAGTGACAGGCCCAGGGCGAACAGCCGCTGGATGACGTGGTCGTGCAGATCGCGCGCGATGCGGTCGCGATCGGCCAGCACGTCCAGTTCGTGCAGGCGCCGCTGGTCCTGGGCCAGGCGCAGGGCCAGCGCGGCGTGGTCGGCGAACGAGGCGGCCAGGGGGAGCTGACCGGCGTCGAACCGCTCGGCGCCGGCCTTGCGCACGGCGACCAGCACCCCGGACACCGAATCCACCGACGCGCGCAGCGGCAGCACCAGCGCGGGGCCGAACGGCTCGCCAAGGCCGGTGCCCAGATCGTCCCCGGCCATGGCCAGGCGGCGCGGAGTGGCGTCACGGAACGCCTCGCCGCAGACCGTGCCCTCCACGGCGATGCTCCGGCCGGTGAGTTCGCCCGCGTCCAGCCTGGGGTCCAGGCCGGCGCTCGCGGTGACGGTGAGGGCCCGCACCTCCGCGGCGGTGAGGTCGGGATCCTCGGGCTGGGCGAGGAACGCGCAGTCCGCGCCGGTGAGGGCGAGCGCCCGGTTGGCGACCAGGTGCAGCACCTCGGCCGGGTCGGTGGCGGCCAGCAGTTCGGCCCGGATGTCGCTGGTCGCCTCCTGCCAGCGCTGCCGCAACCGCGTGTCCTCGTACAGGCGGGCGTTCTCCACCGCGATCCCGGCCGCGGCGGCCAGCGCCTGCACGACCACTTCGTCGTCCTCGGTGAACGGCTGGCCGGAAGCCTTCTCGGTGAGGTAGAGATTGCCGAAAACCTTGCCCCGCACCAGGATCGGCACGCCGAGGAAGGTGTGCATCGGCGGGTGGTGCGGCGGGAAGCCCGACGAGGACACGTGCTGGGACAGGTCTTCCAACCGGAGCGGTTTCGGCTGCTGGATCAGCAGTCCCAGCAGACCGTGCCCCTGCGGCAGCGGCCCGATCTTGCGGCGGGTCTGCTCGTCGATGCCCTCGTAGACGAACTCGGCCAGGCCCTCGCCATCGGCGTTGAGCACTCCCAAGGCCCCGTAACGGCAGTCCACCAGCTCGATGGCGGCGTGCACGATCCGGCGCAGGGTGGAGTCGAGCTCCAGGCTCGACGCCACGGCCAGCATCGCCTCCAGCAACCCGTCCAACTGGTCGCGGGTGTTGCTCAGCTGCTCGATCCGGTCCCGGACCTCACTGAGAAGTTCGCGGAGCCGCAGCTGCGACAGGGTAACTTTCAACGACGGCGTGGCATCGGCCCGTGTGCGTTCGAACTCGGGCATGTTTCCAGCGTCGCACCGAGAGCGGCCTTCGGCCAGTCAAACAGCCCGGTCACTGGGTGGAACCCGGGCCGCGGCAGGCATGTCGCGGCCGGACCGGGGTACCCCGCCCTTTTCCGGGAACGGAGGAGGCACGGTGGTACGCGGTGCCGAAGGGGCCATCGTGGTGGGAGTGGACGGGTCCGGCGGCGCCGCACTGGCGGTGCGCTGGGCCGCGGCGGAGGCGGGCGCCCGCAACCTCCCGCTGCACCTGCTGTTCGCGGCAGGCTGGGTCGGTGGCGGGTACGGTGGCGGGCTGCCCGTCCCGCAGAGCTACTTCGACGATCTCGACCAGGCGGGCAAAACCCTGCTGGCGGAAGCGAAAAGGGCCGCGCGCGAGGTCAGCCCCGGAGTCGCGGTGACCAGCTCGATGCCGTTCGAACCGCCCGTTCCACCGCTGGTCGACGCGTCGGAAAGGGCGCGCATGCTGGTGCTGGGCGCCACCGGCAGGACCGGTTTCGCCGGACGGCTCGCCGGGGCCACCGCCGTCGCGGTCGCCGCCCGCGCCCTCTGTCCCGTCGCGATCGTGCGGCCGCGGACCGACGGCCTGCCCATACCCGCGAACGCTCCCGTGGTGGTGGGAGTGGACGGCAGCCACGTGAGTGACCGGGCGGTGGCCGTGGCTTTCGAGGAGGCGTCGTGGCGGCGAGTGCCGCTGATCGCGGTGCACGCCTTCAGCGACGCCGATGCCGGACTGCTGCTGCCCGAACCGGACCGCGGCTGGGGCACGCTCTCGCAGCAGCAGGAGCGCCTGCTCGCGGAGAACCTGGCCGGGTGGCGGGAGGAGTACCCGGAGGTCCAGCTGGAACCGGTGGCGGTGCGCGACCAGCCCCGCGCCGAACTCCTCGCACGCAGTGAGGCGGCGCAACTTCTCGTGGTCGGCAGCCGGGGACGCGGCGGCGTGACCGGCCTGCTGCTCGGCTCGACCAGCCAGGCACTCATCCACCACGCACAGTGCCCGGTGCTCGTGGTCCGCGCCGCCGCACCCGCGCCGTGAGGACCCCCTTGACCGCGGCGCGATCCCGGGCCCGGCACAGAGCCCCGGCACAGTCGTGCCGGCTCAGCCGCGCGTGTCCCACGCTCCGGCGCTTGTGTCCCACCTTCGGTCCGGGTGAGCAGGGCATCGGGCTTCTGCCGGGATCTTGCGTTCTTTCCCGTGAGGGGTCCCCTCATGGCACACGCCGACCGTAAACCGGTATAGCCGCTTCAGTTCAGTGGCGCGGTCCAGGAGATGCGGGTGCCGCCACCGTCTGCGTTGTCCACGGTGCAGACACCGCCCGCGTCGGCGGCCCGGCGGCTCAGGTTGTGCAGGCCGCTGCGCGCCACCGTCTCCGGGATGCCCACGCCGTCGTCGGTGACGTCGATCGTGACCATGTCCCCGACGTAGACGTTCACCGTCACCGTGCTCGCGCGGGCGTGCCTGACCACATTGGACAGTGCCTCCCGGATCACGGCTTCGGCGTGCTCGCCCAGCCCCGGCGACAGCACGCCGATCGGGCCCGCCATGCGGACCGTGGTCTGCAGCGCGGTTTCGCCGGTGATCTCGGCGATGATCTCGCCGAGCCGTTTGCGCAGCCCCGTGCTGCCCTGCAGCCCGCCGTGCAGATCGAAGACCGCGGTCCGGATCTCCGACACGATGCTCTGCACGTCCTCGATCAGCTCACCCAGCCGCCGCTGCACCTCGGGCACGCGGGTGCGGGCCTTGGCACTCTGCAGCCGCAGCCCGTGGGCGAACAACCGCTGCACGACCTGGTCGTGCAGGTCGCGGGCGATGCGGTCGCGGTCCTCCAGCACTTCGAACTCGTAGAGCCGGCGCTGGTCCTCCGCGCGCTTGAGGGCGATCGCGGCCTGGTCGGCGAACGACGCCGCGAGCGACAGCGCGCTGCGCCGGAACGGCTCCCGGCCGGGTCGCCGCACAGCGACCAGCACGCCCGACACCGAGTCCGCCGACGCCCGAAGTGGAAGGGCCATCGCGGGTCCGAACTCCTCGTCCAGCCCGGCGGACACGTCGTACACCAGCCGGTCGGCGATCTTCGGGGTGGCTTCGCGATACGCGGCCCCGCAGGTGGAGCCGTCGATGGGGATCGCACGGCCGTCGAGCGTGCCACCCCGCAGTCCGGTGCACGCACTGACGACGAGTGTGGACACCTCTCCGGCGGGCAGCTCCGGATCCTCGGGGTGGGCGAGGAAGGCGTAGTCGGAACCGGTGAGTGTGAGCACGCGGTGTGCGATGAGGCTGAGCACGTCGCCGGGGTCGGCGGTGGCCAGCAGTTCGGCCCGCACCTCGCTGGTGGCCTCCTGCCAGCGCTGCTGCTGCCGGGCTTCCTCGAACAGACGGGCGTTCTCGACCGCGATACCGGCGGCCGCGGCCAGCGCCTGCACGATGACCTCGTCGTCGTCGGTGAACGGCCCGCCGGTCTTCTCCGTGAGGTAGAGATTGCCGAACACCTCGTCCCGGACACGGACGGGCACGCCGAGGAAGCTGTGCATCGGCGGGTGGTTCGCCGGGAAGCCCGAGGATGCCGG
The DNA here is from genome assembly GCF_007713715.1 of Amycolatopsis rhizosphaerae. Lineage (GTDB taxonomy): Bacteria > Actinomycetota > Actinomycetes > Mycobacteriales > Pseudonocardiaceae > Amycolatopsis_E > Amycolatopsis_E rhizosphaerae. The sequence continues at coordinate 10,258 of NZ_VJWX01000123.1, forward strand.
GTGGTGCGAAAGCTCGTCCAGCCGCAGCGGTTTCGGCTGCTCGATGAGCAGCCCGAGCAGGCCGTGGCCCGTCGGCAGGGCCCCGATCTCGTCGCGGGCCTGTTCGTCGATGCCCTCGTAGACGAACTGCGCGAGCCCGGCACCGTCGGCGTCCAGCACGCCCAGCGCGCCGTAGCGGCAGTCGACCAGTTCGATGGCGGCCTGGACGATGCGCCGCAGCGTCGTGTCGAGCTCAAGGCCCGAGGAGACCGCGAGCATGGCTTCCAGCAGGCCGTCGAGGTGATCGCGGACGTCGGCCATCTGCTCGAGGCTGTCCTGGACCTCCCGGAGCAGTTCCCGCAGGCGCAGTTGCGACAGGGTGCTGCGGACCGAAGGTGGGGTCTTCTCGGCCTTCTCCACGACTTTTTCGACGGACACCGCGCTCCCCTTTCCGCCGAGAAACATACCAACGGGTCGGGTGATCGGCACAGTGCTGGGGCAGGTGATGTGGCGGAGATGGCTGTGCCGCTGCGTAATCGTCCGGTGACCCGCGGATCGTGCCCGGAGGATTAGGCCCTCACCGGTACCAACGACGGTCCCTCGCGCCGACTACGTGTGGCCCTGCCGGGAAAAGAGGTCCGGCGAGGAGCCTGGAACCAGGGGAAACCGCACGTGTTCTTGGAGGAACGATGAAGGACCCACAGCCGCTGCCGGTGCCGGAATGCCGCAGGCTGCTGGCACAGTGCCCCCTCGGGCGGCTGATCTTCACCGAAGGCGCGATGCCGACCGCCCGCCCGGTGAACTTCTTCGTCCACCACAACGACATCGTGGTCCGGGCGGCACGCGACGGCGTCCTGGCCGCTCTCGACGAGCAAGTTGTCGCGCTGGAGATCGACAGCCTCGACACCGGGAGCGAAGCCGGCTGGAGCGTGGTGGCGGTCGGGAAGGCGGAACTGGTGCGCGACCCGGAGCGGCTCGCCCTCTACACCGATCCCCACCAGCGGCCCTGGGTGCAGGGGGAGGAGAGCGTGGTCCTGCGGATCCCGATCAAGATCGTGACCGGACGGCGCCTCTCCTCGGCCGTATGTGCCGTCGGCTGACCCGTGTGAGCGAAGAGCCCCGGCACGGCGCCGGTCACTGCCGCACCATCGATGGGAGAAGAACCGGGAGGCGCCGTGAAAGCGTTGCGGCTGAACGCATGGAAGAGCGATCCGGAACTGACGGAGGTGGCCGAACCCAAGCCGGGCCCGGGACAGGTGGTGGTCCGGATCGGAGGTGCCGGGGCCTGCCATTCGGATCTGCACCTGATGCGCGAGTTCGACACGGGCACGATGCCGTGGAACCCCCCGTTCACACTCGGTCACGAGAACGCGGGCTGGGTGCACGCGCTGGGCGGGGGTGTCCGGGGTCCGGAGATCGGGCAGCCGGTCGCGGTCTTCGGGCCGTGGGGCTGCGGAACCTGCGCACGCTGTCTCGCCGGTGCCGATGCGTACTGCGAAAACCTGGCCGCCGCCCCGGCGGGCGGGATGGGCGGCGGAGGTCTCGGTCTCGACGGGGGTATGGCCGAGTACCTGCTCGTCCCCGCGGTCCGGCATCTGGTGCCGTTGCCGGACGGGCTCGAACCGGTGACCGCCGCCCCGCTCACCGATGCCGCCCTCACCCCTTATCACGCGGTGCGCCGCTCGTGGCCCAAACTGACGCCGGACGCCACGGCCGTCGTGATCGGCATCGGCGGGCTCGGCCATCTGGCCGTGCAGATCCTCAAGGCCACCACGGCGGCCCGCGTGGTCGCGGTGGACAGCCGGGCCGCCGCGCTCGGGCTCGCCGAGCGCGGCGGGGCCGATCACACCGTGCAGGCCGGGGAGGGAGCCGCGGAGGAGATCCGCGAATTCACCGGAGGGCGCGGCGCCGACGTGATCCTCGACTGCGTGGGCAACGACGAGACGCTGGCGCTCGGGGTGGCCGCGGCCCGCATCCTGGGCGATCTCACCATCATCGGCCTCGGTGGTGGCACGCTGCCGATGTCGTTCTTCGGACAGCCTTATGAACTGTCGGTGCAGACGACGCTGTGGGGCACCCGCCCCGAGTTGCTCGAGGTCCTGGACCTGGCTTCGCGCGGGCTCGTGCGTACCGCGTTGACCACGTTCCCGCTCGAACAGGCCATGACGGCCTACCGGCGCCTTGAATCCGGGGAACTGACCGGCCGCGCCGTGGTCGTGCCGGGCGCGGGCTGACCCGCCGGGTCGTTCGTCCAGGGCTTTGGTGCCGGTGGTCGCCGCCTCTCGTGACTTTGTCCCGCTCCGGAACGGGTGGTTCATCGGCGATAACGGGGGTAGGTCCGCTACGACGAAGGAGCACGCCATGTCCCACCGACCTCAGGCCGAACCGGAACGTTCCGCCCAGCAGAGCGGGCAGACCGCCGTACCGCGTCAGGGCGAGCACACACCCGTTCCCCGGCAGGCAGCCCCCCGCGGCGAGCCGACAGAGCCGCTGACGCAACCCCGGCGAGCCTTGCCCGACCAGCAGATGCCCGAACAGCAGGCAGCCGAACGACAGGCACCCGACAGGCCGAAGCGTCCCGAACCGGCGCCGGAACGCTGGGCCGCCCCGCCCTTCGAAGCCCAGAACGGGTTCGGGTTGACCGCGCTCATCACCGGGGTGATCGGGCTGGCGCTGTTCTGGCTGCCGATCGTCAACCTGGTGTTCGGGCTGCTCGGTACCGTGTTCGGGCTGCTGGGCTTCCGCCGCGTCCGCAAGGGGATGGCAACCAATCCGGGCCAGGCGCTGACCGGTCTGATGTGCGGTCTGCTCGCCTTTGTGATCGCGGTGCTGTTGTTGTCCTTCGGGCTCGCCGAAGACAGCATGTATCCGATGTTCTCCTGACGGCCGTGACTCCGGGCCGGGGGATCAGGCCTCCGACAGCGCCGCTTCACGGCTTTCGTAGAGCGCGAGCAGATTGTCCAGCCCGGTCATGGTGAAGGCCCGCCGGATCTGCCGGTTCCCGGCCGCGATCCGCAGCACCTCGCGGCCCGGCGCGAGTTCGTGTGCGGTGACCAGGACGGCGAGGCCGGCCGAACCGAGGAACGTGACTCCGCCCAGATCGACGACCAGCGTTCGCGGGGCAGCGGCCAGCAGTTCCTCGAGGCTCGCGGCAAGCCTCGGTGCGGTGAGCATGTCGAGTTCCCCGGAGACCGTGAGGACGATGACCTCGGGCTCCGGGCGGTCGATGGCCAAGCCCAGCGAGCCTGGCTGGGCCTGACCGGTGGGTACGAGTGGTTGAGACATGACGTGGTGACCCTTCCCCGTCTCGGTGCCTCGCGGCGCGCCGGTGGGCCGGATCGGGATGGCCGTCGAGCCAGGTTCAGTCCACCGGCGGATCCGCCGGCTTCGGCGGCTCTCCATTTGGCGTAGTTCCGGCTGTGGACTCAACCGTGCCTTGCAGCGTAGCCGCGATCCGGTTTCGCGCAATCGGGTGAAGGGGGCCGGCTCCGCTGCCTGGTTGTGGTACTTCCGCCCGCGTCGCCGGGTGCCCGTTCGTGGATGATCGGTCGCTCTGCGTTTCCCTCTCTGTCACCCGGGTACCTGGAGGGCACTCGCATCGCGGGTCAGCGGAGGTGAACGGCCACGATGTATGCAACACAGCGGCACAACGAGCAGCTGGTACGGCTGACCCTGACCGGTCTGGCCGACCTGGGGAAGGTTCGGGAGGCCGTCAGGGAGTTGCTGACGGGCTGCACACAGGAGGACGTCATCGACTCGGTGCTGGTCGCCGACGAGCTGAGCACGCTGGCCTGCGAGTACGGGAACCTGCCTGCGGGGGTCTGTCTCATCCGTTCCTACCGTCGTCCTTCGCTACGGATGGCGGTGACCGTGCCACACCTGGTGCTGCCGACGGCTCCGAGCCGGTCGCGGACGAGCCGGTACCTGCTGGAGGCCTGCACGACGGACTGGGGGATCGGCAACAGCGGCGAGTACATGACGCTGTGGGCGTGCATCCGGGTCGGGGCCCTGCTGGACGACGAGCTGCCGCTGCCCCGGATCCCGGCCTCCTGATCGCGGCCGGTGACATCCCTCCATCCGTTGTGGACATTGTTTTCCTGAAGCCTCCTCGGCGAGGACGGTAACCGCTCTCCAGCGCCTGCCCAGCCCGCTCGACGGGCTGTCCTTGAGCCGCGCCCGAGTTACATTCCGGTCACCCGCTCTCGGTCACCCTCGGAAGTGCCGGCCACCGCTGGTAGCAGTGTTCGCAACCGTGTTTCGCCAGCGGCTTTTCGGGCAGCTCAGGAGAAGATTGCACACCCGAAGGTGGGAGGTCTCGATGACGGCGGTGGCTGCTGACACGCCGGAATTGGCCGCCCGGGCGGCGGAACAGCTCGCCGCCGCGGTGGCTGCCGCACTGCGACCGGATGCCACACCGCTGGACTACGGTCCCTGTCGTCGGGGTGTGGGGGCGGCGGTCGAACGTCTCGGCGCCGCCTTGTGCGGCCTCATCCAGGAACTGGAGCCGAAGACGGAAACCCTCTTGTCGGACAGTGCGATCACACGCGCGCACCATCTGGCCGCCGAAATCCGGTTCGCCCGGCCACCCGAGTTGTGAGCGGGCAGTCTCGACACCCGAATGGCCTAGCGGTGGAGCGCCGTGTGCGGCCGAATCGGGAAGGCGGGTAGGAAGAGGCTCCCCTGTGAGGGAAGGGTTGGGCCAGGCGGGCGGCCAGGTTCTCCGAATGGGGTTGTCTCCTGGGGCTTCGCCACAGGAATGATCGAGCAGGTGGCTCCAGTGCTCGCCCTCACGCTCCTCAGTGGACGAAGCCATCGGCTCCATGCGGTAGCTTTCTGTTATGGGCCAGCACACGCCGTTCATCGACGACGAGAAGGAAGGCCGGAGCGTCGGCCCGGGCCGACGGCGCCCCCGGCTGTTGCCGCTTTCCTGTGACGCCGGTCGCATTCTCCTCCCCGTCCTGTCTCACCGGTCATGAGGCTGGGAAGCGTGGCCGGGTACGCGGCCGCTGCCGTCGGTGCTCTGTACGCGGCGTTGAGCCTGTACTGGGGTGTGGGCGGGACCTACTGGCTCGACA
>NZ_VJWX01000124.1 GCF_007713715.1 Amycolatopsis rhizosphaerae
GGCCGACACAATCCAGCGAAGGGACCTTGGCGTGGCTGATCGCCTCGTTGTTCGCGGCGCCCGCGAGCACAATCTCCGTGGCGTCGATCTCGATCTGCCCCGGGACAGCCTCATCGTCTTCACGGGCCTGTCCGGATCGGGGAAGTCCAGCCTGGCCTTCGACACGATCTTCGCCGAAGGCCAGCGCCGGTACGTGGAGTCGCTGTCCGCGTATGCGCGCCAGTTCCTGGGGCAGATGGACAAGCCGGACGTGGACTTCATCGAGGGCCTGTCCCCGGCGGTGTCCATCGACCAGAAGTCCACCTCCCGCAATCCGCGGTCGACGGTGGGCACCATCACCGAGGTCTATGACTACCTCCGGCTGCTCTACGCGCGCGCGGGCAAGGCGCACTGCCCCCAGTGCGGTGAAGCGATCAGCAAGCAGACTCCGCAGCAGATCGTCGATCAGGTGCTCGAAATGGAGCCGGGCACCCGATTCCAGGTGATCGCGCCGGTGGTCCGGGGCCGCAAGGGCGAGTACCTCGACCTGTTCGCGAACCTCCAGCAGCAGGGCTACTCGCGGGCCGTGGTGGACGGCGCGGTCCACCAGCTCACCGACCCGCCGAAGCTGAAGAAGCAGGAAAAGCACAACATCGGCGTGGTCATCGACCGCCTGACCGTGAAGCCTTCCTCGAAGCAGCGCCTCACCGACTCCGTCGAGACGGCGTTGCGGCTGGCCGACGGGCTGGTCGAGCTCGAGTTCGTCGACCTGCCCGAGCACGATGCGCACCGCGTCCGGGGGTTCTCCGAAAACCTCGCCTGCCCCAACGGTCACCCGCTGGCCATCGAGGACCTCGAACCGCGCTCGTTCTCGTTCAACTCGCCGTACGGCGCCTGCCCGGAGTGCACCGGTCTCGGCATCCGGAAGGAGGTCGATCCGGAACTGGTGGTGCCCGACGACGAACTGTCCCTCGGTGAGGGCGCGATCGCGCCGTGGGCGGGCGGGCAGAGCGCGGAGTACTTCCAGCGCCTGCTCGAATCACTGTCCGAAACGGTCGGGTTCCGGATGGACACCCCGTGGCGGAAGCTGGGCGCCAAGGCGCAGAAGGCCGTCCTGCACGGCATCGACGAGCAGGTGCACGTCCGCTACCGCAACCGCTACGGCCGCCAGCGTTCCTACTACGCGGCCTTCGAGGGCGTGATCCCGTTCCTCGAGCGGCGGCTGGAGCAGACCGAGTCGGAGTACATGCGGGAGCGCTACGAGGGCTACATGCGCGAGGTGCCCTGCCCGGCCTGTCAGGGCACGCGCCTCAAGCCCGAGATCCTCGCGGTCACCCTCGAGCACGCCGAGCACGGAGACCGGTCGATCGCCGAGGTGTGCGCGCTGTCCATCGACGAGGCTTCGCACTTCCTCGACGGCCTGGTGCTCGGCCCGCGGGAGAAGATGATCGCGGGCGCGGTGCTCAAGGAGATCCAGGCCCGCCTCCGCTTCCTGCTCGACGTGGGGCTGAACTACCTGTCGCTGGACCGCGCGGCGGGCACCCTGTCCGGTGGTGAGGCCCAGCGCATCCGGCTGGCCACGCAGATCGGCTCCGGCCTGGTGGGTGTGCTGTACGTGCTGGACGAGCCGTCGATCGGCCTGCACCAGCGCGACAACCACCGCCTGATCGAGACGCTGACCCGGCTGCGGGACCTCGGCAACACCCTGATCGTGGTCGAGCACGACGAGGACACCATCCGGGCCAGCGACTGGGTGGTCGACATCGGCCCCGGCGCGGGGGAGCACGGCGGCCACATCGTCCACAGTGGACCGTACAAGAAGCTGCTGCGCAGCAAGGAATCCCTCACCGGTGCCTACCTTTCGGGACGGGAGACCATCCCGGTGCCCGAGATCCGCCGTCCGGCGGACCGCAAGCGCCAGCTGACCGTGGTCGGTGCGCGCGAGCACAACCTGCGCGGAGTGGACGTGTCCTTCCCGCTGGGCTGCCTGGTCTCGGTCACCGGTGTGTCCGGCTCGGGCAAGTCCACCCTGGTCAACGACATCCTGGCCACGGTGCTGGCGAACAAGCTCAACGGTGCGCGGCAGGTGCCGGGCCGGCACACGCGCGTGCGCGGGCTCGACCTGGTGGACAAGCTGGTGCGGGTGGACCAGTCGCCGATCGGCCGCACCCCGCGGTCCAACCCGGCCACCTACACCGGCGTGTGGGACCACATGCGCAAGCTGTTCGCGGCGACCACCGAGGCGAAGGTGCGCGGCTACCAGCCCGGCCGGTTCTCCTTCAACGTCAAGGGCGGGCGCTGCGAGGCGTGCGCGGGCGACGGCACCATCAAGATCGAGATGAACTTCCTGCCGGACGTGTACGTGCCGTGCGAGGTGTGCAAGGGCGCGCGGTACAACCGGGAGACCCTCGAGGTGCACTACAAGGGCAAGACGGTCTCCGATGTGCTGGACATGCCCATCGAGGAGGCGGCCGAGTTCTTCGAGCCGATCAAGGCGATCCACCGGCACCTCAGGACCCTGGCGGACGTCGGCCTCGGCTACGTGCGGCTCGGGCAGCCCGCGCCGACCCTCTCCGGTGGTGAGGCGCAGCGGGTCAAGCTCGCCAGCGAACTGCAGAAGCGGTCCACCGGGAAGACGGTGTACGTGCTCGACGAGCCCACCACGGGCCTGCACTTCGAGGACATCCGCAAGCTGCTGGGCGTCATCAACGGGCTGGTCGACAAGGGCAACACCGTGATCGTCATCGAGCACAACCTCGACGTCATCAAGACCTCGGACTGGGTCATCGACATGGGGCCGGAAGGGGGTTCCGGCGGCGGCACCGTGGTGGCCGAGGGGACCCCGGAGCAGGTGGCGCAGGTGGCCGAAAGCCACACCGGGCGCTTCCTGCAGTCCGTGCTGGGCTGAGAGCTGTCCGGGCCGTCCTGGCAGCCTGAGTAGTCCGAGTAGTCCGGGGCGCCGGTGTCCCTGGTGACCCTCCGGCAATACCGACGGCCCGGCCGGTGGCCGGGCCGTCGGGCACCACCCTCACGCGGATCAGGCAGGGACCTGCTCCGGGACCGGCGCGGCCGCCGGCTCGTCGTCGATGAGCGTGGTTTCGTTGAACGGGGACTGGCCGGAAAGCACCTGCGCCGCCTTCGCCCGGTCGAACTCCTTGGTCCACGAGCCGATCACCACGGTGGCGACCGCGTTGCCCGCGAAGTTGGTCAGGGCGCGGGCCTCGGACATGAACCGGTCGATGCCCAGGATGAAACCGACCCCGCCGACGAGGTCCGGCCGGTGGGACTGCAGTCCGCCGGCGAGGGTGGCGATACCCGCGCCGCTGACCCCGGCCGCGCCCTTGGAGGCGATGACCATGAACACCAGCAGGGAGATCTGCTCGCCGATCGACAGCGGGCTGCCCTGGGCCGAGGCGATGAACAGGGTCGCCATGGTCAGATAGATCGCGGTGCCGTCGAGGTTGAACGAGTACCCGGTGGGCACGGTGATCCCGGCGACCGAGCGGCTCACACCGAGGTGCTGCATCTTCGCGATCAGCCTCGGCAGTGCCGACTCCGACGACGAGGTGGACAGGATCAGCAGGAACTCGCGGGCCAGGTAGCGCATCAGGCTGAACACGTTGACGCGGGCGCCGAGCCACAGCACCGCGCCGAGCACCACGAACACGAAGAGCACGCAGGTGATGTAGAAGCCGAGCATCACCACGAGGAGGCTGCGCAGCGCCGCCCAGCCGGTCGAGCCGACCACGGCCGCGATCGCGCCGAACGCGCCGATCGGGGCCGCCCACATGATCATCGACAGGATCCGGAACACGAGCTTCTGCAGGTGCTCGATGCCGCGCAGGATCGGCTGCCCGGCGGGGCCGAGCTTCTGCAGCGCGAACCCGGCCAGCAGCGCGACGAGCAGGGTCTGCAGCACCGAACCGGAGGTGAACGCGGACAGCAGCGAGGTGGGGATGACGCCGAGGAGGAAGTCGGTGCTGCCCTGCCCGCCGGTGGCCTGCTGGTGAGCCTTCGCCGCGGCCGTCGGGTCCAGGTGCAGACCCGAACCGGGGTGCAGCAGGTTGCCGACCACGAGCCCGATCGCCAGTGCGACGGTCGACATGGCCAGGAAGTACCCGATCGCCAGCAGGCCCACCTTGCCGACCTTGGCGGCCTTGGCCACGGAACCGATGCCCAGCACGATGGTGCAGAAGATGATCGGCGAGATCATCATCTTGATCAGGTTGACGAATCCGTTGCCCAGCGGGGTGAGGCCCTTGGCGAAGCCGGGGGCGGCGAACCCCACGATGATTCCGAGCACGACCGCGGCGAGCACGGCGAGATAGAGATAGTGCATCCGGTCCCGGCGCCGCGGTGCGGCGGCGGGGGACAACGTGGTCGGCACCCTTGCCTCCAAAAGATCCTTCATCGCGCCGGAGGGGCGCGGCTTTGCGGTGACTATGCGAGCGGAGGTGGCTCGGGTCACGGTTGTGTTCATTGAGTTCGTGAAGGTGGTGCGCACGCCCCGCCGAGGCCCGCGGCCCACCGGTTACATTCGGTGGGTGCGGAACCGGCGATGGAGTCTGGCCCGGCAGTTGCTGTTGCTGCAGCTGGCCGGGATCATCGCCCTGGTCGCGGCGGGTGCCGGACTCGACTGGCTCGACGCCTCCCGCGAGGTGCGGGACCGGGCCGCCGAACAGGCCGTCACGGTGGCCCGCACGATCGCCGACGCGCCCACCACGGTGACCGCTCTGTCCACTTCGGACCCCAGTGCGCAGCTGCAGCCGCTCGCGGAGCGTGTCCGGGCCGACACCGGAGTCGACTTCATCACGATCATGAGCCCGGAGGGTGTCCGCTACACCCACCCCAATCCCGCCATGATCGGCCAGCGGTTCCTCGGTAACACCGCCGGGGCGTTGCGGGGCGGCCTCGTCACCGAGACCTACACCGGCACCCTCGGCCCGTCCGTGCGCGCGGTGGTCCCGGTGTTCGACGGCTCCCGGCACGTGGTGGCGCTGGTGGCCGCCGGAATCAGGGTGGAGGCCATCGCGGCGGGTCTGGCCCAGCGGCTCGTGCCGCTGTTCGCGGTCGCCGGCACGGTGCTCGTGGTGGGAGTGGCCGGAGTTTTCCTGGTCAGCATCCGCTTGCGGAAGCAGACCCGCGGGCTGGCACCCGACGAACTGAGCCGGGTGTTCGCCTACTACGAGGCCACGCTGCACGCGGTGCGGGAGGGCCTGGTGCTCGTCGGGTCCGACGGCCGTGTCGCCCTGTGCAACGACGGGGCCCGGAATCTGCTCGGGCTCACCGACGATCCGGCGGGGGCGCCGGTGGAGACCCTCGGTCTGCCACCGGCGTTGCTGGAGACGTTCCGTTCGCCGGAGCCGCGCACCGACGAGATCCACGTGACCGACACCCGGGTGCTGGTGGTCAGCACCGCCCCGGTGCGTTCGTCGCGGGGTGCCCGGGGCACCGTGGTGACCCTGCGGGACCACACGGATCTCCAGTTGCTCACCGGCGAGCTCAACACCACTCGCGGGCTGGCCGAATCCCTGCGTTCGCAGGCACATGAGGCGGCCAACCGGCTGCACACCGTGGTGTCGCTGGTGGAGCTGGGCCGGCCCGAGGAGGCCGTCGCGTTCGCCACCGAGGAACTCGCGATCGCGCAGCGGCTGACCGACCGCGTGGTGGGTTCGGTGTCGGAACCGGTGCTGTCCGCACTGCTGCTGGGCAAGGCGGCGGAAGCCGCCGAGCGCGGTGCCGAACTGGTGCTGACCGAGGACACCGCGCTCGACGACCTCGACGTGGAGCCGCGGGATCTGGTGACGATCCTGGGCAATCTGATCGACAACGGCATCGACGCGGCGATCGGACGGGCGGCGTGGGAAAAGCCGCGCGTGGTGGTCACGGTGAAGGAGGATGGTGACGGGCTGCTGATCCGGGTCGCCGACACCGGGCCCGGGATCGAGGAAGAGGCCCGGAGCGCGGTGTTCCGCCGGGGCTGGTCCACCAAACCGCAGGAGGGGCCGGTCGGGCACGGGCTGGGGCTGGCTCTGGTGGGCCAGACCGTCCGCCGCTACGGAGGCACGATCGAGGTCGGCAACGACGGCGGGGACACCCGGGGCGCCGTGTTCACCGTCCGGCTCCCGCTGCGGCAGGGGGCCCAGGCATGATCATGGTGCTGGTCGTGGAGGACGATCCGGTCGCCGCGGAGGCCCACCGCCAGTACGTGGAGCGGGTGCCGGGGTTCGCGGTCGCGGGCGTGGTGCACTCGGGCGGCGAGGCACTGCGGTTCTGTTCGCGGCACACCGTGGATCTGATGCTGCTCGATTTCTATCTGCCCGACAGCCACGGGCTCGCCGTATGCCGCGCCCTGCGGGCCGCGGGCAGCACGGTGGACGTGATCGCGGTGACCTCGGCGCGGGATCTGGAAGTGGTGAAGTCCGCGGTTTCGGCCGGGGTGGTGCAGTACCTTCTCAAACCGTTCACCTTCGCTTCACTCAAGGAAAAGCTGGCACGGTACGCACGGTTCCGGGAGAACGCGGGGGAGGCGGCCGACCAGACCGACGTCGACCGCGCGCTGGCCACGTTGCGCGCCCCCTCCCGGCCCGTGCTGCCCAAGGGGATGAGCGTGGACACCCTCGACGCGATCGTCGCCGCCCTCCGGGGATGCCCCGGCGGGATGTCCGCCGGCCTGGCCGCCGGGGCGACCGGCGTTTCCCGCGTCACGGCCCGCCGGTATCTCGAATATCTGGCCGACAACGGGTTGGCCGTGCGTGAACCGCGGTACGGGCAGGTGGGCAGGCCCGAGGTCTGGTACCGCGGCAAGAACTGAAAGCCGTTACGATCCGGCGCATGAGCCAGCCATATCCCCAGCAGTTCCCGATCCTGCTTTCCACGATGAACGATTTGCCCGGCTACAAGGTGGTCCGGGTCTACGGCGAGGTTTTCGGCCTGACCGTGCGCAGCCGGAACATGTTCTCCACGATGGGCGCCGGGTTCAAGGCGATGGCGGGCGGTGAACTGAAAGGGCTGTCGAAACTGCTGTCCGACTCGCGCTACGAAGCGCTCGGGCGGCTGTGCCAGGAGGCGATGGCCCACGGCGCGAACGCGGTGCTGGCCCTGCGGTTCGACTGCAACGAAATCGCCCAGACCGCCAGTGAGATCGCCGCCTACGGCACCGCGGTGTACGTGATGCCGGAAGGGCAGGACGGGATGGCGCAGATGCAGGCGCAGCAGCAACAGCAGCAGCAGGCACCGGCCCAGTACCAGCAGCCGCCGCAGGGCTACCCGCAGCAGTAAGGGCCGTCGAACCGGGAGGGTGGTGTCCGCGCAGCCGGGCGAGGAACTCGTCGCAGCCCCGGTCGCGCGGGCTCCGCACGACCGGCATACCGTCCATTTCGGACTCCGAAGCAGGGCGGGGCCTGGCCGCGGTCATCCGCTTCCTAGAAGAAGGTCCGTACGAAATCGACCACGGTCTCGCCCGAGACGACCGGGATCAGCGACCACTTGTCGAACACCGTGCACGGATGCGACAGCCCCAGCCCGACCCAGTCGCCGACCTGAAGCGGCGAGTCCGGCGGGAGGGCGACGAAGGCATGCTGGTCGTTCAGTGCGGTCACGGCGTGGCCGGCGAGCGGCGTGGTGGTCCCGGAGCGGCGGAACAGCTGTGGCTCCGGCAGGCCCTCGTCGAACGAGGCGTCGCGCTTGCCCAGGGTGAGCAGCGCCAGTTCCGCGGTCGGCCGGGAGGTCACCTGTGCCCAGGCCCGCAGCGCGGGGCGCAGCGGTGGCACCTCGCTGATCCGCGGGTGCTCGCCGAGGGGCGAGACGCCGCGGTAGAAGCCGTCGTCGTGAGTGAGGTAGCAGCCGCTGCGCAGCACCGGCACCACGGGCAGGCCCTCGGGCCAGCTCGTGGTCAGCTCGGCGGTCACGCGGTCGAAGTACGCGCTCCCACCCGCGGTGACGATCACCTGGCCGGCATCGGCGAAGAAACCGCTGTCGGCCAGCGCGACAGTGAACTCCCGCATCCGGCGCACGTAGCCGGTGACCCTTTCCTGCGCCTGTTCTCCGGCGTCGTGGGCGAGCGCGCCCTCGTATCCGGCGACCCCGGCCAGTCGCAGCACCGGGCTGTCCCGCACCGCCTCGGCGACGGCCAGCGCGGTGGCGTCGTCGCGGGCTCCCGTGCGGCCGGGGTCGGCGCCCAGCTCGACCAGCACGTCGACGGGACGCTCCGCGTCCGTCAGTGCGGCGAGTGCCTCCGTCATCAGCTCCACCGCCCGGACGGAGTCGGCCCAGCAGCTGAATTCGAAACCCGGGTCGCCGGTCAGTTCGGCGGCCAGCCAGCGCAGTGCCGCCGGGTCGACCAGCTGGTTGGCCAGCAGGATCCGCGAGACCCCGAAGGCCCGGTAGACCCGCAGCTGACCGGCGGTGGCGGCGGTGACGGCCCACGCTCCGTGCCCGGCCTGCCGCGCGAACAGCTGCGGCGCCATGGTGGTCTTGCCGTGGGGTGCCAGCCGGACCCCGTGAGCGGCGCAGAAGTCCGCCATGGTGCGCAAATTGTGGTCCAGCGCCTCGGCGTCCAGCACGACCATCGGGCCGACGAAACCGCCGGTGAACAGGTTCGGTCGCCGCCGCGCGGCCTCGGCCGGCGAGAGCCCCCAGAGTTCGGACGGGACCGACTTGAACCGCCAGTCGAGCGGTTCCTCGGTGAGGGCGGCCAGTGCCGCGGGGTTCAGGGTGAGGGCGGTGGGCATCGACGCTGGCTTCCTGACTCTGTTGCTGTGCGTGAAAACGCGGTTGCCGACGATGATCGGTGTAGCTGTAGCATCGGCCCCCGAACAGGTCAATGCCCGTCGGTCGTCCGTCCGTAACGGATGGACGGCACAGTGGGACAAGGGAGTGTCGATGGCCAAGGTCGCGATCAGCACCGAGAACGCGCCGAAACCCCCGGCCGCGTTCGCGCAGGCCAGTCGCAAGGGCAACATCCTGCAGGTGGCCGGGCAGGTCGCGGTCGACCCGAAGACCGGCGAGCTGGTCGGCACGACGGTCGCGGAGCAGACCCGGCAGGTGTTCGCCAACCTCGGCGCGGTGCTCGAAGCGGCGGGTTCGAGCTTCGGCGACGTGGTGATGGTCCGGGCCTACCTCACCGACACCGCGCACTTCGCCGAGTTCAACGAGGCGTACGGCCGGCTGGTGAGCGAGCCCTACCCGGCCCGCACCACCGTCTACGTCGGCCTTCCCGCGGGCAAGCTGGTCGAGATCGACGTCCTCGCCGTCCTGGACTGAGCGCGGGGCGCCGGGGTCCGGGCGGGCTTCCGGGCTTCGCCCGGCCCGGGCCCACGGCCTCCCTCGGGTCGTCTCAGTGGACGGGGCCGGTGTACTTCTCGCCGGGGCCCTGGCCGGGGGCGTCGGGAATGGCGGAGGCCTCCCGGAAGGCCTTCTGGAGGGACTGGAGCCCGTCCCGCAGGGGCGCGGCGTGGGCGCCGAGGTACTCGGCGGAGGCGGTGACCAGTCCGGCCAGCGCGGTGATCAGGCGGCGTGCTTCGTCCAGGTCGCGGTGCGGGCTGGTGTCCGGATCGGGATCGGCCAGGCCCAGCCGCTCGGCCGAGGCCGACATCAGCATCACGGCCGCCCGGGAAATGACCTCCACGCTGGGGATGTCCTCGAGCGAACGGACGTCAGGGGAATTTTCGGGCTGCTGAGAAGCGTTGTGTGACACGTCTGGTACCCTTCCACGTGCGACCAGCCTCCGGGAAATCGGGGGCCGCAAGTGGAGCCCCGCTCCCACCCGCGCTGCCCACCGAGGTGGCCGGGTCCGGTCTCGCCACTTCAGTGTGGTGAAGCGTCCGTTTACGGACGCGATCGGAAGAGGGCCCCGCGGGCCGGCCAGCAAGTGCCGGAGACGGGGCCCGCGGTATGTGGGCACCAGGTCGAGCAGGCGACATATTTCTCGAACCAAGGAGGCCACATCAGCTCCGAGACACGCATCAACGACCGCATCCGCGTTCCCGAGGTCCGTTTGGTCGGACCGAACGGTGAGCAGGTCGGTATCGTCCGGATCGAAGATGCGCTCAGGCTCGCTCAGGAAGCGGACCTCGACCTCGTCGAGGTCGCCCCGCAGGCGCGCCCCCAGGTCTGCAAGCTCATGGACTTCGGCAAGTTCAAGTACGAGAGTGCGCAGAAGGCTCGCGAGTCGCGCCGGAACCAGCAGCTCACCGTCATCAAAGAGCAGAAGCTGCGTCCGAAGATCGACCAGCACGACTACGAGACGAAGAAGGGCCACGTGTCCCGCTTCCTCGCCGCCGGGAACAAGGTGAAGGTCACCATCATGTTCCGTGGGCGTGAGCAGTCGAGGCCGGAACTCGGGTTCCGGCTGCTGCAGAAGCTCGCCGACGAAGTGTCCGAACTCGGTTACGTGGAGTCGTCTCCGAAGCAGGACGGTCGCAACATGATCATGGTGCTGGCGCCGCACAAGAATGCCAAGGCGAAGCAGCAGAAGGCGCCGAAGGAAGAACAGGAACACGTCGAGTCCTGACCTGCCGCCGCCGAGACGACGCAGTCCGCAGCACACCGGTTTTCCGGTGTGCTGCACCATGAAAGAGAGTCACTAATGCCCAAGATGAAGACGCACAGCGGCACCTCGAAGCGGATCC
Organism: Amycolatopsis rhizosphaerae; assembly: GCF_007713715.1. GTDB lineage: Bacteria > Actinomycetota > Actinomycetes > Mycobacteriales > Pseudonocardiaceae > Amycolatopsis_E > Amycolatopsis_E rhizosphaerae. Next base: position 10,611 of record NZ_VJWX01000124.1, read on the forward strand.
GGGTGACCGGCACTGGCAAGCTGCGCCGCCAGAAGGCCGGCCGGCGGCACCTGATGGAGAAGAAGGCCAGCAAGGTGACCCGCCGTCTGGAGGGCACCACCGAGGTCGCCCAGAACGACGCGGGCCGCATCAAGCGTCTGCTCGCCCGCTGAGCTTCCCCGCCTTTCGCCGTAAACCCCGGGGTGCCGCATTCGGTATCGGTGCCCCCTGAGATCGACAGGATGGACCCGTGGCACGCGTCAAGCGGGCGGTCAACGCCCAGAAGAAGCGTCGCGCAACTCTCGAACTGGCCAGCGGCTACCGCGGCCAGCGTTCGCGGCTGTACCGCAAGGCCAAGGAGCAGACGCTCCACTCGCTGAACTACGCCTACCGGGACCGCCGCGCCCGCAAGGGTGACTTCCGCCAGCTGTGGATCACCCGCATCAACGCCGCCGCCCGTCAGAACGGCGTGACCTACAACCGGTTCATCCAGGGCCTCAAGGCCGCCGGCGTGGAGGTCGACCGCAAGGTCCTCGCCGACCTGGCCGTCACCGACGCGGCCGCGTTCGCCGCGCTGGCCGAAGTGGCCAAGCAGCACGTGACGACCGGCCCCGAAGCCGAGAAGTCGGCCTGAGCACCGAAGCCACGCAACCCGGGGCGGAGCCGTTCACCGAACGGACCCCCCGGGTTGTCGCTGCCCGGCGCCTGACCCGCCGCGCCGAACGGGACAAGACCGGCCGGTTCCTCGCCGAGGGCGCCAACGCGGTGGGTGCGGCGCTGGACCGCGGCGCCGCCGAACCGGGGTTCGTGCACGAACTGTTCGTGACCGAACGGGCCGCGCAGGCCCACCCTGAGCTGGTCACCGCCGCCCGCGAGCAGGGCGTGCGTGTCTCGCCCGTCACCGAGCGGGCCGCCGCCGGGCTGTCCGAGACCGTCACCCCGCAGGGCATCGTGGCGGTCTGCGCACTGCTGGACCGCCCGCTCGCCACGGCGCTCCCGCCGTCCCCGCGCCTGGTCGCGGTCCTCGTCGGCGTGTCCGACCCGGGGAACGCGGGCACCGTGATCCGCGTCGCCGACGCCGCCGGTGCCGACGCCGTGCTCCTGGCGGGCGACAGCGTCGATCCCCACAACGGCAAATGCGTCCGTGCCTCGGCGGGCAGCCTGTTCCACCTGCCGATCGCGCGGGTTCGCGAAACCGGTGCCGCGCTGACGGCCTGCCGTGAGTCGGGGCTGCGGCTGCTGGGTGCGCACGGCTACGCCACCACGGGACTGGACACACTGGATCTGGCCCGGCCCGCGGCCTGGATCTTCGGCAACGAGGCGCACGGACTGCCGCCCGAGGTGCTCGCGGCGGTCGACGAAGGGGTGCGGATTCCGCTCTACGGCAAGGCGGAGAGCCTCAACCTGGCCACCGCCGCGGCGGTCTGCCTGTACGGCAGCGCGCTGGCGCTGCACCGGCCGCGCGGAGGGTGACCGCCCGTCACCGGATCGCGGTCGCCTAGAATCCATCGGTAATTGCTTACGTGTGCTCGTGCCGAGCCGCGACCGTCACAGCGGACGCTGAGGAGTTATGTCCGGAGCCAACGACAAGCAGGCCGCCCAGCCGGGCGACGGGGTTTCCACCCTGACGCCGGAAACCTTGCAGGCCGCGGTCAAGGCCGCCGAAACCGATTTCGGGCAGGCCGAAGACCTGGACGCGCTCGCCGCGGTGAAGCCGGCCCACCTGGGCGACCACGCCCCTCTGATGCTGGCCCGTCGGGCCATCGGGGGGCTGCCCAAGGCGGAGAAGGCCGAGGCGGGCAAGCGCGTCAACGAGGCCCGTCAGGCCGTCCAAGCCGCTTTCGACACGCGTCGCGCCGTTCTGCAGGCCGAGCGCGACGAGCGCGTGCTGCGGGACGAGGCCGTCGACGTGACGCTGCCCTGGGACCGCATCCCGCGTGGCGCCCGTCACCCGATCACCACGCTCAGCGAGCGCGTCGCCGACGTGTTTGTCGCGATGGGCTGGGAGGTCGCCGAGGGCCCCGAGCTGGAAGCCGAGTGGTTCAACTTTGACGCCCTCAACTTCGGCAAGGACCACCCCGCCCGGCAGATGCAGGACACCTTCTACGTCGGCGAGCCCGGTTCGGGCCTGGTCCTGCGCACCCACACCTCCCCGGTGCAGGCCCGCACGCTGCTGCACCGCGACGTCCCCGTGTACGTCGTCTGCCCGGGCCGCACCTACCGCACCGATGAACTCGACGCCACGCACACCCCGGTGTTCTCGCAGGTCGAGGGCCTGGCGGTGGACAAGGGCATCACGATGGCGCATCTCAAGGGCACGCTCGACGCGTTCGCCCGCGCCATGTTCGGCGAGCGGTCCAAGACCAGGCTGCGCCCGCACTTCTTCCCGTTCACCGAGCCCTCCGCCGAGGTGGACGTCTGGTTCGAGGAGAAGAAGGGCGGCCCCGGCTGGGTGGAGTGGGGCGGCTGCGGCATGGTCAACCCGAACGTGTTGCGGGCCTGCGGTGTCGACCCCGAGGTGTACTCGGGCTTCGCGTTCGGCATGGGGCTGGAGCGGACCCTGCAGTTCCGCAACGGCATCCCCGACATGCGCGACATGGTGGAAGGCGACGTCCGGTTCACCCTTCCCTTCGGCACGGAGGCCTGAATGAGCGTGCGTGAACCGGCCGCTCTTCCCGGCCCGGCCGCTCCGCGGAACAAGGAGGCACAGTGCGAGTCCCGGTAAGCTGGCTGACCGAGCATCTGGACGCCGGCGAGATAGGGCCGCAGGAGCTGGCGGAGGCGTTCGTCCGGATCGGCATGGAGATCGAGGACGTCCAGCCCCTCGGTGAGGTGACCGGCCCGGTGGTCATCGGCCGCGTCGCCGCGATCGAGGAGCTGACCGGCTTCAAGAAGCCCATCCGCTACTGCCGTGTCGAGACCGGCGAGGACGACCTGCCCGCCGATCGCTCCACGGACGAGGACGGCTCGGCGGCCGGGGACCACGGTCCGGACGCGTTGAAGACCCGTGGAATCGTCTGCGGCGCCACGAACTTCGCCGAGGGCGACCTCGTCGTCGTCGCTCTCCCCGGTTCGGTGCTGCCCGGCGGGTTCGCCATCGCGCAGCGCAAGACCTACGGCCGCGTCAGCGACGGCATGATCTGCTCGGCCCGGGAACTGGGGCTCGGCGACGACCACAACGGCATCCTGGTGCTGCCGCCCGCCACCGCCTCGCCCGGTGACGACGCCCGCGCGCTGCTCGGGCTGGACGACACCGTCCTCGACGTCGTGCCCACCCCGGACCGCGGTTACGCGCTGTCGATCCGCGGCCTGGCCCGCGAGCTCGCCTGCGCCCTCGACGTGCCGTTCGGCGACCCGGCGAGCCTGGACCTGCCGGAACCCGAGGGCGAGGCCTGGCCGGTCCGCATCGAGGACCCGAGCGGGTGCAGCCGGTTCGTGCTGCGCCGGATCACCGGTCTGGACGCCGGTGCGCCGACACCGTGGTGGATGCGCCGCCGCCTGATGCTGGCCGGGATCCGGTCCATCTCGCTGGCGGTGGACGTCACCAACTACGTCATGCTCGAACTCGGCCACCCGCTGCATGCCTTCGACACCTCCTCGGTGAAGGGTGATCTGGTGGTGCGCCGGGCCCAGCCGGGCGAGAAACTGACCACTTTGGACGATGTCGAGCGGGCGCTGGATCCGGACGACATGGTCATCGCCGACGACAGCGGGGTCATCTCGCTGGCGGGCACGATGGGTGGCGCGAGCACCGAGATCACCACCGAGAGCACCGACGTGCTGATCGAGGCGGCGCACTGGGACCCCCCGTCGATCAGCCGCACCGCCCGCCGGCACAAGCTGTTCTCCGAGGCGGCCAAGCGGTTCGAGCGGTTCACCGACCCGCAGGTGTGCGCGGTGGCCGTGGAGCTCGCGGCACGACTGCTGCGCCGGTACGGCGACGGCAGCATCCAGCCGGGCCGCACCGACGTCGGCCACGTCGAGCCGAACCTCCCGGTGACCATGCCGATCGATCTGCCCGACCGCGTCGCGGGCGTGCGGTACGACCGCGGGGCCACGGTGCGGCGGCTCGGCCAGATCGGCTGCAAGGTCACCGTCGGCACCTCCGACGAGGGCATCGCGCTGGTGACCGCGGTGCCGCCGAGCTGGCGTGGCGACCTGCTCCAGCCCGCGGACCTGGTCGAGGAGGTGCTGCGGCTCGAGGGGTACGACTGCATCCCCTCGACCCTGCCGCCGGCGCCCGCGGGTGCGGGGCTCACCGACACGCAGCGCCGCGGGCGCACCGTGTCCCGCGCGCTGGCCGCGGCCGGTTACGTCGAGGTCCTGCCGTTCCCGTTCATGTCCGCCGAGACCTGGGATGCCTTCGGGTTGCCCGAGGACGACGTCCGCCGCCGCACGGTGAAGGTGCAGAACCCGTTGGAGGCGGACAAGGACCAGATGGCCAGCTCGCTGCTGCCCGGTCTGCTGGAAACCTTGCAGCGCAACGTTTCCCGCGGATTCCGGGATCTGGCGTTGTTCCACATCGGACAGGTTGTGCTGCCCGGCGCCGCCCCGGTCAGGATGCCCGACCTCGGCGTCGAGCACCGTCCCGGTGACGAGGAACTCGCGGCGCTCGAGGCCGCGGTTCCCGCCCAGCCGGTGCATGTGGCCGTGGTGCTCACCGGGCAGCGGCAGCGTTCCGGCTGGTGGGGCTCCGGGGAGGCGGCAAGC
>NZ_VJWX01000125.1 GCF_007713715.1 Amycolatopsis rhizosphaerae
GGGGTCCCCTCACGGCCCCGCAGCGCCTTCCGGGCGGGAGCAGGCCTCAGACGAGGCTGGTCCAGATGCTCTTCACTTCGGTGAAGGCCTCGATGGCTTCCCAGCCCATCTCGCGGCCGAGGCCGGAGGCCTTCATGCCGCCCCAGGCCGCGCCCGCGTCGAGCAGCGGCGGCATGTTGATCCACACCGTGCCCGCCTTGACCTGGTGCGCCAGCCGGTTCGCGGTGCCGATGTCGCGCGCCCAGATGTAGGCCGCCAGCCCGTACTCGGTGTCGTTGGCCCGCGGCGCCAGCTCCTCCGGATCGTCGTACGGGAGCACGGACAGGACGGGGCCGAAGATCTCTTCCCGCGCGATCCGCATGTCCTGGCCGACCCCGGCGAACACCGTCGGCCGGTAGAAGTAGCCACCGGCCAGTTCGCCGTCGGCGCGGCTGCCACCGGTCAGCAGGTGCGCACCCTCGGACTCGCCGATCCGCACGTACCGGTCCACCTGCTCGAGCTGGTCGAGCGACACCACCGGGCCCAGCTGCGTGGTTTCGTCGAGCCCCGGACCGAGTTTCATCGAACCGGCGGCACCCGCCAGCTTTTCGGCGAACTCGTCCGCGCGGGTGCGGTCCACGTAGAACCGCGTCGCGGCGGCGCAGACCTGGCCCGAGTTGAGCAGGCCGCTCATCAGGTTGCCCTCGACCACCGCGTCGAGGTCCGCGTCGGCGGCGATGATGCTCGGGGCCTTGCCACCGAGCTCCAGCGACACCTTCTTCAGCGCGCGCCCGGCCTCGGCGGCGATCTCCCGGCCCACCGCGGTGGAACCGGTGAAGGAGATCTTGGCGACCTTCGGGTGCCGCACCAGTGTCTTGCCCACCTCCGGGCCGCCGGTCACCACGTTGACCACCCCCGCCGGGATGCCCGCCTCTTCCAGGACCTCCGCGAGCAGCAGCGTGGTGAGCGGGGTCTGCTCGGCGGGCTTGACGACCACGGTGTTGCCGGTGGCCAGTGCGGGCGCGAGCTTCCACACCAGGATCATCAGCGGGAAGTTCCACGGCGTGATCAGCGCGCACACCCCCAGCGGCTCACGCCGGGTGCGGTAGTCGACGCCGGGCACCGACAGCGGCGCCGTCACCCCGGTGATCTTGGTGACCCACCCCGCGTAGTAACGGAAGTGCTCGACCGCGTTGGGGACCGAGAACCCGGCGCTGATGGCCAGTGGCTGGCCCTGGTCGGTGGTCTCCAGCCGCGCGAACTCGTCGGCGCGCTGCTCCAGCAGATCGGCGGCCTTGAACAGCAGCCGTGCCCGCTGGGCGGGTAGCAGCCCGGCCCACTCGGGTGCGGAGAACGCTTCCCCCGCCGCCGCCACCGCGTTGTCCACATCGGACGGTGTGGCCTCCGGCAGCTCGGCGATGACCGCGCCGGTGGCGGGGTTGTGCGTGGGGAAGGTGGTGCCGCTGCCGCCGGTCCACTTCCCGTTGATGTACATCTCGGTACGCATGAGGCGTTTCCTCCCGGGGTGGTGGCGGTCAGTCGAAGACGATCACGCCGCGGATGTTGCGTCCGGCGTGCATGTCGTCGTAGGCCTCGGCGACCTGGTCGAGGGTGTAGGTGCGCGTCACCAACTCGTCGAGCTTGAGCTGCCCGGCCTGGTACATCCGCAGCAGGTGGGGGATGTCGCGGCGCGGGTTGGACTCGCCGAACAGCGAACCCTGCAGCCGCTTCTGCATCAGCGTCAGGTCGCCGAGGGCGATCGGGGCGCCCGCGGCGGTGATGTCGCCCAGCCCGGTGAGCACGACCGTGCCCGCCTTGCGGATGGACGCCAGCGCCTGCGCGACGTGCTCGCCCTGCACCACGCCGATGGTGACGATCGTGGCGTCGGCACCCTGCCCGTTGGTGATCGACCGGGCGTAGTCGGCGGCCTCCTCGATGGTCCCGTAGGCGTGGGTGGCGCCGAAGGTCGCGGCCCATTCCCGCTTCGCGGGCACCGGGTCCACCGCGATGATCGTGGTGGCGCCCGCGTGCGCGGCGCCCTGCAGCGCGTTGGCCCCGATCCCGCCGATGCCCGCGACGATCACGGTGTCCCCGGGGTGGATGTTCGCGGAGTTCACGGCCGAACCCCAGCCGGTCGGCACCCCGCACCCGACGAGCGCCGCGGCGCGCAGCGGGATGCTCTTGTCGATCTTCACCACGGAGTCGACCGACGCGGTCGTGTACTCGCTGAAGGTGGAGATGCCGCACTGCTGGCCGACGGGCTCGCCGTCGAGGTGCATCCGGAAACTCGTCGGATCCTCGGCCCGCGCACCGGTGAGCAGGGACGCGCCCAGGTCGCACAGATTGGACAGGCCGCGGGCGCAGAACTCGCAGTGACCGCAGGCGGGCAGGAACGAGAAGACGACGTGGTCGCCGACCTCGTATCCCGGTGTGTTCGGCCCGACCGCGGTCACCACACCGGCGCCCTCGTGCCCGCCCGCATACGGGTAGACACCGACGGGCACGTCACCGGTGGCGACGTGGTCGTCGGAATGGCACAGCCCGGAGGCCGCGAGCTTGACGGTGACCTCGCCCTGGCGCGGATCGTCGAGTTCGACCTCGACGGTCTCGTAACGGCCGGGTGCCTTCCGGATGATGGACGTGCGGGTGGTGATCGGCATTGATACCTCCAGGTCTCGCTGGAGGCAAGTAGACCCGGCGGCGGCCGCCCGGAGGCACCACCGAGCGCACCGGCACTCGCCAATCCGTGCACTCGCCGCGCCCGGCCTTGCCCGGCCGTCCGGACCCGGCAAAGTCGGCCGGTTCCAGCCCGAGCCCCACCTTGGTGCGCTTGTGTTCCACGCTCGGGCGCGTCAGTTCTATGCTCGCTCCGGCTGAGGTGCCCTTAAGGCGCCGGACTTTGCCGGGAACCCGACCCTTCCTCCCGTGAGGGGCCCCCTCACGGTCGAAACCGCAGTCCTATCGCGGCGCTCACCCAGCCCGAAGGGAGAACTCAACCTGCGGGTGGGACACGCCCCTGGCCGGGGCTGGGGCGAGCCGTGAAGGGTCCCTTCACGGTCGTAGTGGCTGGACCCTTCACGGCCAACGATCGATCGGTGCCGGGGTCCTGGCAAATGGGACCCCCTCACGGCGCCTGCAATGTCAGGTGCGGGAGGTGCGCCCCGGGGGCACGCGGGAATCAGTCGCCGTCCTCCACCAGGGAACTGATCGTCTGGAGCAGTTCGGCGCTGTTGCCGAGGCCACCGAGGATGACGACCTTGAGGCTCGCCCGTTCCTCGTCGTACGCCGTTTGGATGCGCAGGTTCTCCCCGTCCTGGCGGTGGTGCGCCGTCGCGGCCATCAGCAGGGTGCTCAGCCGGTCGGTGGTCTCGCGGCTGATCGCGTCGATCTGCACGATGACCGAGGCCTCCGCGTGCCGGGTCCGCCGCACCGGGGCGGGCGCCTCGGTGCCGGTGAACGCTTCGAGGTCCTCACGCCGGATCCGGTACTGCTTGCCGATCCGGGTCGCCTTCAGCTTCCCGTCCCGCACGTAGCCGCGCACGGTGCGCACGTGCAGGTCGAGCAGTTCGGCGACCTGCTCCACGGAGTAGTACTGCTGGGACACTTCGCCCTCACTTCTGTTGGCTGGTCAGGAATTCGAGTTCGTCCGGCTGGGCCGGGACGAAATGCCCGACCCCGGGGAGCAGCCGCACGATCGCGTGCGGCACGGCTGTTTCGAGTCGTCGCTTCGTCTCGGCGGAATCGATCAGGACGTCCTGCCGGCCGACGATGACCTGGACCGGCATGGTCAGCTTCCGCAACGCGTCGTCGCCGAAGACGGGCAGTGGTTCCCGGCGGTACCGGTAGTGTCGCGATACCAGCGTCACCAGTGCCAGCGCCCCCTCGGCCTCCCGCTTGTCCATTGTGGACAATGCTGGGCCGAGTACCCCGGCCGCACTGCGGCGCCGTCCTCGCTCGCCGAGCGCGTTCAGCAGCAGTGCCTTGACCAGGAAGCCCGTTTTCTGCCGTCCGATCCCGCCCGGGCAGGACAGTGCCAGCCGTGCCACTCGCTCCGGGCGCCGGATGGCGTAGTCCAGTGCCAGCCAGCCCCCGAGGGAGATGCCCATGAATCCCGCACGCTCCACGCCGAGGGAGTCCAGCACGGCATCCAGCCACGCCGCGTACCGCCCGGAGTCCAGCGGTGGCCGGGACGCGGCGCTGAGCCCCGGCTCGCCGATCATGTCGACGGCGTAGACCCGGAACTCTCGCGCGAGCTCGGGGATCCGGCCCATCCAGTGCATCGAGTTGCTACCGGAGCCGTGCAGCAGCACCAGTGGGGCCGCGGCCGCGTCCCCGGCGGCGAGGACGAAGGTTTCGCCCTCCGGGGTCGGTGTCCGGAGTTCCTCGTGGTCGACGGGCCAGCGTGCCAGCGCGGCCAGGTAGTACTCGCGCAGCAGCCGGGCTCCGGCTTCGGATCGGTAGATCGAGACTGCTTCAGTCATGAAACTACCGTAACACTCCCTATCGCTCCCTGTCTAACGAAAATAGGGAAGGTTGAATCTTGGTGCGGCGTGTCAGTCTCCCTGGTTCCGCGTGCGGTGCTGAGGGTTTCGAGCAGCCGCAGCCACGCTTCGCTCACGGTCGGGTAGCTGTCCGGCGCCTTCTGCGCCGTCAGCCCAGTCGAACGACTGATGCCCGTCTCACCTGGAGAGCGCCGATGTGGATCGAGGCGAAATGTCGGACCTGATCGATAGCCTCCCGGCAAACCTCCACGGGACGGAAGAGGGATGGGTCGTATGGGAGTGAAAACCGCGGTGTTGGCCTACTCGGACGCCGCCGTCGCCGATGTGCTCAGAGACGCGCCGCCGGGCGAGATCGACCGTGCTGCCGCGCTGGCCGGCAGGGTTCGTCCAGGTCATGATGTCGAGCGGGACGCCGAAGCGCCGTGGATGCTGGCGGAGGCACTCTGCCCACCCGAGGGGACAGTCTGTGCGCTGTCGGTACCGGGCCTCGACCTGGTCTGCGACCAGGAGGTCATGCTCGACCGGCCCTCGCGTCTTCCCGGGCACCTGGTCGGCGCCGGCCGGGGCCGGCGCCTCTACCTCCACGCGATGCACAGCGCCGTCGACTGGCTGGCGTTCGCCGTCTGGGAGGACGGCCGCCTGGTCCGCTCGCTGAGCCTGTCCCCGGACGGCGGCGTCATCGAGGACATCGGCGAACCGTTGCCCTTCGAGTCGCCGTACTGGGACGGCAGGCATGCGGTGGAGCTCTTGGCGGACGAGCAACCGTACCCGCTGCCGTTCCATCCGCTCGAGTTGGGCGAGCGGGCGATGCTGGAGTTCTTCGGCTTCTTCCTGGAAGGTTGCGCCGGCGACTTCGACGGCGCCGAGCCAGTGGTCGACGTCTGGGGTGTTGAACTGCCGGGGTTCCGGGCGACACCGCGGCCGCAAGGCTGAGAACTTCTGTGAGGCCGGCCATATTGTCCTGTTAGGACAGTGGGCGGGTATTCACCGGATGAGTGTTCAAGCGGGGGAGGGGTTTCGAGTGCTGGCTCACTAAACAGGTATCACGGAGTCCTCTTTTGTTAGCCTCGAGACGTGCAGTTGAACCGGGCCACCGACATCGCCTTGCGGGTGCTCATGCTGACCGCCGCGCACCAGGAGCGGCAGACGGTCGACGAGTTGGCCGAAGCGCTTTCCGTGCCACGCAACCACATGGCGAAGGTGGTGCAGCGGTTGCAGCGACTGGGACTGCTCAGCACCACGCGCGGCCGTGCCGGTGGCGTGGACCTCGCGGAGGGGGCGGTCGAAACGACCGTCGGCGCCGTGGTCCGCGCGTTGGAGGGCGAGCAGGAGGTGGTCGACTGCGACGACCCGCCCTGCCCGTTGCGAGGCGCCTGCCGGTTGCGGGGTGCGCTTCACCGGGCGCACTCGGCGTTTCTCGCTTCGCTCGACGAAGTGCGGCTCGCGGATCTGGTGCGGCCGCCGGGTGGTCCGGTGCCGCTCACGCTCGGCCTGAAACGGCCTTGAAAAACAGAGAGGACACGCCATGCTGTCGGAATCTTCCGCCGAGATAGTCCGTGCGACGCTTCCCGCGGTGAACGCGCACGCGGTCGAGATCACCGCGGAGTTCTACTCCGCCATGTTCGAGGCGCATCCCGAACTGCTCGACCTGTTCAACCGGGGCAACCAGGCCAACGGCGCGCAGAAGCAGGCGCTGGCCGCGGCCGTGGTGGCGTTCGCCGAACACCTGGTGGGGCAGCGGCAGGCGCCGTTCGGGCCGATCGCCGAGCGCATCGCGCACAAGCACGTGTCGCTGGGGATGACCGCGGAGCAGTACCCGATCGTCGGCCGCCACCTGCTGGCCGCCGTGGTGAAGGTACTGGGCGAGGCGGTCACCGACGAGGTGCTGGCGGCGTGGGACGAGGTGTACTGGCTGTGCGCCTGCCAGTTGATCGCGGCGGAAGCCCGGTTGTACCGCGAAGCCGAGGTCGAACCCGCACATCCGTGGCGGCAGTGGCGCGTCGCCAAGCGCAGTGACGAGACCGAGGACACGGCCTCGTTCACCCTGGTTCCCCACGACGGCGGAGTGGTCCCGGATTTCCTTCCCGGACAGTATGTTTCGGTCGCGGTGACGCTGCCGGACGGTCGCAGGCAGCCGCGGCAGTATTCCCTTTCCCAGGGGCCGGGCCGTGGTTCGCTGAGGATCACCGTGCGCCGCGTTCCCGGCGAGGGCGGCGCGCCGGCGGGCGAGGTGTCGAACTACCTGTACGACCACGTGCAGGCGGACGACGTGGTGCTCGTCGGGCCGCCCGCGGGCGACCTCGTGCTGGACGCCGGGGAGGATCCGGTGCTGCTGGTGAGCGCCGGGATCGGCATCACCCCGATGGCCGCGATGCTCGACCACATCGCGCACACCCAGCCGTTCCGCGAGGTGGTCGCGGTGCACGCCGACCGGTCGCCCGCCAGGCACGCGCTGCGTTCCGACATCGACCACGCCGGTGCCCAGCTCCGCTCGTTCCGGCAGATGGTGTGGTACGAAGCGGATCCGACGCCCGGTGCCCGCGCCGGTTTGGTCGAGGTCGACGCGCTTCCGTTGCCGGACAACGCCTTGGTGTACCTGTGCGGCCCGCTCCCGTTCATGGCCGCGATGCGCACGGGCCTGATCGCCCGCGGGGTGCCCGCGGCGCGGATCCGCACCGAGGTGTTCGGTCCTGGCATGCTGGACGCGTGACGATCCGGCCCGCTGAAGGTGCGCCTCCAGCGGGCCGGATCCGTGCCCCGAAGGCGTCCTTCGGGGCACGCCACCCTGCCGAACAGGGAACGCGCGTTGCGGAGGGTGGAACTCAGGTCGCGGAGGGTGGGACCGGCGCGGCGGAAGGTGGGACTCGCGCGGCATGGTCTAGACTTCGAGTGACCGGGCCTCACTCGGCCCCGGCCCGCCACGCTCGCTCGACCCCGGCGACCGGCCCCCTTCCAGCGCACCCACTCGGTCCGCGCCTCGAACGTTTCCCACCCGACCGAAGGATGCCGTCGTGACTTCCGCGCTTCCCCCCACCCTGTCCTCGCGTACCGCCGCGGCCGGCGGCTCGGCCGTCCGCGAGATCCTGGCGGTCACGGCCAGGCCAGGGGTGATCTCGTTCGCGGGCGGGCTGCCCGCGCCCGAGTTGTTCGACGTGGCGGGAGTGGCGCGGGCGTACGAGGCCGTCCTGGCCGAGCAGGGGCGGGCGGCGCTGCAGTACTCGACGACCGAGGGCGATCCGGGGCTGAGGGCAGCCATCGCGGGCAGGCTCTCCGCGCGCGGCCTGCCGACCGAGCCGGACGCGCTGCTGGTCACCACCGGTTCGCAGCAGGCGCTGTCCCTGCTGGCCACGGCGCTGCTCGAACCCGGCGATACCGTGCTCGTCGAGGACCCGTCCTACCTGGCGGCGCTCCAGGCGTTCCGGCTCGTCGGTGCGCGCGTGCTGCCGGTCCCGTGCGACGACGACGGCCCGGACCCGGAGGCGCTGGCCGGGCTCGTGATCCGGGAACGGCCGAAGCTGCTGTACACGGTCCCGACCTTCCAGAACCCGACCGGCCGGACGATTCCGGCCGGCCGCCGCGCCGAGCTGGCCGCGGTGGCCGCCCGGCACGGGCTTTGGATCGTGGAGGACGACCCGTACGGCGAACTGCGGTACGAGGGCGAGCGGGTGCCCTGGATCTCCACCTACGAGGACGCGGCCGACCGCGTGGTGCTGGTCGGCAGCTTCTCCAAGGTGATGTCGCCGGGGATGCGGCTGGGCTGGCTGCGCGCACCCGCGGCGCTGCGGCGGGCCTGCGTGATCGCCAAGCAGGCCACCGATCTGCACACCCCCACCATCGTTCAGCTCGCCGCCACCCGGTACCTCACCGACAACGACCTGGACGCGCACATCGGCCGGGTCCGCGAGGTCTACCGTGAGCGGCGCGACGCGATGCTGTCGGGACTGCCCGGCGCGCTGCCCGAGGGCTCGCGCTGGAACCGCCCCGAAGGCGGCATGTTCCTCTGGGCCCGGGTCCCCGGTGACGCCGGGGAGCTGTTCGAGCGGGCGACGGCACAGTCCGTCGCGTTCGTCCCCGGCGCTCCGTTCCACGCGGGGCGGCCGGACCCGGGGACGCTGCGGCTGTCGTTCGTCACCCACACCCCGGACGAGATCGCGGAGGGGCTGCGCCGTCTCGCCGCGGCCTGCGTGCCGGCGCCGGTGAGCTGACGCGCAGGCTGTCCACTGTGGCCACTCGTACCGCCGGACGAACCACTTCCCGAACGGGTCCTCCTTCCGTTAGTTCTTGAGGAAGAGCGAATCGGCGGGGTCGGTGCGCGAGGCGTCCACCCCGTCGCCGTGGGTGAAGTCGTCCTGTTCGTGCCCGGCCCAGTCCCTGATCGGAGTCCCGTTCTCGCTCAGCGGACGGTAGGCCGCACCGTCCCAGCCGAACTGGTAGATCCGGTGCGGGTCGGGATAGAAAGCGACGCCGGGGCCACCCGGGACGAGCTGCTTGCTCATGGTGTTGCCGAAGAACACGTTCTGCGGGCCGGTGGCACCGGACCACTTCACCGCCTTGGCGCCGGCGCCCCACCAGATCGGGAACCAGGCGGAGTCGTCCGGGCCGGAGCCGCCCTCGTCACCGCAGTTCGTGGTGCAGTTTCCCGGCCGGTGCTCGTAGGGCACGCGCACGGTGTTGCGTTCGAACAGGTTCCGTCGTTCCCAGCCACCGTGCAGGTTGAGGTCGTTGTCGAAGTCGTTGCCGATCACCACGTTGTCCGAAGAGGACCACTGGAAGGTGAAGTGTCTCAGGTTGCGGGTCACGTTTCCGGCATACAGCGAATCCCACACCCGGGAGCCGCGGAAGTAGCCGTTTCCGCCCTTGCCCTTGTTCCACGCGCCGTTGAGGTTGTTGCCGACGATTTCGATGTTCTTGGCCTCCTCGGTCACGATGGGATGCGAACCGGTCAGATAGGTGCCGATGCCGCGTACCCAGGAGTTGACCGTCCATTTCAGCACGATGCCGTTCAGTGCGTCCGCGGGCGCGGTGTTGCCGTAGTTGTGCGTGGTCCGTGCCGGATCGGCCTCCGCGACGTCCTGGCTGATGTGGAAGTTCTCCAGCCCGACACCCACGACGGGATCGACCAGCGGGGCGGCCTTCGAGTCGTAGACCTTGCCCCCGATCTTCGCCGAACCGTCCGAAACGGAGTTGACCGGCACGTCGAACTCCAGCGGCTTGTCGAGGGTGATGGTGTGCTCGGCCGGGTTCACCGCGGCGATGGTGAAGATCTGCTGGCGCATGTGCTGGTTCTGCAGTTCCTGGTCGGTGGGCAGGGCCTGCTGCTGCTGGTAGAACGCCATCGAGTTCGCGGCCCGGATGTTGACGTACCCGCCGGGGGCGAAATGCTCCAGGCTCGCGCCCTCGGCCAGGGGGACCACGGTGTCACCGGTGCGCGCGGCGAACCCGTGATCTCCGGGCTTCTCGCGCAGTTTCACCCCGGCCTTCCAGTGGGCGTTGACCGTGCCCTCGAAGAGGTCCTTCCGATTGGCCGGGGCCGAGGCGTAGTCCTTGCGGTAGCTGGGATCGACCTGCCGGGACTGCACCCGGAACAGGCCGCGGCCCGGCCAGAGCCAGCCGCCGCTGCCGTCGCCGGAGTCCATGCCGTCCTGGTCCCACGTGCCGCCGTCCTTGGTGAGCACGTCGTAACGGGTGTTGTCGTCGGGGTGGAAGACGAACCGGGTGCCGGTCGCCGGATCGGCGCCCTGGCCACGGATCACCAGGTAGTTCGCGTCGATGCTGATCTGCCTGGTCACATCGAGGACCCCCGCGGGCAGCGTGATCAGCGAAAGCCTGTTGTAGGAGGCCGTCGGCGAGCAGTCCCGCCTGATCCGGTCGATGGCCGCCTGCAGCGCCTCGGTGTCGTCGCGGCCGTCGTCGGGCGTCACCGCGGGGGTGATGCGGCAGCGGGGGTCGGGGTTGAAGTCGGCGTCGGCCGGTAGTCCGGCACCCTGCCGGTAACCGGCCTTGGACCAGTCCGGCAGCCCGGGGACCGGCGCGCGCCGGTTGTCCGCCCGGGTGTCGGGAACCGGCAGGCTCACCGGGATCAGCGGCGGGGCCTGGGGGAGAGCCCACGGGCGCTGCTGCCGTCCGTGGGAGGGGCCACCGGCGGGCCACAGGACGAGCGCGAGCACACCGGCGATCACGACGAGGGCGGCGGTCAGGACCAGCGTCAACCGTTTGCGGCGAAGCATGCTTTTTCCTCCCGGGTGGAGCAACCATGGGTGGGACCGGCCGCCGGGTCTTCCGGTTCCCTCGGCCCCCTCGGTGTTTTGTGTCCCGCGTTCCGCGGGCCGCGCCTCTTGACTGACCGGTCAACTCTGCCGTAGCTTCGGCGGCGTGGACACCCGTGACCGGATCGTCCGGTCGGCCGCGAAGCTGTTCCTGACCCGGAGCTACCAGGCGGCCGGGATCACCGACCTGTGTGCGGCCGCCGGGGTGCGGAAGGGCAGCTTCTACCACTTCTTCCCGTCCAAGGCCGAGTTGGCGAAGGCCGTGATCGACCTGCACGCCGCCGAGTTGGACCGCAGGCTCGCGGAGGCGGAGAAGGACGGGCCCGCCGCGGGCCTGTTCGCGGCGGCCGAAGCCGTGGCGGTGATCCAGACGGGGTTCGAACAGCGGTTCGGCCGGATCGTCGGCTGCCCGTTCGGCAACCTCGCCGCCGAACTGTCCACAACGGACGACGCGCTGCGGGAGCACGTGGCCGGGGTGTTTTCCCGCTGGGAGGCGAAGCTGGCGCACGCGTGCCGGGTCGCGGCGGAGCACGGTGTGCTCCGGGACGGGGTCGAGCCGGACCGGCTCGCGCACATGGTTCTCGCGCAGGCGCAGGGCCTGATCCTGCTCGCGAAGGTCGGGGGCCGCCCGGCCGAAGAGATCGCCGAGGGGCTGCGGGCGCTGCTCGCCGTCAGTGTCCGGGAGGACGGATGAACTCCACCGAGGTCGACTTCCACTTCGATCCGATGTGCCCCTTCGCGTACCAGACCTCGGTCTGGATGCGGAACGTCCGCGCCGAGACCGGGCTGCGCGTCAACTGGCGGTTCTTCAGCCTCGAGGAGGTCAACCGCTTCGAGGGGAAGAAACACCCGTGGGAACGGGAATGGTCCTACGGGTGGTCGCTGATGCGGATCGGCGCGCTGCTGCGCCGCCGGGACATGGCCCTGCTCGACGACTGGTACGCGACGGTCGGGCGGGAACTGCACGTGTCCGGCGGCAAGCCGCACGATCCGGAGGTCGCGCGGCGGCTGCTCGGCACGCTCGGTGTGGCACCGGAACTGCTCGACGAGGCGCTCGCCGACGAGACCACTCACGACGAGGTGCGGGCCGATCACCAGCGGGTCGTCGACGCGGGCGGATTCGGCGTGCCGACCCTGTTCTTCCCCGGCGGCGCGTGCCTGTTCGGCCCGGTGCTGGTGGACCCGCCCTCCGGACGGGAGGCCGTGCGACTGTGGGACGTGGTCGGCGGCATGGCCGAGTTCCCGCACGTCTACGAACTCCAGCGGCCCAAGGCGCCGGCCGACCAGGCGCTGATCGCCGAGCGGCTGGCGCCCTACCTCGGCGGCCGGGACTGGGTCAGCGTCAACCGTGGCAAGGTCATCGATTTCGGAGGTACCGCGTGATCGACAAGGACGTCGTCATCCCCGCACTGATCGCCGAATGGGCGGCGATCGACGGACTGCTCGCGTCGCTGAGCCCGCAGCAGTGGCGGATACCGACCGCGCTGCCCGGATGGTCGGTGCAGGACGTGGTGGCGCACATGATCGGCACCGAGTGCGCCCTCGGCGGCGAGGCCGCGCCCGCGTCCGAAGTGGACGTGCGTGGTTTTTCCCACGTGCACAACGACATCGGTGCGGCGAACGAGTTGTGGGTGCAGAGCCTGCGGGACCACACGCCCGAGGCCGTGCTCGAACGGTTCCGCTCGGTCACCGCGAGCCGCCGCGCGGCTTTGGAACGCCTGTCCCAAGAGGAGTTCGACGCGCCATCGTGGACGCCCGCCGGGCCCGCCACCTACGGCCGGTTCCTGCGGATCCGCGTGTTCGACTGCTGGATGCACGAGCAGGACATCCGCGACGCCGTGGGGATGCCGGGGCATGGCGACGGCCCGTGCGCGGAGGTGGCGCTCTCGGAAGTGGCCGGTGCGCTCGGCTACATCGTCGGCAAACGCGCGGCAGCCGGAGAAGGGGCGACGGTCACCATCGAGCTGACCGGTCCGGTGCGGACCACCTGGCACGTGGTGGTCGACGGCCGGGCCAAGCTGGTCGAGGAGCCGCCCGGCCCGGCGACCACGAGGCTGCGCCTCGGCTCGCACCTGTTCAGCCGCCTGGCAGGTGGGCGCGTGGCGGCGGCCGACCACGTGAAGGACGTCGAGATCGACGGCGAGGAGGACCTGGGCGTCCGCGTCGTGCACGCGCTGCCGTTCACCATCTGAAGCGGCACTGTCCGATAAGGACTGATCGGTCGTTTCAGACGCTGCGCAGCACCGAAACGACCGTGCCCAGGACGACGGCCTCGTCGCCGTCGATGACCCCGTAACGGGGGTTGCGCGGTTCGAGGTAGACGTGACCGTTGCGGCGGCGGTACACCTTGACCGTGGCCTCCCCGGCGATCATCGCGGCGACGATCTGGCCCGAATGGGCCTCCGACTGCTGGCGCACCACGACGAGGTCACCGTCGCAGATCGCGGCGTCGATCATCGAGTCCCCGCGCACGCGCAGGCCGAAAACCGTGCCGCGCCCGGTCAGTTCGCGGGGCAGCGTCAGCACGTCGTCGAGGTGCTCCTCGGCCGAAATGGGCGTTCCGGCGGCGATGTCGCCGACCACGGGCACGGGCACGGAATCCCCGCCCGGCGGGCTCGTGCAGGAACATGCGCACGTCGATCGGCCGGGACACCGCGGTACCCCGGCGGAGAAAGCCCTTTTCCTCCAGGCTTGCCAGGTGCTTCGACACTGCTGAGGAGGACCGCAGGCCGACGGCGTCGCCGATCTGGCGCGTGCTGGGCGAATAGCCGTGCCGGACCACCCAGTCCCGGATCGCGACCAGGATGCGCTGCTGGCGCGGCGGCAGGGTCGAGGTGTCCAGGTGCTCGAGATCGTCGTAGGTGGTCACCGCGAAATCCTAGTGGCGGACGGCCCCGGCGCCGCCGTGAAGGGTCCCTTCACAGTCGATACGACTGTGAAGGGACCCTTCACGGCGCTGCGCAGCCCTCGAAGGACGAGAGGGGATCAGTCGGTGCCGGATTCCATGGCGGCGCTGTCGAGCAGTTCCTCGTCCGAGACCGTGCCGCGGGAGGCGATGGCCTCGGCCCCGCCCTCGGCCATGGCGCCGATCAGCCCGGTCGAGGCCGCCTGCGCGGCGCCCACCATGGGCTGCGCGCCCCCGACCATGCCGAGCTGGGCGTACTGCTCCAGCCGGGCGCGGGAGTCGGCGATGTCGAGGTTGCGCATGGTCAGCTGACCGATGCGGTCGACCGGCCCGAACGCCGAGTCCTCGGTGCGTTCCATGGAGAGCTTGTCCGGGTGGTAGCTGAAGGCCGGTCCGGTGGTGTCGAGGATGGAGTAGTCGTCGCCGCGCCGCAGCCGCAGCGTCACCTCGCCGGTGACCGCGGTGCCGACCCAGCGCTGCAGCGACTCGCGCAGCATCAACGACTGCGGGTCGAGCCAGCGGCCTTCGTACATCAGCCTGCCCAGCTTGCGTCCCTCGTTGTGGTAGCTGGCGAGGGTGTCCTCGTTGTGGATCGCGTTGACCAGCCGCTCGTAGGCGATGTGCAGCAGGGCCATGCCCGGCGCTTCGTAGATGCCCCGGCTCTTGGCCTCGATGATCCGGTTCTCGATCTGGTCGGACATGCCCAGCCCGTGGCGGCCGCCGACGGCGTTGGCCTCCAGGACCAGGTCCACGGCGGAGGCGAACTCCTTGCCGTTGATCGTCACCGGGCGCCCCTGCTCGAAACCGACCGTGACGTCTTCGGTGGCGATCTCCACGGCGGGGTCCCAGAACCGCACGCCCATGATCGGTTCGACCAGTTCGATGCCGGCGTCGAGGTGTTCGAGCGCCTTGGCCTCGTGGGTCGCGCCCCAGATGTTGGCGTCGGTGGAGTAGGCCTTCTCGGTGCTGGCCCGGTAGGGCAGGTCACGGGCGAGCAGCCACTCGGACATCTCCGTGCGGCCGCCGAGCTCGCTGACGAAGTCGGCGTCGAGCCACGGCTTGTAGATCCGCAGGGCGGGGTTGGCGAGCAGGCCGTACCGGTAGAACCGCTCGATGTCGTTGCCCTTGAAGGTGGAGCCGTCGCCCCAGATCTGCACGTCGTCTTCCAGCATCGCGCGCACCAGCAGGGTGCCGGTGACGGCGCGGCCGAGCGGCGTGGTGTTGAAGTAGGCCTTGCCGCCGGAGCGGATGTGGAACGCCCCGCAGGCGAGGGCCGCGAGCCCCTCCTCGACGAGCGCTTCGCGGCAGTCGACCAGGCGGGCGACCTCCGCGCCGTAGCTCGTCGCACGTCCCGGCACCGACGCGATGTCGGGCTCGTCGTGCTGCCCGATATCGGCGGTGTAGGCGCACGGCACGGCGCCCTTCTCGCGCATCCACGCGACCGCTACCGAGGTGTCGAGGCCGCCGGAGAAGGCGATCCCGACACGTTCACCGACAGGCAGAGAAGTGAGCACCTTGGACACGAGCAGAAGTATATGCACAGCGATGCATGATCATGCAACCGGGGGGGCGAGTCCTTGTCGGACGGCGCCGTGAGGGGTCCCCTCACAGTCGTTAGGGCCAGGGT
>NZ_VJWX01000126.1 GCF_007713715.1 Amycolatopsis rhizosphaerae
GCCCTGGCAGGTCCGGTGCGGCGGGCGGCTACCCTGGTCTGCGGAGCAACCACGACCAGCTGGAGCGTGCACCCCCGTGTTCGACACCCTCTCCGACCGGCTCACCTCGGCCCTGCAGACACTGCGGGGCAAGGGCAAGCTGACCGACGCCGACATCGACGCCACGGCGCGCGAGATCCGCATCGCGCTGCTGGAGGCCGACGTCGCGCTGCCCGTGGTCCGCGAGTTCATCGCGCAGATCAAGCAGCGGGCGAAGGGGGCCGAGGTCTCCGGCGCGCTGAACCCCGCGCAGCAGGTCGTCAAGATCGTCAACGAGGAGCTCATCGGGATCCTCGGCGGCGAGACCCGGCGGCTCAACCTCGCCAAGAACCCGCCGACGGTGATCATGCTCGCCGGTCTGCAGGGTGCTGGTAAGACCACGCTCGCGGGCAAGCTCGCGCTCTGGCTCAAGAAGCAGGGCCACGCACCCCTGCTGGTCGCCTGTGACCTGCAGCGCCCCAACGCGGTCACCCAGCTCCAGGTGGTCGGCGAGCGGGCCGGGGTCACCACCTTCGCCCCCGAACCGGGCAACGGCGTCGGCGACCCGGTGGAGGTGGCGCGCCGCGGTGTCGAGGAGGCCCGGCACGCGCAGCACGACGTGGTCATCGTCGACACGGCGGGCCGGCTGGGCGTCGACGAGGAACTGATGCGGCAGGCCGCCGACATCCGGGACGCGGTGAAGCCGGACGAGACGCTCTTCGTCGTCGACGCGATGATCGGCCAGGACGCGGTGACCACCGCCGAGGCCTTCCGCGACGGCGTCGGCTTCACCGGCGTGGTGCTCACCAAGCTCGACGGCGACGCCCGCGGTGGTGCCGCGCTGTCGGTGCGCCAGGTCACCGGCCAGCCGATCCTGTTCGCCTCCAACGGCGAAAAGCTCGACGACTTCGACATCTTCCACCCGGACCGGATGGCCAGCCGGATCCTGGGCATGGGTGACCTGCTCACCCTGATCGAGCAGGCCGAGCAGGCCTTCGACGCCGAGCAGGCGGAGAAGGCCGCCGCCAAGCTCGGTACCGGGCAGCTGACCCTGGAGGACTTCCTCGAGCAGATGCTCGCGGTCCGCAAGATGGGCCCGATCGGCAACCTGCTCGGCATGCTGCCGGGTGCGGGCCAGATGAAGGAGCAGCTGGCCCAGGTCGACGACAAGCACCTCGACCGGCTCCAGGCGATCATCCGGGGGATGACCCCGGCCGAGCGGGCCGACCCGAAGATCATCAACGGGTCCCGCAGGCAGCGCATCGCGGTGGGCTCCGGCGTCACCGTGCGCGAGGTCAACGACCTGGTCAACCGCTTCTTCGAAGCCCGCAAGATGATGCAGCAGATGGCCGGCCGGTTCGGCTTCGGCGGGGGCGGCGGGAGCAAGGCCAAGAAGGGCAAGAAGGGCAAGAAGGGCAAGGGACGCGGCCCGACGCAGCCGAAGATGCGCGGCGGTTTCCCCGCCGGCATGCCGATGCTGCCGCCGGGTACCGGCGGCCCGGACCTGTCGCAGCTCGGTGGCGGGCTGAACGACGTGCCGGGCTTCGACCCGAGCAGGTTCAAGCTCCCCAAGAACAAGTAACGCCATGCACTTTTCCGGCGTGGTGCTGCCCGACGGCGGGCAGCGGGACCTGTGGGTGCGTGACGGGCGGATCACCTTCGAACCGGTGCCCGGCACCGCCACCGTGGCCTCCGACGGTTTCCTGGTACCCGGCCTGGTGGATGCGCACTGCCATCCCGGCATCGGGGTGCACGGTCCGTCCACGGTGGAGGAGGCGGTGGCGAACGCGCTCGCCGACCGGGACGCGGGCACCCTGTTGATCCGCGACTGCGGGCAGCCGATCGACACCCGCCCGCTGCAGGCGCGGGCGGACCTGCCGCGGATCATCCGGGCAGGCAGGCACCTCGCACTGCCCAAGCGCTACATCCCCGGGCTGGGCATCGAGCTCGGTTCCCCGGAGGAGCTGCCCGCGGCGGTGGCCGAGCAGGCCGCCGACGGTGACGGCTGGGTGAAACTCGTCGGCGACTGGATCGACCGCTCGGTGGGCGACTTGGCGCCGCTGTGGCCGGACGACGTGCTGGCCGAGGCGGTCAAGGTCGCGCACGAGGCCGGGGCCAGGGTCACCGCGCACGTTTTCGGCGAGGACGCGCTGCCCGGCCTGATCGCCGCCGGGATCGACTGCCTCGAGCACGGCACCGGCCTTTCGCCCGAGCTGCTCGCCGAGCTGGCGCGCCGCCGGATCGCCCTGGTGCCCACGCTGATCAACATCGACAACTTCCCCGGGATCGCGGACAAGGCGGGGCGCTACCCCCGTTACGCCGCGCACATGCGCGCGCTGCACGCCGGAGTGGCGGACATGGTGTCCTCGGCACTCCAGGCGGGAGTTCCGGTGTACGCGGGCAGCGACGCGGGCGGCATGATCGCGCACGGGCGGCTGGTCGACGAGATCGAAGCCCTGTGGCGGGCCGGGATGTCCCGTGAGCAGGCGTTGGGTGCGGCGTCGTGGGCGGCGCGGGAGTGGCTCGGCCACCCCGGCATCGCCGAGGGCGCCCCGGCCGACTTCCTCGTCTTCGACGGCGACCCGCGCGAGGATCTGGCGGTCCTGCGCACACCGCGCCACATCGTCCTGCGGGGCGCGCTCGTCGGCTGACCCCCGGCTGGGTGAAGCACACCGCCCGGCCCCTCGGTGGTCACGCCCTGGGTACGCCCGATCGCGGTGCGCCACTAACCTGAAGGGGTGGTGGGCGAGACGCGGGTGAGCCGCGTGGTTTTCGGAGCGCACTGGGGTTTCATCGCCTTCTTCGCCGGACTCGGCCTCTACCACGTCGCCACGGCCGCCCTCACCGCCCTGCGGCCCGGCGGCACCGGCGGCGATCCGTTCGAACTGCTCGACATCGGCCCCCTGCTGCCGCTGGCGTTCCTGCCCACCCTGCTGCTCGGTCTCGGGCCGGTGCTGGCCTCGCACCGCTGGGGTGAGGGGCCGGCGGCGGACTTCGGCTGGTGGCCTTCGTACCGGGACTTCAAGGTCGGGCTCGCGTGCGGCGGGCTAGCCCTGTTCGTGGGGTACTCGCTGAACCTTCTGGTGCTCGGTTTGTACGGAGTCGACCGGGTATCCGATTCCCCGCTGACGGAGCTGGCGGAAGGAGCCGACAGTGACGACACCGGCTGGCTGGTCCTGGCCGTGGCCATCGTGGTCGTGGCGACCCCGCTGGCCGAGGAACTTCTGACCCGGGGCGCACTGTGGAACGCGCTTGAGCGGCACCGGCTTCCCCGCTGGGTCATCCTCGTGCTGACCGCGGTGGTCTTCGCCTACCTGCACGGCGAACCCACCCGCACGGTCGCCCTCCTGGGCCAGGGACTGGCGATCGGGCTGGCCCGGCTGCGGACCGGCCGGGCGGGCGCCAGCCTGGTGGCCCACGCCGCCAACAACCTGCCGCCGGCGATCCTGCTGTTCACCGCTTCCTGAACGGGACCCACGATGGGGACTAGGCTCGGCAGATGGTTCGGCTGGATGAGACGGAGGCTGGGTTTGACCACGACGCAACCGGACGACCCGGCCGTCACCCTCGGCCCGCTGAGCCTGTCCGGCGGTCAGGCCCATCCGGGGCACCGCTGGGGCTTCGGTGCGTTCCTGTTCGTCGAGGCGGTGCTGCTGGCCTCGGCGGCGTTCGTCAGCGTTCTGCTCGGCCCCCCGGCCGCGGGCCAGGCCACCCCGGTCCGTGACGTCCTGATCGGCACCATCATCCCGACCCTGCTCGCCGCGCTGGCCGCGGTCCTGATCACCCTCTGGCGGGGAAACGGGCCGGTACTCGACCTGCGCCTGGAGTGGAGCTGGTCCGACCTGAAGCTCGGCCTCAAGCTCGGCGTGTTCGGGCTGGTGCTCACCACGGTGAGCGCCGTCATCTGGTCCCACGCGGTGGGCAGGAGTAACGCGACCTCGGCCATCGGCGCGCTGGTGGAGAACCAGCCGATGTCGGTCACCGCCGCGGTGATCATGTTCGGCTACCTGTGGCTGCTCGGGCCGGTCTGTGAGGAGATCATCTACCGCGGTCTGCTGTGGGGTGCGGTCGAGCGCCTGCACTGGGGCGCGGAGAAGTACGGCAGGCTGGCGGCCTTCCTGCTGTCCACCGCGCTGTTCGCGGTCAGCCACCTCGAACCGCTGCGCACCACGCTGCTGCTGGTGATCGCGCTGCCGATCGGCCTGGCGCGGCTGCTCACCGGGAGGCTCCCCGCGGCCATCGTGGTCCACCAGATGAACAACTTCCTCCCGGCGCTGGCGACCCTGCTCACCAGCCTGGGCCTGATGACCCTCTAGGGCCCCCGCCGAGCCCGTCTGGCACAATTGACACTTGCCTGCTGCGGCCGGTCCCTCTCACCGTGCCGTGGCGACCCCAAGCTTCGGGTACCCGTGTCCGTTTCCCCACTCGGATCGTGTCCCGACACAGCGAGCACCGAGAAAACCAAGGAGTACCCACACCCGTGGCCGTCAAGATCAAGCTCCAGCGCCTCGGCAAGATCCGTGCGCCGTACTACCGCATCATCATCGCCGACGCCCGCACCCGTCGCGACGGCAAGGCCATCGAGACGATCGGCAAGTACCACCCGAAGGAGGAGCCGAGCTTCATCGAGGTCGACTCCGAGCGCGCCCAGTACTGGCTGGGTGTCGGTGCGCAGCCGACCGAGCCGGTGCAGCGGATCCTGGAGATCACCGGTGACTGGCAGAAGTTCAAGGGCCTGCCGGGCGCCGAGGGCACGCTGAAGGTCGCCGAGCCGAAGCCGTCCAAGCAGGACCTGTTCAACGCCGCGCTGGCCGCCGCCGGTGAGGAGCCTTCTTCCGAGGCGACCACGCCGAAGAAGAAGGCCCCGAAGAAGGCCGACGAGGCGGGCAAGGAAGAGGCGTGAGTTTCCTCGCCGACTCCCTCGAGCACCTGGTGCGCGGGATCGTGGACAACCCGGACGACGTCCAGGTCGACCTGATCACGACCCGGCGCGGCCGCACGCTCGAGGTCCACGTTCACCCGGACGACCTCGGCAAGGTCATCGGGCGCGGCGGGCGTACCGCCACCGCGCTGCGCACGGTGATGGGTGGCATCGGCGGCCGCGGCGTCCGGGTGGACGTCGTCGACACCGATCGCTGAGCCCGTCCACCGTGGAAGTTGTGGTCGGGCGCGTCGCGAAGGCGCACGGTATCCGCGGCGAACTCGCCGTGGACGTGCGCACCGACTCGCCCGAGGAGCGTTTCCGGGAGGGCGGTTCGCTGCTCGCGCGGCGCCGCGACGGCAGCACCCGCCCGCTCACCATCGCAGCCGCCCGCGCCCACAGCGGGCGGCTGCTGGTGACTTTCGAGCAGATCCGCTCCCGCGACGACGCCGAGGCGCTGCGGGGCGCTCTGCTGCTCGCCGATACCGCGGATCTGCCGCCTACCGAGGATCCCGACGAGTTCTACGACCACGAACTCGAGGGCCTGCGCGCGGAACTCACCGATGGGACGGTCGCCGGCACCGTGCAGGAGATCGTCCACGCGCCCGGTGGCGAACTGCTGTCGCTCGATCGCGAGGGGCGGACCGTGCTGGTGCCGTTCGTCCGGCAGATCGTCCCGGTGGTGGACGTGGCCGGCGGCCGGGTGGTGCTCGACCCGCCCGAAGGCCTGCTGGACGACGTTGAGTAGCGGGGACCACCGGGCCGGTGGCTACGCTCAGACCGTGCGGATAGACGTCATCACGATTTTCCCCGAGTACCTCGACCCGTTGAGGGCGGCGCTGCTCGGCCGTGCCATCGACCGGGGCCTGATCGAGGTCGGCGTGCACGACCTGCGGGAATGGACCCATGACGTGCACCGCGCCGTGGACGACGCGCCCTATGGCGGTGGTCCCGGCATGGTGATGAAGCCGCAGGTCTGGGGCGACGCGTTGGACACGGTCTGTGACGAAGAGACCAGGCTGGTGGTCCCGACGCCGGCCGGGCGGCCGTTCACCCAGGAGATGGCCCGGGCCTACGCGCGGGAGAAGCACCTGGTCTTCGCCTGCGGACGCTACGAGGGCATCGATCAGCGTGTGATCGACGACGCCGCGCGCCGGATGCCGGTCGACGAGGTCTCGATCGGCGACTACGTCCTCGTCGGCGGCGAGGCGGCGGTGCTGGTCATGGTCGAGGCGACCGTGCGTCTGCTGCCCGGTGTCCTGGGCAACCCGGTTTCGGCCGAGCAGGACTCGTTCTCGGACGGGCTGCTGGAGGGGCCGAGCTACACCAGGCCGGAGGTGTGGCGCGAACTGGCGGTGCCCGAGGTGCTGCGGTCGGGAAACCACGCGCTGATCGACCGCTGGCGCCGTGACCAGGCACTGGAACGGACGGCCAGCCGGCGCCCCGAGCTTCTGGACCGGCTGCCGGAGGGTAGCCTGGACGCACACGATCAGGCCGTGCTCGATCGCCTTCGCGGGGAGCAGCGGCGGGCCGGGTGATCCGGCCGCGATCGGGTCTGTAATACTTGACCGGTTCGCGCGCGGCCATGGCACTGCGCGCGCTGCCTTGCCAGCCCCCGGGTCGATCGCTTTCGCAGCAGGTCCGTGCCCGGATTTACGCCAGACAGACGAAGGACGAGGACGGCTCACCGATGAACACCCTGGACGCCCTGGACGCTCAGTCGCTGCGTTCCGACATCCCGCACTTCCGCCCGGGTGACACGCTGAAGGTGCACGTTCGCGTCATCGAGGGAAACCGCGAGCGTAACCAGATCTTCCAGGGCGTGGTCATCCGCCGCCAGGGTGGCGGCATCCGGGAGACCTTCACCGTCCGCAAGGTCTCCTTCGGTGTGGGCGTGGAGCGCACCTTCCCGGTGCACACGCCCAACATCGCGCGTATCGAGGTCTTCAAGCGCGGTGACGTGCGGCGCGCCAAGCTCTACTACCTGCGCGAGCTGCGTGGCAAGGCCGCCAAGATCAAGGAGCGCCGCGAAGCCCCCACTGCGTCTTGACGCGCGGCTGAGTAGCCTGGCGAAGTGGTTGAACCTGTGCCCTCGAGTGCTGCTGAGGACGAGCCGGAACGATCGGCTGTCGAGGAAGACGCCGAGACCGGTGGAAGTGGGCATCGCGCTCGGCGTAAGCCCAAGAAACAGCGTTCCTTCTGGGTCGAACTGCCGATCCTGATCGTCGTGGCGCTGGTTCTGGCCTTCGTTTTCCAGCAGTTCTTCGCCCGGGTCTACACGATCCCGTCGGCATCGATGGAATCGACCCTGCACGGCTGCACCGGGTGCTACGGCGACAAGGTTCTGGTCGACAAGATCACCTACGACTTCAGTACGCCGGGCCCCGGCGACGTCGTGGTCTTCAAGGGCCCCGATCCCTGGGTGGCCGGCGAGGCCCCGGTCGAACGGTCGAGCAATCCGGTCGTGCGGTTCTTCCAGAACGTCGGGGCGGTGTTCGGTCTGGCCCCTCCCGACGAGCGTGACTTCGTCAAGCGGATCATCGCCGTCGGCGGCCAGACCATCCAGTGCTGCGACGCGCAGAACCGGGTCATCGTCGACGGCAAGTCCCTCAACGAGCCCTACATCCACTGGGTGGACCCGAACAATCCGCGGCAGGAACCCTTCTCCCCGGTGAAGGTGCCCGAGGGCACCCTCTGGGTGATGGGGGACAACCGCAACGACTCCATGGACTCGCGCTACCAGGGAAACGGTGGGGTCAACGGCGTCGTGCCGGTCGCCAACGTGATCGGCAAGGCCCGGTTCATCGTGCTCCCCCCGGGTCGCTGGGGTGGCGTGAGCGATACGAACCCACAGCAGAACGCGCAGCCCGCCGCGCTGGGGCTGAGTGCTCCGGGCTGGCAGCAGGGCGTGCCGCTCGGGTTCGGGGTCGTCGCAGCGTGGCCCACGTTGGCCCTCAGCCGCCGGTTCGGGAGCAGGGTACGCGGGGCGGTCAAGCGAAAGCGGTAGCCAGTGGGGAGCTCTTCGGCGCTCGCGGCCACCATCCGGCCACCCCGTGCGGTGATCCGGGGGGAGATGCCGTGGGGTCTGCTGTCCGCGCTCGAACGGCGTGGGCTGGGGCCCGTGGCGGGGGTGGACGAAGCGGGGCGCGGCGCCTGTGCCGGCCCGCTGGTGGTGGCGGCCTGCGTCCTCAGGCCGGGTGATGCGGCGCGGCTTCCCGAGCTCACCGATTCCAAGCTGCTGACCCCGTTGGCGCGCGACCGGGTCTACGACCGGGTCCTGGCCAGGGCACTGGACTACTCGATCGTGGTAATCCCGCCCGCCGAGGTGGATGCGCTCGGCATCCACGTGACGAATATCGAAGGTATGAGGCGGGCGGTCGCGGGTCTGCGGACCTGCCCCGGTTACGTGCTGACCGACGGCTTCCGGGTGCCGGGGCTGCCGGCGCCGAGCCTGGCCGTGATCAAGGGGGACCGGGCGGTCGCGTGCGTGGCGGCCGCCTCGGTGCTGGCCAAGGTCACCAGGGACCGGATCATGGCCGATCTGCACGGTGCGGATCCCCGGTACGGATTCGATGTGCACAAGGGGTACAGCACGGTCGAACACGGCGCGGCACTCACCGAACACGGTCCGAGTGAGGTACATCGATGGTCGTACGCCAACGTGGCGACCGCGGCGGCCGCGCATGGGCGACGGCCACCGCATCGCGTGACGTTGAGTGCGGCGGCATTGGGGCAGCTGGACCCGCCGGTGGATGCCCCGGCCGACGGTGTGAGTCAGAATGAGGGTTCCGCCGCCGGATACCGGTCAAGCTCGCGAGGAGGGGCGCGGATTCCATGAGCGCAGAGGATCTCGAGAAGTACGAGACAGAGATGGAGTTGTCGCTGTACCGGGAGTACCGCGACATCGTCAGCCAGTTCTCGTACGTGGTGGAGACCGAGCGGCGGTTCTATCTCGCCAACGCGGTGGACGTTCAGGTCCGCGACGGCGGTGGTGAGGTGTACTTCGAGGTACGCATGTCCGACGCGTGGGTCTGGGACATGTACCGGCCGGCCCGGTTCGTCAAGAACGTCCGGGTGATCACCTTCAAGGACGTCAACGTCGAGGAACTGGAGAAGCCCGACCTCCGGTTGCCGGAGGACGGTCCGTTCTCCGGGTGATTCGGTGCCCCTGTTGTCCACAGGGGGTGGGTTGTCCACAGGCGCCGCAATTGCCACTGGTGCCCCTTTTGCCGGAACTGGCAGCGTGATGAGCACGCGATGGTTCCGACACCCGGGGGGTAACAGTGATGAGCACCGTGGCACGACCGGTCGGCGCGCCGCATCTGCGGCTGGGCCGCCGCGGTGAGCGGTTGGCGGCGCAGTACCTGCAGAAACTCGGCTTCGTGGTGTTGTCACGGAACTGGCGCTGCCGCGAAGGCGAGCTCGACCTCGTCCTGACCGACGGTGACCTGCTCGTGGTCTGCGAGGTCAAGACCCGGGCCGGTGAGAACTACGGCCATCCTGCGGAGGCGGTGACCCCGGAAAAGGTCTCCCGCATCCGGCGGATCACCGGACAGTGGCTGCGCAGCTTCGGCGTCGGCTGGTGCCCGATCCGGTTCGACGTGGTCGCGATCCTCGCCTCACCGGCGGGCGAACTCAGGCTGAGGCACTACCCGGGGGCGTTCTGATGGCCCTCGGACATGCCTGGTCGGTGGCCCTGCTCGGCATCGACGGGCGGGTCGTCGAGGTGGAAGCCGATCTCGGCGGCGGCATGCCCGGCATGAAGCTCGTCGGACTGCCCGACGCCGGGCTGCGGGAGGCCAAGGACCGGGTGCGTTCGGCGGTCCGCAATTCGCAGCACGCCTGGCCGGGGGAGAAGCTCACCCTGGGGCTCTCGCCCGCGAACCTGCCGAAACTCGGTTCGGGCTACGACCTGGCGATCGCGGTCGCCGTGCTCGCCGCAGGCGGTCAGGTGCCCTCGACCCGGCTGGCGGGCACGGTGCTGCTCGGTGAACTTTCGCTGGACGGGCGGGTCCGCGAGATCCGCGGCGTGCTGCCGGGGCTGCTGGCCGCGCGGAACGAGGGTTTCACGCGCGCCGTGGTGCCGGTCGGTTCGTTGTTCGAGGCCGCACTCGTCGACGGGGTCGAAGTGCTCGGTGCGGCCCGGCTGGCCGAAGTGGTCGCCTGGTTGCGCGGCGAAGAGGCGCTGGTCCCGCCGGATCCGCCGGGGGAGGGCGAGCCACAGGCGGTGCCGGATCTGGCCGACGTGATCGGCCAGCCGGAAGCCCGCTGGGCTCTGGAGGTCGCCGCGGCGGGCGGCCACCACCTGCTGCTGACCGGTCCGCCCGGGGTGGGCAAGACGATGCTGGCGAAGCGGTTGCCCGGTCTGCTGCCCCCACTGTCCCCGGCGGAGTCGCTGGAAGTGACCGCGGTGCACTCGGTGCACGGATCGCTGTCCCGCCGGACGCCGATGGTGAAGATCCCGCCGTTCGTCGCCCCGCACCATTCGGTGTCACTGGCCGCGCTGATCGGCGGCGGCAGCGGTCTGGCGGCGCCCGGGCTGATCAGCCGTGCCCACCGGGGAGTCCTGCTGCTCGACGAGGCCTGCGAGTTCGGCGGACACGTCCTGGACTCACTGCGCACCGCACTGGAGGACGGTGAGGTCCGGATCGCCAGGACGAAGGGATCGGTCCGGTACCCGGCCCGCTTCCAGCTGGTGCTGGCGACCAATCCGTGTCCCTGTGCGCCGGCCAGGGAGACCGACTGCACCTGCGCTCCCTCGGTCCGGCGCCGCTACCTCGCGAAACTGTCCGGTCCGTTGCTCGATCGCGTCGATCTGCGCGTGCGGATGCGTCCGATCACCGCCATGGCCACTCATGAGGGCTCCGCGCCCGAGGCCACCGAAGTCGTGCGCAAAAGGGTGCTGGCGGCCCGGGAACGCGCGGCCGCCCGCTGGGCCGGGCACGGCTGGCGGACCAATGCGGAGGTGCCGGGCCCCGTCCTGCGCCGGGAGTTCGCGCTTCCGCCCAAGGCAACGGCTCTGCTGGACCGCGGCCTCGACCGCGGCATCCTCACCGCCCGCGGGGCCGATCGCTGCCTCCGGATCGCCTGGACCCTGGCCGACCTGGCCGAAGAGTCCCGGCCGGACGCGGATCATGTCGCCGCGGCACTGGATTTCCGCGAGCGGAGCGCGGCATGAGCGCCGTCCTCGTCCGGGCCGCAGGGGAACGGGGTGGCTCCGGCCTTCGAGGAGTCCCGCGAGGGAGCTGTGGCAGGAGGTCGTCATGAGCGGACTGTCTCCCGAACGGCTGGCCCGCGCGTACCTGGTGCGCGTGGCCGAGCCACCGGCACCAGCACTGGCGGTGTTCGTGGCCGAGGTGGGCCCGGTGGATGCCGCGGACGCCGTCCGGAAGGGAGCCTGCCCGCAGCGCGTCGCCGAAGAGACCGCAGCTCGCCGCGAACTCGATCTCGTGCGGGACGATTTCGCGGCCGCCGGGCGCCTGGGTGCCCGCCTCGTGATCCCGGAGGACGACGAGTGGCCCGCCTGGCCCTTGCTGTCCTTGCAGCTTGCCCACAGCCGCGGAATCGCCAGTGCGGCTCCACCGCTCGGGCTGTGGGCGCGCGGGGAGTCGCGCCTCGATGAAGCGGCCGAGGCGGCCGTGGCGATCGTCGGCGCGAGGGCGGCCAGCGGCTACGGCGAGAACGTGGCCGGGGAGTTCGCCTACGGCCTGGCCGCCCGGGGGCACCCGGTGATCTCCGGAGCGGCGTACGGGATCGACGGGGCGGCACATCGCGGTGCGCTCGCGGCGGACGGAGTGACGGTCGCGGTGCTGGGCTGCGGACTGGATGCCGGCTATCCCGCGGGGCACGTGGTGCTGCTGAACAAGATCGCCGGGCAGGGCGGTCTCGTGATCAGCGAATATCCGCCGGGGACCCCGCCGGCCCGGCACCGGTTCCTGGTCCGCAACCGGCTGATCGCCGCGCTCAGCGAAGGCACCGTGGTGGTGGAGGCCGGCCGTCGCAGCGGTGCGCGCAACACCGCGACCAGCGCCGGTGTCCTCGGCAAGGTGGTGATGGCGGTGCCCGGTCCGGTCACCTCGGCGGTATCGGTCGGCTGCCACGACCTGATCCGGGACTCCGCCGCGACCCTCGTCGGCTCCATCGAGGACGTGGTCGACGTCGTGGGCAGGCTGAGCGCCCAGGCAACGGACAGGGTGAAGCCGCGGGCCCGTGCCACCGATGGCCTCGGCGCCGATGCGCTCCGGGTGCACGAATCGCTTGAACGGCGCCGCGGCAAATCCGCCGAGCAGATCGCCACCGAGTCCGGGGTACCGGTTTCCCGGGTTCGTGCCGTCCTGCCGGCGCTCGAACTGGAGGGGTTCGCCGAACACGGAGAGGGTGGCTGGCAGTTGAGCAAGCCCCGCGGCAGGAAGCGAACGGAGGCCGGGCACGGGCAGCCGAAGGGGGAAGGAGGTGCTCCGGACGACAAGAGGCGGCGTGGCGATGCTTGACCGCGGGGGCGGCTTCACTCAGCGTGAGAGGCATGGCCAGAACCTTGAGAAGGCGCGAAAACAGCGAATTTGTGTTCGCAGAGCGCACTGTGCGCGCGAAAGACAGGGAGATGCCGGTCGAGCCGCTGGTTCCGGCGTAACCGTGGGGGGCTCGAAAGACCGCGCCGACCTGCGACGGGTACGCGAAGCGCTGCCACCGTCGGTGGCGGACCTGCTGACCCGCTACGAGCGGCACCTGCGCCTGGAACGGGGCCTGTCCGAACACACCGTCCTGGCTTATGTGGGCGACATGACCTCGCTGCTGGGATTCCTCACCGGCGCCGGGGACGACGAACCCACCCGACTCGGCGTCGCCCTGAAGGATGGTTTCCCCGCCCTCGATTCGGCCGGGCAAGAACCCCCGGAAGTGGGAAACCGGAGACCGGGCGAGTGCGGAGCCCAGGACGGGCCGGAGGTGCTGGCCGGGCTTGACATCACCGCACTCCGGGCCTGGCTCGCCGACCAGCGCGCCCGGGGAGCCGGCCGCACCACCCTGGCCCGCCGGTCGGCCGCGGCCCGCACGTTCACCGCCTGGGCCAAGCGGGTCGGTGTGCTGGAAAGCGATCCCGGGGCGCGCCTGGTCGCACCGCGGGCACACCGGGTCCTGCCCACGGTGCTGGCTCCCGCCGAGGCAGCCGAGGTGATGCGGGCCTCGGCGTCGGGAGCCGCCGAAGCCGACCCGCAGGGCCTGCGTGATCACGCGATCCTCGAACTGCTCTACGCGACCGGTGTCCGCGTGTCCGAGCTGTGTGGTCTGGACGTCGCCGATGTCGATTTCGCCGCGCGTGTCGTGCGGGTCCTCGGCAAGGGCGGCAAGGAACGGGTCGTGCCGTTCGGGATTCCGGCCGAAACTGCCCTGAAAGTGTGGCTCGGCGCCGGCAGGCCTGCCCTGTTCTCTGCCGTGGGGAAAGCGGATCCCGTGGCGCTGTTCCTGGGGATTCGTGGGCGCCGCATCGATCCCCGGGCGGTCCGGCGGATCGTGCACGACGCTGTCGGCTCGGTCCCGGGTGCCGCGGACATGGGACCGCACGGCCTGCGGCACACCGCCGCAACTCACCTGCTGGAGGGCGGGGCGGATCTTCGCAGCGTTCAGGAATTACTCGGTCACGCTACGCTTGCCACGACCCAGCTCTACACTCACGTGACAGTCGAGTGGTTGAAGGCGATCCACGACCGAGCCCACCCTCGTGCCCGGTAACCGCGGGAGCGAGCGGCGGGAGCGGGAGACCCGCCTTCACCACCACCGACCTGACCTGAGCCCGGAGACCGAACTGAGCCCGTTGTCGAGAGCGGCCGTCCAGTGACAGCCGACGTGCGTTTGACCGACGTGAGCCGTTCGGGCACCTGCCCGAACGGCGATCGCCGCGCACCCGCCATCCGGCAGGGGCAGGCCTCCTCGGCCGAGCTCACCCCTCGTCCCGCCTCCTCCCCGGAGACCGCGGAGGAGGAGAGCAGCTCTGCCCCCCATCACGGTGAGGACGCAGGGGAAACCGGGGCGGCCGAGGACAGAGCGGAAGTGCCCCAGCCGTCTGAGGGCACGGTGTCCCCTCACGCGGACAACGCCGCCCTGTCCCAGGCGGATGCCGTCGCGGACCGCCAGGCCGACGATCCTGCAGCCGCCGTTGCCGGCGCTGCTGCCGGCTCCGAGTCGCGCGGTTCCAGCGAGGTCACGGACGACGAGCCGGGCAAGTCCGCCGGCACGCCGAACGGGGTGGATGCCGCGATCCAGGCGCTGTGGCGGGAGTTTCGCGCGAACCCGCATCAGCGGCTGCGTGAACGGCTCGTCCTGCACTACGCGCCGCTCGTCAAGTACGTCGCAGGCCGGGTGGGCACGGGGCTGCCCACTCACGTCGACGTCGGCGATCTCGTCCAGTCCGGCATTTTCGGCCTGATCGACGCGATCGAAAAGTTCGATCCCGAGCGGGGCCTGCGCTTCGAGACCTATGCCATGCAGCGCATCCGCGGCGCCATCCTCGACGATCTGCGCTCCCAGGACTGGGTGCCGCGCGTGGTGCGCAGCCGGCTCCGGGAAGCCGAGCGGGCCCTTGAACGACTCGGCGCGCGGCTGCACCGCACCCCCACCGATGTGGAACTCGCCCACGAAC
Source organism: Amycolatopsis rhizosphaerae (assembly GCF_007713715.1). Taxonomy (GTDB): domain Bacteria; phylum Actinomycetota; class Actinomycetes; order Mycobacteriales; family Pseudonocardiaceae; genus Amycolatopsis_E; species Amycolatopsis_E rhizosphaerae. The sequence continues at coordinate 14,574 of NZ_VJWX01000126.1, forward strand.
TCGGCATCGGCCTCGACGAACTCCGCGATCTCTACGGCCAGTTGCGGCTGACCAGTGTCGTCGCCCTGGAGGACCTGGTCGCGGCGGGCAAGGACAGCGGGTCACTGGTGGACACCCTGCCCGACGACGGCGCCGTCGATCCGGTGGCGGTCCTGGTCGACCGGGACAACCGGCGTCAGTTGGCCGAGGCGATCGCCCAGCTGACCGAACGCGACCGGATCGTGGTCAGCCTCTATTACTTCGAGAGCCTGACCCTCGCCGAGATCGGCAAGGTTCTCGGCGTCACCGAATCCCGGGTCAGCCAGCTCCACACCCGGGCAGTGCTGCGCCTCCGCGCCCGCCTCACCGAGCAGGCGGGGGTCTGAACCAGCCCGGGCCGTGAGCGGGTATCAGGGCGGGTCCCATGGTTTCAGGCGGATCACCGATGCGGTGCGGATCAGCGCCAGCGGGTTGAGGTACTCCCCGCCCCGCCGGACGCCCCAGTGCAGGCAGGCGGCCTGAGGGCATCCCGGATGCCCCGGGACGACGGCACCGACCGGCTGCCCCTGGAAGACCTGCGTGCCGGGCGGCACGGTGGGAGCGACGGGCTCGTAGGTGGTCCGCAGGCCTCCGTCGTGATCGATCGACAGCACTTCCTGACCCCCCACCTGACCGGCGAACACCACGACTCCCTCCGCCGCCGCGAGCACGGGTTGACCG
>NZ_VJWX01000127.1 GCF_007713715.1 Amycolatopsis rhizosphaerae
CGCCGCCCCCGTCTGAGCCGGGCGCCGCGGAGGTTATTCGAGGTAGGCGAGGGCTTGGGCGAGGGAGTCCTGGACGGTGCCCGCGGTGAAGATGGTGTGCGCGTCGGGCCAGGGGTGCAGGTTGGCCGCCATGTGCCGCGCCACCTCCGGTGTCGCGTCGGAAATCGACGACGTGCGCTTCGCGAGCCGGTTGGCCGTGGTCACTTCCGGCGCCCAGCACCGCAGCGGCACCAGCCTGCTGTGCGTCGCGGTCGCGGTCCTGGAGATCTCCAGACGCCGTTCCGCCGAGGACCACGACGCGTCGAGCACGACGCTTTCCCCGAGGGACAGCAGTTCCCGCGCGCGCCGGTTGAGCTCGGCATAGGTCTGCTCGGTGTGCGCCGGGTCGTACAAACCCTGTTCGTATCCGGCGGCGGCGCTCTGCTCCGGGTCGATGCCCGCCAGCTCCTTGCGGATCCGGTCGGACCGCAGCACGGCGGCACCGAGCCGGTCGGCGATCTCCCCCGCCAGCGTGGACTTGCCGGAGGCGGGCAGGCCGCCGACCAGGACCAGTTTCACCTGCCCGGCCCGCAGGTGCCGCAGGGCCAGATCCGCGTACTCGCGGGCGAGCGCGGCGGCGGGCTCGTCACCCTGGCCGTACCGCAGGCACGCCACCTTGGCCCGCACAAAGGCCCGGTAGGCGACGTAATGGTGTCGCAGGGCCGGGGGCGCCGGGTCGCCGGAGAACGCGATGTAGCGGTCGAACAGCAACTCGGCGAGTTCGGGTGAGCCGAGCCGTTCCAGGTCCATGGCGAGGAAGGCGATGTCGTCGAGCCCGTCGACCGAGCGCAGACGGGGATCGAATTCGAGGCAGTCGAGCACGCGGGGACCGTCGTCGAGGCAGAACACGTCGTCGGCGAGCAGGTCGCCGTGGCCGTCGACGATCCGGCCGGTGGTCATCCGGCGCCGGAACAGGGCTTCCCGGCCCGCGAGGAACTCCTCGGTGAGCCGTTCGATTTCGGCGGCCTGGCAGGGGTCGAGCACCGCGCCGTGGAACGGGCGCACCTGGGCGAAGCTGTCCCGCCAGCGGTCGCGGATCGCGTCGCGCGAACCCTGGGCGGTGATCTCGTCGCCGCGTCCGGCCCCGGAGTGGAAGTGGGCCATCAGCCGGGCCAGGTCGTGGATCGTTTCGTGCAACGGGGCGTCCTGGCGGACCAGGGTGGACAGGCGGCGGCATTCGGGCATGCGCCGCATCACCACCAGGTGGTCGCAGGGCTCGCCGTCCGGGCCGGTGACGTCCGCGACGCCGAGGTAGACATCCGGGGCCAGGCGGCGGTTGAGGGCCACTTCCTCGTGGCAGAAGTGTTCCCGCTGCTGGCGGGTGGTGAAGTCGAGGAAGCCGAAGTCGACCGGTTTCTTCAGCTTGTAGGCCCGGTCACCGACCAGGAAGACCGCGCCGATGTGGGTTTCGCGAACGCTCGTCCATTCCTGCTGTCCGGAGAGGGCGGGCAGGTCCGTGACCGTCTCGGTTCGCCGCATGGGGCCATCATCGTGACGGCCCGCGAAGGGCAAAAAGGGCCGGAGGTCACCGGGGCAGGGCCTCTAGGCCTCTCACCCCGGGCCCCGTCGCGGGAGCACGCTGCGAAACGGGCCCCCAGGGAGGAAGGTGTGCCATGAAGGTACTCGTCGCCGTCGCCAGCAGACACGGGGCCACCCAGGAGATCGCCGAGGAGATCGGCCGGGAACTGCGCTCCGTTCTCGGCGAGCACACCGACGTCGCCGTCCATCCGGTGACCGAGGTGGGCGGGGTGTCCGGCTACGACGCGGTGGTGCTGGGCAGTGCCGTCTACATGGGACACTGGCTGACCGCGGCCACGGATTTCGTGCACCACAACCGGGAAGAACTGACCATGGTGCCGGTGTGGCTGTTCTCCAGCGGCCCGGTCGGCTCGCCGCCGCGGCCCGAGCAGGACCCGCTGGAACTGGGAGCGCTGCGCCGCCTTATCCGGGCACGGGAACACCGGCTGTTCGCCGGGCGGGTCGACCGGCACCGGCTGGGACTGGCCGAGCGTGCCCTGCTCGTCGCGCTGCACGTGGCCGACGGCGACTACCGCGACTGGCAGGACATCCGCTCCTGGGCCCGGCGCATCGCCGCGATGCTGCCGGCCGGGGCTGCTTACTCGGAACGGGTCGGGGATCCGTCCTGAGCGCCCCGGCCGCCGGGGTCAGGACTCCTGGTTGCGGGCGGCGCGGTTTTCGCGCATCTTCGTGGCCAGCACCGCGGCCTGGGTGCGCCGTTCGAGGCCCAGCTTGGTCAGCAGGCGGGAGACGTAGTTCTTGACGGTCTTTTCGGCCAGGAACATCCGCTCGGAGATCTGCCGGTTGGTCAGGCCCTCGCCGATCAGGTCGAGCAGCGTGCGTTCCCGTTCGCTCAGCCCGGACAGCGGGCCGGTGTCGGTGGCGTCGGCCCGCAGCTTCGCCATCAGGGTCGCGGCGGCGCGGTTGTCCAGCAGCGACCGGCCCGAGCCGACCTCGCGCACGGCCGACACCAGTTGCAGCCCCTGGATGTCCTTGATCACATATCCGCCCGCGCCGGCCAGGATGGCGTTGAGCATGGCTTCTTCGTCGGTGTAGGAGGTGAACATCAGGACGTTGAGATCGGGCAGCTTCGACCGCAGGTCCCGGCAGAGCTCGATCCCGTTGCCGTCGGGCAGCCGGACGTCCAGCAGCGCCACGTCCGGGCGCAGCGCGGGGATGCGGGCCAGCGCCTGTGCGGCGGTCGGGGCTTCACCGACGACGGTCAGCTCCGGATCGGCTTCCAGCAGATCGGCCACGCCACGCCGGACCACCTCGTGGTCGTCGACCAGAAACACCTTGATCAAGGTTCTCACCTTCCGCGAATCGAATAGGTCCAGGCTAGATCGTGATCGGCCGTGGCGGTGCGCCGACGGTCCCCGATCGTAGGGACCAAGGTCCACAATCGATCAAGGCACCAGCACGGCGGCCCCGTTGACCCGGTCCGCGGCGAGGTCGGCCAGTGCGGCGTCCGCGCTCTCCAGCGGGTAGGGCGTGGTCACCACCTGCAGGTGGTGTTCCGCCGCGAAGTCCAGGAAATCGCGGGCGTCGGCGCGGGTGTTGGCGGTGACGCTGCGGAGCTGCCGTTCCTGGAACAGATGCTCCTGGTAGTTCAGTGGCGGGATGTCGGTGAGGTGGATACCGGCGACGGCGAGGGTGCCGCCGCGGTCGAGTGCGGCCAGCGCGGGGGGCACCAGGTCGCCGACGGGGGCGAACAGGATCGCCGAGTCCAGCGGTTCCGGCGGTGCGTCGGCGGCGTCCCCGGCCGAGGCGGCACCGAGTTCGAGCGCCAGCCGCCGGGCCTGTTCGCTGCGGGTCATCACGTGCACGGTGGCGCCCTGCGCGAGCGCGACCTGCGCGGCGAGATGCGCGCTGGCGCCGAAGCCGTAGATGCCCAGGCGGCCGTGGGCGGGCAGCCATGCCCGGCGCAGGGCCCGGAACCCGATGATCCCGGCGCACAGCAGCGGTGCCAGTTCCGTGTCGGGATAGCCCGGCGGCAGGCGGTGGGCGTAGGCGGCGGGCACGGTGGTGAAGTCGGCGTACCCGCCGTCGGCGTCCCAGCCGGTGTAGGTGGAGTACGGGCAGAGGTTTTCCGCGCCGCGGCGGCAGTAGGCGCACTTCCCGCAGGTGCCGCGCAGCCAGGCGATCCCCACGCGGTCGCCCTCGGCGTACCCGGTGGCCCCGGCGCCGAGCGCGGCCACCTCCCCGACCACTTCGTGGCCGGGGACCACCGCGGGCCGGTGCACCGGCAGGTCCCCCTCGACCACGTGCAGGTCGGTGCGGCACACCCCGCAGGCCAGCACCCGCACCAGCAGTTCCCCGGGGCCCGGTGCGGGCACCGGTTCCTCACGGCGGGTGAACTTGCGCACGCCGGGTTCTCCGGGCAGGTCCACTCGCCAGGCACGCATCAGGCCACCTCCCGCATCGCCTCGCGAGGAGAGCCTGCCCCACCCGGCGGGGGAAGAGAAGAGCACAACGGCCCACCGGCTGGGGACCGGGGGCCTTGTCCGGTGCGGGTGCCGCCGGGGACAGTGTGTTCATGACGGACACGGCAGCACACCACCAGATCATTGTCGGCGTGGACGGTTCGGTCTCGGCGCTGCACGCGGTGCGCTGGGCGGCGCGGGAGGCCGCGCGACGCCACCTGCCGCTGCGGCTCTACCACGCCTGCGTGCTGCCGCCGGCGGCGCCGCACGTGGCGAAGGAGAGCCGGGAGGGGGTCGTCGAGGGCCTGATCGAGCAGGGCCACGAGTGGTTGCGCGCGGCCGAATGGGAGGCCCGTGATCTCGCACCGGCGATCGAGGTGCACCGGGAACTCCGGGTCGGCACCGCCTCGGCGCTGCTGATCGAGCAGTCGCGGCACGCGCGCCTGGTCGTGCTGGGCTCGCGCGGGCTGGGCGGTTTCGAAGGGATGCTGGTGGGCTCGGTGTCGGTCGCGCTGGCCGCGCACGGGCACTGCCCGGTGGTGGTGGTCCGCGGGCACACCCCGCAGGACCCGCCGCCGGAGGGCGGGCCGGTCCTGGTCGGCGTGGACGGCTCACCGGTCAGCGACGCCGCGGTCGCGTTCGCCTTCGAGGAGGCCTCCCTGCGGGAGGTGGGCCTGGTGGCCGTGCACACCTGGACGGACATGTCGGTGGGGGAGACGTGGTCGGTGCTGCCGTTCGACATCGACTACGACGCGGTCGCCGAGGACGAACGGCGCCTGCTCGCGGAGCGGATGACGGGCTGGCGGGAGAAGTACCCCGATGTCACGGTGCGGGAAGTGGTGCTGCGGGACCGGCCGGTGCGCGGCCTGCTCAAGGAGGCCGAGAGCGCGCAGCTGATCGTGGTGGGTTCCCGCGGCCGCGGCGCGATGACCGGCATGGGACTCGGGTCGACCAGCCAGGCCCTGCTGCATCACAGCGTCTGCCCGGTCGCGGTCGTGCGCCCGGCGGTGCGGTGATGGCCGACAGGCTGCCCCGCAAGGTCTACGAGCAGGAACTGGCCCGGTTGCAGGCGGAACTGGTCGTGCTGCAGGAGTGGGTGCGGGCCGAGCGGAAACGGCTGATCGTGATCTTCGAGGGCCGGGACGCGGCGGGCAAGGGCAGCACGATCAAGCGGGTCGCCGAATACCTCAACCCGCGGGTGGCCCGGATCGTCGCACTGCCCCGCCCCGGCGACCGGGAGCGGACCCAGTGGTACTTCCAGCGTTACGTCGAACAGCTGCCCGCGGCCGGGGAGATCGTGCTGATGGACCGCAGCTGGTACAACCGCGCCGGGGTGGAGTGGGTGATGGGGTTCTGCACCGCGGACGAGCACCGCCGGTTCCTGCACCAGTGCCCCATCTTCGAACGGCTGCTGGTGGAGGACGGGATCCTGCTGCGCAAGTACTGGTTCTCCGTCAGCCCGGACGAACAGCAGCGCCGGTTCCAGGCGCGGCTGGAGGACCCGATGCGGCGCTGGAAACTGTCCACAATCGATCTGGAGTCCATCTCGCGGTGGGACGACTACTCGCGGGCCAAGGACGAGATGATCCTCTACACCGACATCCCGGAGGCACCGTGGTCCATTGTGGACAGCGATGACAAGCGGCGGGCGCGGATCAACATGATCGCGCACCTGCTGTCGTCCATCCCGTACCGGGAGGTGCCGCTGCCAGGGCTGCAGGTGCCGGAGCGGCCGGAAGGCACCGGGTACCGGCGGCCGGAGAAGAACCCGGGCAACTACGTGCCCGACCACGCGGCCACGCTGTTGCCCTGAAGGTGCGGGCGGGGTCCTGGCCTACTTTCCTCAAGCCTCTGGAGGACTTGAGGGCGCTTCGCTCCGGGCGAGTGCGCCCCAGCCGTGTTCGAGGAGGTCGAAGGCCCGGGTGATGGCCTGGCGGGGGTCGTCGTGGGCGTAGGCCGCGCGGGGGGCTTCGAGGGCGAAGTGGGCCATGGCGGTGCAGGCGGGGTCGCCCGCGTCGAGGCCGCTCTCCTCGGCGATGGCCTGGGCGAGTGCGGTGGCGTGGCGCAGCCACATGTTCTGGGCGTACTCGCGCAGCGCGGGGGTGCGGGCCACCAGGCTGGTGAAGGCGGCGAAGCGGGCGTCGCCTTCGGCGGTGGCCAGCCGGGTGGTCAGGGCGTGTTCCCGTAGTGCGGCGGGGATGGACTGGCCATCGGGCCGCTCGCGGACGGCGGCGAGCAGGCGGGCCTCCTGGTCGGCGTCCTCGTCGAAGACGAGGGCTTCCTTGACCGGGAAGTGCTTGAACAGCGTGGTGGTGGACACGTCGGCGGCGTCCGCGATCTCGCGAATGCCGACCTCGTCGTATCCGCGCTCCAGGAACAGGTGCAGCGCGGCGTCGGCGATGGCCTGCCGGGTCGCGGCCTTCTTGCGCTCGCGGCGCCCCATCCTCGCGGGACCTGTCGTGGTGTCGGTCGTGGTGCTCGGCATGCCGACACCCTACCCCTTTGGTTGACCAGGTTAAAAAGTTGAGTTGTTGCACTTATTAGACGAGTGTGGTTTTTTGGATGGTGGCCGCGGCACCGCGGCGCGGAACGAACGGAGCACCACCATGAACACCACCGCCGCACCCCGCATCGCCATCATCGGCGCCGGCCCCGGCGGCCTGACCTGCGCTCGCATCCTCCAGCGGCACGGCATCGCCGCCGCCGTCTACGACCGCGAGACCGGCCCCGACGCCCGCAACCAGGGCGGCACCCTCGACCTGCACGCCGACAACGGCCAGATCGCCCTGCGTGAAGCCGGTCTCTTGGAGGAGTTCTTCCGGCTGGCCCGCCCCGAGGGCCAGGAAATGCGCCAGCTGGACCCGGCAGGCGCGATCCTCTTCCACCACGTCCCCGAGGACGGTGAGCGGTTCAAGCCGGAAATCGACCGCGGCCAGTTGCGCGACCTGCTGCTCGACTCGCTTCAGCCCGGCACCGTGCGCTGGGGCCATGCCCTGCGGGCCATCAGTGGCCCCGAGGAAGGGCCCCGGCGGCTGCACTTCGCCGACGGCTCCACCGTCGAAGCGGACCTCGTCGTCGGCGCCGACGGTGCCTGGTCCAAGGTCCGCCGCGTCCTTTCCCCGGCCGTCCCCGAGTACAGCGGCGTGAGCTTCCTGGAGGCCTGGTTCCACCGCGTCGAGGACCAGCACCCCGAGATCGCCGAACTGGTCGGCCAGGGCGGCGCCGCGGCGGCCGACGGCGACCGCGGCCTGTTCGCCCAGCGCAACAGCGGCGACCACATCCGCGCCTACCTCATCCAGCGCGTCCCGGTCGACTGGATCACCGCCGCCGGGCTCACCCCCCAGGACACCGGCGGTATCCGTGCCCTCCTCCTGGAGCGCTACCGCGACTGGTCACCGCGCCTGCGCCGGCTGATCACCGACAACGACGGCCCCTACGTCGACCGCCCGATCTTCGCCCTGCCCGTCCCGCACACCTGGGAGCACAACCCCACGGTGACCCTCCTCGGTGACGCCGCCCACCTCATGCCCCCGCTCGGTGTCGGCGTCAACCTGGCCATGCTGGATGCCTGCGAACTCGCTCTCGGCCTCGCCCGCCACGACACCGTCGACGACGCCGTCCACGCCTACGAGCAGACCATGCTGCCCCGCTCCACGGAGATGGCCCGGCTCCTCGACGGTGCGGCCGAACATCTGCTGTCCACCCGGTTACCCGACTCCGCTGCCGACGGCACCCACTGACCACCCCCGGCCCGGTCAGGAGGCGGGCACGTTGTGGTCCTGACCGCGCAGCGCGGCCAGTTCCAGTGCCCTGGCGAGGTCCTCGGAGCTGATCGTGCCGGCGAGCCTGCCCTGCTCGACCACCAGCAGCAGATCGGTCCCCGGGCGGAGCGAAACCTTGTTCAGCAGATCCGCCACCCGCTCGCCGGCGTCGACCAGTTGCGGCGGGCGGCAGACGTCGGAGAGCCGGGTGGCCAGCCGCTGGTCGGGGGTCATCCGGGTCAGCTCGGCCAGGCTCACCACGCCGATCGGCCTGCCGTCGAACGACAGCACAGGGAACAGCCGGTGCCGGACCGTGCCGGCGGTCTGGTCGAGGAAGCCCTGCACGGTGAACCAGCCCGCGGCGGGCACCGGGTGCGGGTCCATGATCGCGCGGGCGCGCAGGTCGCCGAGCCGTCGCCGGGCCAGCCCGCCGGTCAGCTCCGCCTGCGCGGCACCCATCAGGAACCAGCCGAGGAAGGCCAGCCACAGCCCGGTCCACTGGCCCAGCAGGAAGGTCTCGGCCAGGCCGAGCGCGATGAACACCAGGCCGAGGACCTGGCCCACCTTCGCGGCGGTGGCCGCGGCGCGGGCCCGATCACCCGTGAAGTGCCACACCGCGGCGCGCAGCACCCGTCCGCCGTCGAGCGGAGCGCCGGGCAGCAGGTTGAACACGCCCAGGATGAGGTTGGTGACGCCGAGCCAGCCCAGGCCCGACAGCGCCAGCGGGGGGAGCACGGCGGCGGCCAGGTAGGCGCCACCGAGGAAGAGCCCCCCGAGCAGCAGGCTGATCGCCGGACCGGACGCGGCGATCAGCAGATCGGCCTTGGGGCTGGGCGGCTCGCCCTCCAGTTCGGCCACACCCCCGAGCATCCACAACGTGATCCGCTTGACCCCCATGCCGTGGTGCCGGGCCAGCACGGCATGGGTGAGCTCATGCGCCAGCAGCGAGACCAGGAAGAACACCGCGGTCAGTGCCCCGGTGATCCAGTACCAGCTCCCGGGGTAGCCGGGAGCCGCGGCAGGCAGGACGGAGGCCCCGAGCAGCCAGGAGATCAGGGCGAGCACGATGACCACCGACCAGTGCGCGCCCACCGCGACACCGGCGTAGCGGCCCAGCGGGATCGTTGTGCGGAACATGACACGATCGTGCGCCCGGGAGCCCGGCCGTCCGTAGGGCCGAAGTTCCTCACCCGGCGGGTCCAACTCCGCCGAAGTTCCCCGCCACGCAGGGCCGACGGGGCCCGCGGTTCGGGGACTTTCTGCCCTTCTACCGCACCGGGGCCGACCGCAAGGTGGGGAGGGGAGAACGGAGGCCCAACCATGCAGGAAAAGCAGTGGAAGATCGAAGTCTTCATCGACGAACACGAGAACCGCACCCGCGCCAGGGCCCGTCTGCACAATCCGGACGAGACCGGGCTGGTCGGGGTCGGCACGGCCCGGCTGAACCCGGCCGACGCGAACGTGCCGGAGATCGGTGACGAACTGGCCGTGGCCCGCGCCCTGTCCGACCTCGCACACCGCCTGCTCGACGCCACGGCCGACGACATCGAGGCGATCACCCACGAAAAGGCCCACCTCACTCATTGACCGGGGCGCGTGACGGTGGGGAGGTCCAGACCGGGGACTTTGTACCCTAGGCGCCGCCGGAGCCTGCGGCGAAGATGTCGGCCGTGTTGTCGAACTTTCCCCGGGCGGTGCGCGAATGACGCCCCGCCGTTTCCAGGAGCTCAGCCGCGAAGAATCCCTCCGGCGCCTGGGCAGCGTGCGGGTCGGCCGGATCGTGTTCAGCCACCAGGCGCTGCCGGCGATCCGGCCGGTCAACCACCTGGTCGACGACGGCCAGGTGATCATCCGCAGTCACGCCGGTGCCGCGCTCATGTCGGCGCTGGACACCGTGGTCGCCTACGAGGCCGATTTCGTCGCCGAGGGAGACCGGATCGGCTGGAGCGTGATCGTGACCGGGGTCGCCCGGCGGCTGAAGGTGCCCGAGGCCATCGCCCGCTACGAACGGCTCCTGCAACCGTGGGTGCCCGATGAGATGGCTCACGTCATCCGCATCCAGCCGGAACTGGTCACCGGGTTTTCCCTGGAAGAGTGCGAACAGGGCGAACCGGGCGCAGCCTGACGCACACTCTGGGTGGATTTGCCCGGTTCCCCTCCAAGAATCCTCCCAGAATCCCACGGCACTCTGTGTCGTGTCTCGATCACCGAACTGGGAGCTTCGATGCCTTTCCTGATTTCCGGGGTGCCATTGCACGTGCTGGCCGTGCACGCCGTCGTCGTGCTGGTGCCGCTGGCCGTCCTCACCACGGTGATCATTGCCGTCTGGCCCGCGGCACGTCGTCGCTTCGGCTGGGCCGTGGCGGGCCTGACCCTGCTGGCCACGGCCTGCATCCCTATCGCCACGGAAAGCGGTGAGGACCTGCGGGACCGCCTCACCAGCACCGACCTGATCCGCACGCACGCCCACCTCGGCGACCAGCTGCTGGTGTTCGTCGCCGGCCTGCTTGTGGTCACCGTCGCCCTGATGTGGTTCGACCGCCGCAACACCAAGGCCGCGGCGGCCAAGGCCGCGGCAGGCGACACCGAAAACGGCACCGGCGGCACCGCCACGGCCACGGCGGCCACGGCGACCAAGCCGATGAAGGCGGTCGTCCCGGTGCTCAGCGTGCTCGTGGTCGCGCTGGCCGTGGCCTCGGCGGTGCAGGTGGTCCGCATCGGCGACTCGGGCGCCAAGGCGGCCTGGTCGGGCACCCAGTACACCGCGCCGCAGCACCCGGAGGGCGAGGGCGACGGCGACTGACGCCGTCCCCTCAGGAGACGGGGGCGGCCCAGAACACCCGGCAGCCCCCGCCCTCCGGCTTCTCCACCACGAACTTCCCGCCCATCTCATCGGCCCGCTCGGCGAGGTTGTGCAGACCGCTGCGCGCGACCGCCTCGGGCAGCCCCACCCCGTTGTCGGTGACGTCGATGCTCAGGTCGTCGTCCACCGACACCGTCACCATCACCTTGCTCGCCTTCGCGTGCCGGACCGCGTTGCTCAGCGCCTCCCGCACCACCGCCTCGGCGTGGTCGGCGAGTTCGGGGGAGACCACCCCGACCGGTCCCGACACCCGCACCGTGGTCTGCAGGCCCGCCTCGCCGGTGATCTCGGCGATCACCTCGTGCAGCCGCTTGCGCAGCTGCGTGGTGCCCTCCAGCCCGCCGTGCAGGTCGAAGATCGCCGTGCGGATCTCCGCGATGACGCTCTGCACGTCGTCGATCATGTCGGCCAGCCGCCGCTGCGTGTCGGGCGAGCGGCTGCGCAGATGCGTGCTCTGCAGGGCGAGGCCGTGCGCGAACAGTCGCTGGATGACGTGGTCGTGCAGGTCCCTGGCGATGCGGTCGCGGTCGGACAGCACCTCCAGTTCGAACAGCCGCCGCTGGTCGTCGGCCAGTTGGAGGGCGAGCGCGGCCTGGTCGGCGAAGGACGCGGCCAGCGGCAGCTGCCCCGGGTCGAAGGGCTCCGCGCCCGCGCGCCGCAGCGCCACCAGCACACCGGACACGGTGTCCGCCGAGGCGCGCAGCGGCAGGAGCAGCACCGGCCCGAACTCCTCGTCCAGTCCCACGGCCAGGTCGTACCGCAGGCTGTCCGCCTGCCGGGGAACCGCGTCGCGGAACGCCTCGCCACAGCTGGAACCCTCGACCGGGATCTCCCGGCCGGTGAGGACGTCCGCGTTCAGTCCCGCGCACACCGTCACCACGAGGGTGTCCACGACCTCCGACGGCAGTTCCGGGTCGTCGGGCTGGGCCAGGAAGGCGTAGTCGGCGCCGGTGAGCGCGAGCGCGCGGTTGGCGATCAGGTGCAGCACGTCGACCGGGTCCGCGGCGCCGAGCAGCTCCGCACGGATCTCGCTGGTCGCTTCCTGCCAGCGCTGGCGGCGCTTGGTCTCCTCGTACAGGCGGGCGTTCTCCACGGCGATACCGGCCGCCGCCGCCAGCGCCTGCACCACCACCTCGTCGTCCTCGGTGAACGGCTGCCCGCCGGCCTTCTCGGTCAGGTACAGGTTGCCGAACACCTCGCCCCGCACCAGTACCGGCACGCCGAGGAACGACTTCATCGGCGGGTGGTTGGGCGGGAAGCCGGCCGAGGCGGCGTGCCGGGCCAGATCCGGCAGGCGCAGCGGCTTCGGTTCCTTGATCAGCAGGCCGAGCAGCCCATGGCCCTCCGGCAGGTGCCCGATCTCCGCGCGGGCCTGCTCGTCGATGCCCTCGTAGACGAACTCGGCGAGCCCCTCGCCGTGCGTGTTGAGCACGCCGAGCGCTCCGTAGCGGCAGTCGACCAGCTCGATCGCGGCGTGCACGATGCGCCGCAGCGTGGCGTCCAGTTCCAGGCCCGCGGCGACCGCGAGCATCGCCTCCAGCAGGCCGTCCATCTGGTCCCGTGCGCTGACCAGCTGCTCCACGCGGTCCTGCACCTCGCTGAGCAGTTCGCGAAGGCGCAACTGCGACAGCGTGCCGCGCAACGAGGGTTGATCGACGTCGCCCTGTGAAGACATGCCGCCAAGCTTCGCATCGGCACGGGGTGACACGCCAGGTCGAAGTAGGCGACCCCACGTTTGACGAGGACCGGACCCCGGCGGAGCGAAGAGCACAAAGACCCGGGAAGTCGGGACACCGGCCCCTGCCCGGTCGCGGGTGGCCTGGCGAGGCTGAAGACCAGGAACTTGACCGTGGGAGCACCGATGACCGCCTACCCCCCCGCCGGGGACCCGATCGCGCTGGCCCTGGAGGCCGCAGCCCTGGCGTTTCGAGATCGCCGCAGACCGCATCGACGTGCTGCTCGACCCCGGCCGGGTGCTGCCGGTGGCGGACCCCGACGGCCGGGAGGCGCGGTTGTCCTGCGGGGCGGCGATCCTCGACATCCGGCTGGCGCTGCAGGCTGCCGGGCGGACCGCGCAGGTGCACCTGCTGCCGGACCGGGACCGCCCCGGCCACCTGGCCACGGTGATCCTGGGTGGCGCCCACCGGCCCACCTCCGAGGACCGGGCGCTGGCCCGCGCGATCGCCTTCCGCCGCAGCAACCGCCGCCCGTTCACCGACCGTGCCGTGCCCCAGTGGATCCGCCAGGCCCTCGTCGAGGCCGCGGCCGAAGAGGGAGCGGAACTGGTGCTGCTGGAACGTCCGGCCGATCTCGACGCACTGGCCGCGCTGCTGCGCCACGCCGAGTACCTGCAGAGCGAGGACCCCGGCTTCCAGGCCGAGCTGCACCGCTGGACCGCTGGTGACGCGCTGCGCGAGGACGGCGTGCCCGCGGCGGCGGGCGGTCCCCGGCCCGCGCCCGGCAGCCTGCTGACGCTGCGGCACTACACCGTCACGGACTCCTCCCCGGAACGCCGGTACGAACGGGAACCGCTGGTGGCGGTGCTCGGCTCCTACACCGACACCCCGCTGGCGCAGCTCCGCACCGGCCAGGCCATGCAGCGGGTGCTGCTGACCGGCACCACGGCCGGGGTCAGCGCGTCGTTTCTGTCCCAGCCGGTGGAGATCGCCGCCACCCGAACCTCGCTGGGCCGCCTGGTGGGCGACCGGACCCGGCCGCAGGTGGTGCTGCGGTTCGGCTACGGCTTCACCGCCCCGGCCACGCCCCGCCGCCGTCCCGAGGCGATCACCCAGCCGAAGAACCAGACCGAGGAGGTCGCGCCATGACCTGGTCCAGCACCGAGGTCGGTGTGCTCGCGCGCGCGGTGAGCCGCGCGCCATCGGTGCACAACACCCAGCCGTGGACGCTGGAGGCCCGCGCGGACGCGGCCGACCTCTACGAACGGTTCGAAGTGACCCTGCCGCGGCACGACCCGACCGGCCGGGACCGGGTGATCTCCTGCGGCGCGGCGCTGGCCAACCTCGAACTGGCCATCCGGACGCTGGGCTGGGACGTGGCGGTTTCGCTGTTCCCCGACCAGCGGCGACCCGATCTGGTCGCCCGGATGACCGCGATCGGGCGCAAGGAGGCGACCGGCCGCGAAGTCGACCAGTACTCGGCGATCTTCCGCCGCGAAAGCTACCGGGCGCCCTTCAGCCTCCACCAGATCCCGCCGCACAGCCTGCGGGAACTGGCCGAGTCGGGCGGTACTCCCGGCACCGAGGCGCGCCCCATCGACCGCCGCGGCGAGTCCGGCGCACTGGCCGAACTGCTGGGCTACGCGGGCGAGGTGCTGCACGACGACCGGGCCTACCAGCGGGAGCTCACCGCCTGGTCGGCGCAGTTCCCCGAGCCGTTCCGCGACGTGTCCACGCTGCCGTGGACCGGTCTGGTGCGCGACGCCACGCATCTGCCGGACACCATCACGCTCACCGAGCGGCTGATGGCCGAGGGCCTGCTGGTGGTCCTGACCAAGGACGACACCCGCCGCGACCACCTCAGCGCCGGCATCGCCATGGAGCGGATCTGGCTGACCGCGATCACCCACGGGCTGGTCGGTTCGGTGCTGACCCAGCCCCTGCACCTGCCCGAGGTGCGCTCGGGCCTGATCGAGCGGCTCGGCCTGCCCGGTTATCCGCAACTCATCCTGCGTCTCGGCTACCCGGTCACCGCCACGCCGGCCGCCGCACCCGCCGCGATCGCGGCCCGTCCCGAGGAGTCCTGAACGTGGGCCACGACGAAACGGTCCTGGTGGGGGTGGACGGTTCGCCGTCGTCACTGGACGCCGTGCGCTGGGCGGCGGCCGAAGCCGCCCGGCGCGGCGCGGCGCTGACCCTGCTCTTCGCCTGCGCCGTGCCGTCTCCCGAGCCGTACACGCCGGTCAAACTGCCCCGCAGCTACCGTGACGCGCTGCTGGACCAGGGCCGGGAGCGGCTCGAGGAGGCCAAGAAGGTCGCCGAGCACACCGCCGCCGTGCCGGTGCGCACCGAACTGCGGGCCGGGCAGCCCGTCGCCGAACTGGTGCGGGCTTCGGAGACGGCGGACCTGGCCGTGCTCGGCTCGCGCGGGCTGGGCGGGATCACCGGCCTGCTGCTCGGCTCGGTGGCCGTCGGGCTGGCCACGCACGGGCACTGCCCGGTCGTCGTGGTGCGGGGCGCGGTCCCCGAGGACGGCCCGATCGTGGCCGGGGTGGACGGTTCCCCGCTCAGCGACACCGTTCTCGGCTTCGCCTTCGCCACGGCCGCCGCGCGCGGCGTCCGGTTGATCGCGGTCCAGGCACTGGCCTCCGCCGACGACGAGGAGGACCTGACGTCCCGGCTCCAGCGGTGGAAGGCGGAATACCCGCGGGTCGAGGTGTCCCAGCGGCTGGTCGAGGACCGCCCGGTGCGTGCCCTGCTGCAGGCCGCGGAAGGCGCCCAACTGATCGTGGTCGGCTCCCGCGGGCGCGGCGGGCGCGGCGGGCTCGCCGGGATCGGCCTGGGCTCCACCAGTCACGGCGTGCTGCACCACGCCGAATGCCCGGTGGCCGTGCTGCGGCCGCAGGCCCTGCCCGAACGGGCCTGAGCGAAGGGGTTGCGGTTTGCCGTGAGGGGCCCCTCACGGCCCTGGCTTCGCGGAGGGTGCGGC
>NZ_VJWX01000128.1 GCF_007713715.1 Amycolatopsis rhizosphaerae
GATGAGCGGCTTGCCAGACGCGTCGAGACCATCCCAGATACGCGGAGTCCGCACCCCGCCGTCAGTCGTCGGCACGGGCGCGGGGGCCAGACCGGCACGCTCAAGCAGCCACACCGGAATGTGCTCCCGGGCCTGCGCGCGGCCCGCTGGGCGCCGGGTTACCAGGTGGCGGCCAAACCCGTTCTCCAGTTGTCCATCGTCGTGCTCGGTACCGGGCTTTCGCTGCGCGAGGTGGTCCGGGTGGGGGGTGGCTCCCTGCCGGTGATGCTCGGCACGCTCGCCGTGGCGCTGCTCGGCGCCTGGGCGCTGGGCAGGCTGCTCGGCGTCGGGGGCGACGCGCGAACCCTGATCGGCGTGGGCACCGGCATCTGCGGCGCGTCGGCGATCGCGGCCACGACCGCGGTGATCGGGGCCGCCGAAACCGAGGTGGCCTACGCGGTCGGCACCATCTTCACCTTCAACATCGCCGCGGTGCTGCTGTTCCCGCCGCTCGGTCACCTGCTGGGGATGAGCCCGCACGCCTTCGGCCTGTGGAGCGGAACGGCGATCAACGACACGTCCTCGGTGGTGGCGGCCGCGTTCGCCTACGGCGGCGACGCCGGTGCCTACGGCATCGTGGTGAAGCTGACCAGGACCCTGATGATCATCCCGATCGTGCTGGTGCTGGCGGTGCTCTCGGCGCGCCGCCGGGCCGGCGGCCCGGTGCGGCTGCGGGAGATGCCGTGGCGCCGCATCGTGCCGGTGTTCCTGGTGGGGTTCGTCGTCGCGGCGGGCCTGGACAGCGCCGGGCTCGTTCCGTCCGGCTGGCATCCCGCGCTGTCGGGGCTGGGCACCTTCCTGATCACCGCGGCACTGGCCGGGATCGGCTTGTCGCTGCGCCCGGCGGATCTGCGGCGGGCGGGGCCGCGACCGCTCGTGCTGGGTGGGCTGCTGTGGGTGGCGGTCGCCGCTTCGAGCCTGGGACTGCAGGCGGTGACGGGCACGCTCTGACGTCGTCCGGATACCCAGCGAGGTATGAGCTTTCATACCCCTGGGGGTAGTTGCGGGAAACCGGGCGCCCTGTCTACCCTGGACCGAGAGATACCCCTATGGGTATGGGAGGTCGGATGGTTCAGGAGGTCGGCGTGCCGGAGCGGACTCGCGAGGTTCGCCGGGGCGAACGCAGTTACGTCGTCTGCGCGAGTGGTAACCGGAGCCGGAGGGCGGCCTCGTGGCTCGCCGCGGCGGGGCTCGACGCGTGGTCGGTCGCCGGCGGCACCGGTGCCCGGGTGCCGGCAGGGCGGCCGGTCGTCCACGGCCCGCACGGGAACGCGGCGTGAAGGAGTGAGCACAATGCCGGAGATCGTGGCGATCGACACGCCCTCACTGGGAGACCGCAGCTACCTCGTCCACGACGGTGAGGTCGCGTTCGTGGTCGACCCCCAGCGGGACATCGACCGCGTGCTGAGCCTGCTCGAAGACCGGGGGGTCCGGTTGGAGCACGTCTTCGAAACCCATGTCCACAACGACTACGTGACCGGCGGTCTCGCGCTGGCGCGGGCGGCGGGGGCCGTCTACCACGTCAACGCCGCCGACCAGGTGGCCTTCGAGTACACGCCGATCGAACCGGGCGACGAGGTCGCCGTGGGCTCGGCGATGCGGGTGCGCGCGATGGACACCCCGGGCCACACGTTCACCCACCTCGCCTACGTGCTCGAGGCGCCGGACGAGACACCGGCCGTGTTCACCGGCGGCTCCCTGCTTTTCGGTTCGACCGGCAGGCCGGACCTGCTCGGCCCGGCCCACACCGGGGAGCTGGTGCACGCCCAGTACGCCTCGGCGCAGCGCCTGGCCGCCGAGCTGCCGGACGAAACGCGCATTTACCCCACGCACGGCTTCGGCAGCTTCTGCGCGTCCACCCCCACGCAGGGCGAGGAATCCACGATCGGCAGGGAGAAGCGGATCAACCCGGCGCTCACCAGGGACGAGCGGTCCTATGTGGACGAGCTGCTGTCCGGGCTGGACGCCTACCCGGCCTACTACGCGCACATGGGCCCGGCCAACGCGGCGGGACCGGACGCGCCCGACCTGACGCCGCCGCAGCGCGCGGAGGCCGACGAGCTCCGCCGCCGCATCGAGGCGGGGGAGTGGGTGGTCGACCTTCGCCACCGCACCGCCTTCGCGGCCGGGCACGTGGGCGGTTCGCTCAACTTCGGTCTCGACCTGAACTTCGCCACCTACCTCGGCTGGCTCATCCCGTGGGGCACCCCGCTGACCCTGCTCGGCGAAACCGCGGAGCAGGTCGCCGAGGCCCAGCGCGAGCTGGTCCGCATCGGTATCGACCGCCTCGAGGCGGCCGCCACCGGATCGCCGCGCGAGTGGGCGGGCGGCCGTCCGCTCGGCTCGTTCCCGACGGCGCGCTTCGGCGACCTGGCCCAGGTCCGCCACCACCGGCCGGTGGTCGTCCTGGACGTGCGCCGCAACCAGGAATGGCACACCCGGCATATCGAGGGCGCGGTGCACATCCCGCTGCACGAGCTGCTTGAGCGCCTGCCCGAGGTGCCGGACGGTGAGGTGTGGGTGCACTGCCATTCCGGCTACCGGGCCTCGATCGCGGCGTCGGTGCTCGCCGCGGCGGGGCGGCAGGTGGTGGCCGTCGACGACGACTACGACGAGGCTTCTTCCGTCGGGCTTCCGATGGCCGAGGGACGGGCGATCCTGTCATGACGCTTCTGCTCGCGTTACCCGTGGGCCTTGTCATCGGGCTCAGCCTCGGTGCGCTCGGTGCGGGCGGTTCCATCCTCACCGTTCCCGCACTGGTCTACCTGCTCGGGCAGGACCCGCACGCGGCCACGACCATGTCGCTGGTCATCGTCGGGGTGTCCGCGCTCACCGGCGTGTTCGCGCACCGGCGCGCCGGGCGGGTCCGGCTCGGCCAGGGCCTGGCGTTCGGGCTGCTCGGCTCGGTGGGCTCGGTGGCCGGTGCCAAGGCCAGTAGCCTGGTCAGTCCCACCGTCCTGCTGCTCGGTTTCTCCGGCCTGATGGTCCTGGCCGCGGTCGCGATGTTCGCGCGGCGGCGCAAACGACCGGAACCCGCGCCCGCCGGTGACGAGGGTGGCGGTGGTGGCAGTGGTGTCGCCACGATCACCCGGCCGAAGGCGGGCGTGGCCCGTTCGGTGAAGGTGGTGGTCGCGGCCACCGTGGTGGGCCTGCTGACCGGGTTCTTCGGGGTCGGCGGCGGGTTCGTGGTGGTCCCCGCGCTGGTGCTCGCGCTGGGTTTCGACGGGGCCACGGCGGTGGGCACCTCGCTGGTGGTGATCGCGCTGAACAGCGCCGTCGCGCTGTCGTCGCGGCTGCTCACCCAGACCACGACGGTGAACTGGCCCCTGCTCGGCCTGTTCGTCGCCGCGGCGATGATCGGGGTGCTGCTGGGCAACCGGGTCGCTTCCCGCGTCTCCCCGGATCGGCTCACCACCGCGTTCGGGATCATGCTCGTGCTGATCGCGGGCTACAGCGCGGTGCAGAGCATCACCCAGCTGGTGTGAAGTTCGGCTACCGTGGTCGTACCCTGGGGGGTAACAGGAGGAGGTTGTCGTGAAACTCGAGGCTGACGAGCTGTCCGACGTGGTGGTCCGGCTGCGGCGCGCACAGGGGCAGATCGGCGGGATCATCCAGATGATCGAGTCCGGCCGCGACTGCAAGGATGTGATCACCCAGCTCGCGGCGGCGAGCCGGGCGCTGGACCGGGCCGGGTTCAAGATCATCGCGACCGGGCTGGACAAGTGCGTCTCCGCGGACCGGGAAGGCTCGCCCGATGCCGCGGCCGACCGGGCCCAGCTCGAAAAACTGTTCCTCACCCTGGCCTGACCGCTCCCACGCGAAAAGAAAGCGCTCCGCGCCCTGGACGGGCACGGAGCGCTTTCGGCTGAGGGGTCAGCGGAGGCCGAAGGGGTGGCCGCCGCGCGCCTGCTGCTGCTGCGTTCCGCAGGAGCAGCGCTGGGAGACCGGGACATCGCCGAGCACCTGCTCGACGTGCTGGCCGCATCCCTGGTAGGTCGGCTTCTTGCACTGGGGGCATTCGACTCGCTGGCACATGGCGCTCTACCTCCGTTGAGCTTCGGGAACACCGCCAGTATACCCCCAGGGGTACCTGGCGGGGCAAGTCAGGAGCGGCGTGAGCGCGCGACGAGCTGTGTGGCGTCGAGCTCTCCCATGAGGACGGACAGGGCGGTCTTCCAGCGGCGCAGCAGCACCTCGCGAGAGCCGAGGTTGCTGGTCAGGATCGTGGACATGCTCAGCCCGGTGAGCAGGTCCAGGGTGAACTGGACCAGCGTGGGCAGGCGCGGGTCGACCGCTTCGGCGCCGACCACGGAAAGCATGCTCTCGTGGATCCGGGAGAACAGTTCCCGCTCCACCGGGATCAGCGCGTCCCGCAGTTCCGGCTCGCTCCGTGCGGCCACCCACAGTTCCAGTGCCGCGAAGAACATCGGACTGTTCAGGTCGCGCCAGGCCAGGTCGACCAGGGCGGCCAGCCGGCCGGTGTCGCTGGGGATCAGCTTCAGTTCGCGCTCGAACTGCTCGACCCGCCGGTCCGAGATGTGTTTGATGGCCGCGACCATGATGTCGACCCGGGTGGGAAAATGGTGCAGCAGGGTGCCGCGCGCGACGCCCGCCCGGTCCTGGACCTCGCCGACCGTCGTCGCCGCGTAGCCGCGCTCCAGCAGTGACTCGACCGCGGCATCGAGGATGCGGTTGCGGGTCGCCGTCCGGCGCTCCTCCTGCGTTCGCCGGGGTGCCTTCAGTTCCGTCACCCAGATACCGTACGAGTGAACTGTTCTTCGGTCAATTCCGGGTCTTGCGTAACGCCTGCTTCTTAGGGCAGGCTTGCGCCCGCGACAAACAGTCCAATTAGACGGTAACTGCGAAGGTGGGCCGGATGAGCACCCCGAAACCCTCGAAACACGGGCTTGCGCGCGCTCGTGCCCAGCTGCGCGGGCTGGGGCAGCTCGCGCGGGCCGTGGCCGCGAACCCGGAGTTGCGGCGAGAGGTGATCCGAGGGCTCCTGCACCGCGCCGGGCCCGCCGCACCGGCCGCATCGGCTGAATCCGTGGCACCGGCCGCGCAAGCCGGGCCTGCTCACACCCCGCCCGCCGGACTCGCCGCGTTCTCCAGCACCGCGCGGGCGAGCAGGCCCGTACCGGCCACCGTCGAACAGACCGTCGCCTTCCTGACCGAGCCGGCGCGGTTCCCGGAGTGGATGACCCTGCACAGCGGCTGGCGCGGCGAACCGCCCGAGCGGGCCGAAGCGGGCCTGCGCTTCACCCAGCAGGCCAAGATCATGGGCATTCCCGCGGACCTTCGCTGGACCGTGGCCGAGGCCGGCGAGGACGGCCTGGAGCTGCGGGGGACCGGCCCGATGGGGCTCACCTTCGGCTTCTGGCTCACCGTGCGCCCCCACTCCGGCGGCGCCGAGGTGTTCTTCGACGCGGGCCTCGACGGTCAGCCGGTCAAGGGGCCGATGGGCGCCTCGGTCGTGCGCAGCCTCAGCGAAGAACTCGACGCCTCGCTCGCCAAGCTCGCCGACGTGCTCGGCAGGAACGCCCACACCAGGCCCCGGCGCAAGCCCGTGCTGCACCGCGCTTCGGGCCGGACGCTCGACCCGGCCACCCCGGTGCTGGTCGGCGCGGGCCAGTTCGTGCAGCGGGAGCCGGGCACGCTCGACCCGGTCGCGCTGTCGGTCAAGGCGCTGCGGCGTGCGGCTGAGGACAGCGGAGCGGGCGAAAGCCTGCTGGCCGCCGCCGACGCGGTCTACTCGGTGGCCAGCGCCTCCTGGACCTACCGGGACCAGTCGGCGCTGGTGGCGCGGGAGGTCGGGGCGCGGCCGAAGGAGACCGTGCAGTCGAGCAGGTTCGGCGGGGACGGCGCGCAACTGCTCATCAATGCCGCGGCCGAAGCCATCGCCTCCGGCGACGCCGAGGTGGTGCTGGTGACCGGCGCGGAAGCCGGGGCGAGCCTGGCGGCGGCCCAGAAGCGGGGGGCGCGGCCGGACTGGCCCGTCCAGGACGACAGCGTCGCGCCGACGCGGGTGCTCGGCATCGACAAGGTCGCGAACAACCCCGCCGAGGCGGGAGCCGGCCTGGGCGCGCCGATCTACATGTACGCGCTCATCGAATCCGCCGTGCGGGCGAGTCTGGGCCGGGACCCGGCCGCGCACCAGCGGGCGATCGGCGAACTGTGGTCGAGGTTTTCCTCGGTGGCCTCGGCCAACCGCCACGCCTGGCAGCCGACGGCGCTCTCCGCCGAGGAGATCGCCCGCCCTTCGGCGGACAACCGGATGGTGTCGGCGCCCTACACCAAGCTGCTGTGCGCGAACCTGCAGGTCGATCTGGCCAGCGGGTTGATCCTCTGCAGCGTGGCGGCCGCGGAGGCGGCGGGCGTGCCGCAGGACAAGTGGGTCTTCCCGCACGCCGGGGCCTCCGGGCACGACGAGTGGTTCGTCTCGGAACGGGCGTCGCTGGCCGCCTCACCCGCGATCCGGGCCATCGGGCGGGCCGCGCTCGGCCACGCCGGAGTGTCCATCGAGGACGTCGAGGAGGTGGACCTGTACTCGTGCTTCCCGTCCGCGGTGCAGATCGCGGCGCGTGAGCTGGGCCTGCCCACCGACGATCCGGCGCGGCCGCTGACGGTGACCGGCGGTCTGACCTTTGCCGGGGGGCCCGGCAACAACTACGGCAGCCACGCCGTCGCCGTGCTCGTGCAGCGGCTGCGCGACGAGCCGGGCGCGTTCGGGCTGTCCACTTCGCTGGGCTGGTACGCCACGAAACACTCGATCGGCGTCTACTCCGCGACCCCGCCCCAACGGCCGTTCCGGCATCTGCAGCCGATCGTCGAGAACCCGCCGTCGCGCCCGGTCCGCACGGACCACGCCGGGCCGGGCGTGCTGGAGGCCTACACCGTTCCCTACAGCAGGGACGGTGAGCCGGAAGCCGCGGTGCTGAGCGTGCTCACCCCGGACGGTGCGCGGGTGCTCCTGCGCAGCACGCAGCCCGAAATCCTCGAAGCGCTCACCGGTGCGGACGACCCGGTGCGGCGGCCGGTCGAGGTGGCCGCCGACGGCGCCGTCACCTTCACCGGAACGGACCGGCGGTCCCTGCCCGCACCGCCGCCGGCGCCGGTGCTCGTCGAGCGCCGCGGCCCGGTCACCGTGATCACGCTCAACCGGCCCGAGGTCCGCAACGCGGTCAACCTGGCGATGGCGGAGGCGCTCGAACGGGCCATCGACGCGTTCGAGGCCGATCCGGACGCCCAGGTCGCGGTGCTCACCGGGGCGGGTGGTGCCTTCTGTTCCGGGATGGACCTCAAGGGCGCGGCCCGCGGTGAGTTCCCGATGACCGAAAAGCGCGGCCCGCTCGGTCTGGCCGCGAAGCCACCGGTGAAACCGCTGATCGCGGCCGTGGAGGGGCACGCGCTGGCGGGCGGCTGTGAACTGGCGCTGGTCGCCGACCTGATCGTGGCGGCCGAGGACGCGCAGTTCGGCATCCCCGAACCCAAGCGCGGACTGGCCGCCGCCGCCGGTGGCGTGCTGCGGCTGCGGGAACGCCTGCCGCGCAACGTCGCCATGGAACTCGCGCTCACCGGCGATCCGATGCCCGCGGCGCGCCTGGCCGAACTCGGGCTGATCAACGCGCTCGCCCCGGCCGGGAAGGTGCTCGACGCCGCGCTCGACCTCGCCGGGCGGATCGCGGTCAACGCACCGGTCAGCGTCCGCGTCAGCAAACGGATCGTCGACGAGGCAGTGGACTGGACCACCGAAGAGGCCTTCCGGCGCCAGGGGGACATCGCCTCGGCCGCCGTGCTGTCCGAGGACGCCACCGAAGGCGTTCTCGCCTTCACCGAAAAACGCCCGCCCGTCTGGAAAGGACGCTGAGCGCATGCACGAGCTCGACACCCCGGAACGCAAGGCACTGCGCGAAAGCACGCGCCGTTTCGTCGAGCGGGAGGTCACTGGCAACCTCGCGGACTGGGAGCGCGACGGCGCGCTGCCGCGGGAACTGCACCGCAAGGCCGCCGACGCGGGACTGCTCGGGGTGAACTTCCCCGAGAAGGTGGGCGGGCAGGGCGGCGACGAACTCGACGCGCTCGTCGCCGGGGAAGCCTGGTTCGAGGCGGGCGGCTCGTCCGGCGCGCATTCGGCGCTGTTCACCCACGGCATCGCCCTGCCGCACATGGTGGCCGCGGGCAACGAGGACCTGATCGAGCGCTTCGTCCGGCCCACCCTGGCGGGGGAGAAGATCGGCTCGCTGGGCATCACCGAACCCGACGCCGGTTCCGACGTGGCTTCGATCCGCACCACCGCGGTGCGTGACGGCGACGACTACGTCGTCAACGGGGCGAAGATGTTCATCACTTCCGGCACGCGCGCCGATTTCGTCACCACCGCGGTGCGCACCGGCGGCCCCGGATTCGGGGGCGTGAGCCTGCTGGTGATCGAAGCCGGCACCCCGGGCTTCCAGGTCTCGCGCAGGCTCGACAAGATGGGCTGGCTCTGCTCGGACACCGCCGAACTGTCCTTCACGGACTGCCGGGTGCCCGCCCGCAACCTGGTCGGCGACGAAAACGGCGGGTTCGGCCTGATCATGCAGGCCTTCGTCAGCGAGCGGATCGGGGTCGCCCTGCACGCCTACGGCGTGGCCTCGCGCTGCCTGGACCTCACCGTCGCCTACACGAAGCAGCGCAGCACGTTCGGCAAGCCGCTGATCGACCGCCAGGTGGTGCGGCACCGGCTGGTGGAGATGTTCCAGCGGGTCGAACTGGCGCGGACCTACGTGCGCGGCGTCGCCGTCCGCCACGCCTCCGGGCAGCCGCAGTTCGCCGAGGTCTGCGTGGCGAAGAACGCCGCGGTGGCCGCCTGCAAGTACGTCGTCGACCAGGCGGTGCAACTCCACGGCGGAATGGGGTACATGCGGGAGAGCGAGGTCGAACGGCACTACCGGGACGCGCGGATCCTCGGGATCGGCGGGGGCGCCGACGAAATCATGAGCGATCTGGCCGCCAAGCTGCTCGGCTACCACGCCTGACGGGAGACGGTGATGTTACGGCAGTGGGGTTTTCTCGCGCGGCGCGCGGCCGACGAGGCCGCCTACGTGGCACTGTGCGCGCGCAGCGGGCTGCTCGGCCTGGAGACGCCGGGCCGGATCGCGCGGATGGCGGGCGCGTTCGGCCGGTTCGGCACGGTGGCCGCGCTGCCGGTGATCGCCGGGATCCGGTACGCCGAGCGCACCGCGGTGATCGACGAGCGGGGCACGCTGAGCTTCGCCGAACTCGACGCCAGGACCAACGCACTGGCCAACGCCTGGCGCGAGCGGGGCCTGCGGCCGGGGGAGGGGGTGGCGATCCTGGCCCGCAACCACCGCGGTTTCCTGGAATCGGTGTTCGCGGCGGCCAAGTGCGGGGCCCGGATCGTGCTGCTCAACACCGACTTCGCGGGCCCGCAGATCCGGGAGGTCGCGGTGCGCGAGGGCACCGAACTGCTGGTGTACGACGAGGAGTACGCCGGGATGCTGGCCGGTGTCGAACCGCCGAGGGGCCGGTTCCGCGCCTGGGCGGACAGTCCCGGCGAGGACACTCTCGACGCGCTGATCGCGGGGGCCTCCCGCGAGGCGCCGCCCGATCCGGGCCAGGCGCCCAAGGTGATCCTGCTGACCAGCGGGACCACCGGGAAGCCGAAGGGCGCGCCGCGGGCGGAGCCGAAGTCGCTGGCCCCGGTCGGCGCGCTGCTGTCGAAGGTGCCGTTCCGGACGCGCGAGGTGACCGAATGCTGCGCGCCGATGTTCCACACGCTCGGCTTCGCCCATGCGCTGCTGGCCGTGCTGCTGGGATCGACCCTGGTGATCCGGCGCCGGTTCGATCCCGCGGTCGCGCTGGAAAGCCTGCACCGGAACCGGGCCACGGCCCTGATCGTGGTGCCGGTGATGCTGCACAGGATGCTCGAACTGGACGAGGAAGCCTTTCGCGGCAAGGATCTTTCCTCGTTGCGGATCATCTTCGTGGCGGGTGCGCAGCTGGGGGCCCGGCTGTGCGAGCGGGCCATGGCGCGGTTCGGCCCCGTGCTCTACAACCTCTACGGTTCCACCGAAGTCGCCTACGCCACGATCGCCACTCCGGAGGACCTCGCCGACGAACCGGGGTGCGTGGGCGGCGTCGTGCGCGGGGCCAGGGTGAAGGTGCTGGACGAGCACGGCCGGGAACTGCCGCCGGGGCGCACCGGGCGGATCTTCGTGGGCAACACCCTGCAGTTCGAGGGCTACACCGGCGGCGGCACCAAGGAGGTGATCGACGGGCTGATGTCGTCGGGCGACGTCGGCCATTTCGACGCGCACGGCAGGCTGTTCATCGACGGACGGGACGACGAGATGATCGTCTCGGGCGGGGAGAACGTGTTCCCGAACGAGGTGGAGGAACTGCTCGCCCGGCATGAGTCCATTGTGGAGGTTTCCGCGATCGGGGTGGTGGACGAGATCTTCGGGCAGCGGCTGCGGGCCTTCGTGGTGCGGCGGGAGGAGACCACCCTCAGCGAAGACGACGTCAAGGACTACGTCAAGGCGAACCTGGCGCGGTACAAGGTACCGCGGGACGTGGTGTTCCTGGACCGGTTGCCGCGCAACCCGACGGGGAAGGTCCTCAAACGCGAACTCGCGCGCTACGAAGTCTCGGGCGACCGCAACGGGAGTTAGGCCGGTCTCTTCGTCGCCGGGCACGGCGGTGGTGATCACGAACGACGGCTTCGCGGGCGGCATGCCAGCGCGAACCACGCCACGCCGCGCACCACCAGGAACGCCATGCCGGCCAGGACGACGAGGGTGACGTCCGGCAGTGCCTGGAACGCCACGTCCAGCGGCAGCCGGCGGCCGTAGCCGAGCATGCCGACCCCGACGAACACCGCCGCGTACAGCGCGGCAGCCGCCAGCACGTGTCCCACCAGCGGGCGCACCGCCACACGGCCGAAACCCCTGTCCCGCAGGAGATCCGGTAGCCGCCGTGCGCGGCGAACCTGGCGGCGGGTGGCCAGTGCCATCGCGACGAGGACCAGGAGCGCGACCGAGTCGATGACGCCGTAGGTCATCAGGAAGGTGTTGCCGGTCTCGGGAGCGGGCGCGCCCGCGAGGACCGCGAGGGTGTGGTGGAAGGGCGCGCCGTTGTCC
The DNA here is from genome assembly GCF_007713715.1 of Amycolatopsis rhizosphaerae. Taxonomy (GTDB): domain Bacteria; phylum Actinomycetota; class Actinomycetes; order Mycobacteriales; family Pseudonocardiaceae; genus Amycolatopsis_E; species Amycolatopsis_E rhizosphaerae. Next base: position 11,181 of record NZ_VJWX01000128.1, read on the forward strand.
AAGAGCACCGGGTTGCGCGAGGTGAGCACCACCAGACCCACGCGGCTGTCGGGAAGATAGCCCAGGTTGGCGTGGTAGCGGGTCAGGTCGCCGTCGTGCTGCACGACCGGCCTGCCGTTCAGGGTCCCGGTGCCCCACCCGAATCCATAGTGGTCGATGCCGTCGATCGCGTGGTCCGAGCCGACCGCGACGGCCGGACTGTGCATCAGCCGCAGGCTTTCCGGGGACAGCGGCCTGGCGCCCCGGTAGTCGCCGGTCAGCTGGAACGTCAGGTAGTGGCCGAGGTCCTCGGCCGTGGAGACCAGGTAGCCGTCGGGCAGCGCACCGCGGAACTCCGGCGTCTCCATCGGCACGTTCAGCCCGAACAGCACCGAGGACCCCTCGACCAGGCCGGCGCGGCGCGCGTCGGCGAGGCTGGTGAAGCTCCTGGTCATCCCGAGCGGGGCGAAGATGTGCTCCTTGACGTAGCCCGCGTAGTCCTGGCCGGAGACCCGCTCGACCATCAGCCCCAGCGTCGCGTAGTTCTTGTTGCAGTAGTGGAAGGTCTCACCGGGGCGGGACACCGGGACCACGCCGGCCAGCGCGCGGACGCGCTGCTCCAGCGTGGTGTCCGGCTCGTAGAGGTCCACGGTGCCCGCCTCGGTCGGCAGGCCGCTGGTCTGGTTCAGCAGCTGCCGCACCGTGATCGGATCGGGGGACCCCGCGGTGCGGAACCACGGGAGGTAGGTGGTGATCGGGGCGTCCAGGCCGACCTTGCCTGCTTCGACGAGCTGCATCACCGCCATCGCGGTGAACGACTTGCTCAGCGAGCCCAGCAGGAACGGCGACTGCGGCGTCACGCCGGAGCCGACCGCGCCGGTCGTCACGGTGCCGTCTCCGGACACCACCGCATAGGAGGCCGCGGGCAGATGGGCGGCCGTCAGTTCGTCTCGCAGGTGGGCCACCGCGGTGTCCACCGGCCCGGACTGCGGCTGTGCCGCCGCCGGGGCGGCGAACACCGCGAGAGCCGCTGCCATGACCGCGATCGCCGCCACTGCCGGCCGAATCCGCCGAACCATCCTGCACTCCTCCGTGTGTCGAGTTGATCACCACGGAGCCTGGCGGAGCGACCGGTCCCGCACCATGCGGCTGACCGGTGGACGGGGGTGGGGCTGGCCCCAGCATGCCCCGCCTCCCGTGACTAACGATCGCCACGGCCAGGGCGAGCGCCTTCCGCTCGCGAGGTCCGTCGCCAGGGGCGGAACAGTTCCGCCACCGCGCGAACGAGTTCCGCCCGCTGGCCGGGCCGGGTTCCCCGCAGGACGATCAGGAGTGCGAGCAGCCGGGCGGCCGCGTAGACCACGGCACACCCCATGCCTCCTACAACGGCGAAGTTTCCGACCAGTCCCATGGCAGTCTCCGGTGCTCCGGGCGCGCTGTGGGCACGCGCCATCACCACGGAGGTCTCTTCCACCGTCTCCAGACTCTTGGCCTGTCCGGTAGTTCCGATTCCGGCACCGCTCAGCAGACGCTATCGGCTGTCGCCGAGTCGGTCGGCCGTGGTGACGAGCCCGGCCGCCGAACAGGAAGTGTAGTTGCCACAGGCCCATCGGCGCGAAGACGTTGGTGGTGAAGACCAGGTAAGCCTGCTCAGTGATGCCGAAGACCGCCGGGTATTCAGACGACTGACATGATCAGGGCGGGTTGTCCGCCGAGAGCGAATACTCGGTCGGATAGCCGGTGAAGAACCGTACCGGTCAGGGAGCCTTGCGGGACAGGTGATGGGCCTCCTCCAGCAGGAGGCGGCCGAGCTCGGGCTGCCGGTCGGGACGGAACCGCGGTTCGATCCCGGTCAGGGTCAGCGCCCACGCCGGTGAGCCGGTGGAATCGAAGACCGCGGCCGCCATGCCCCAGCTGCCCTCGACGATCAGGCCGGGATTGAGCGACCAGCCGTGTTCGCGCGTGGCGGCCAGCCGGGCGCGAACGGCGTCGGGGGAGTGGGACGGGCCCCACTGCTCCGTCAGGTCGTGGGCATCGAGGTAGGCGTCGATCTCGCGGGCGGGGAGATAGGCGAGCACCGCGATGCCCGCCGAGACCACCCCGAGCGGGAACCGGGCGCCCTCGAAGAGCACGAAGGACCGGATCGGGAAGCTGCCGTCCTCGCGCAGCAGCACCACCGTCTCGTCCCCGCGACGTGCCGAGAAGAAGGCACTTTCGCCGGTGGCCTGTGCCAGCCGGTGGACGCTGCCGCGGGCCTCGTTCGTCAGGTCGTACCGGGGTGAGGCGGCGGCGCCGAGCAGGTACAGCTCGGGCCCGAGGAACCAGCGGCCCGAGCGCGTGTCCCGGTCGACGAAGCCCTCGCGGGCCAGCGACTCCAGCAGGCGGTGGGCGGTCGCGCGGGGGAGACCGGTGTCGCGCGCGAGCGCGGTGGTGGTGGCGCCGGAGACGGCCTGCTGCGACAGCGCGCGCAGCAGGCGGCCGACCCGGCCGACCACATGGGGAACCTCGCTCACGGTACCGATCCTAGCGTCCACTGAGTGGACGTCCGGTGTGTGATCGTCCGGCTGGCGAGAAATCCCGGAGACGGCAACACCGCTTCCTTGACGCGGTTTCGGGTGCGGCGTGTACTCCTCACGCCTGCCCATGCACCGGACACAACGAGGAGTTCTTGGATGAGCAAGCTTCGTCCCGACGCCCGTGAGGCGTTGCGCGAGACCTTGCGCGACGGCATGACCATCGCCGTCGGCGGCTTCGGCCTGTGCGGCATCCCGGCCGACCTGATCGAGGTCGTGGCCGAGTCGGGGGTCACCGGCCTGACCGTGGTTTCGAACAACATGGGCGTCGACGGCAAGGGGCTGGGCCTGCTGCTGGAGAACCAGCAGGTGGCCAAGGTCGTGGCCTCGTACGTGGGCGAGAACAAGCTCTTCGCGCAGCAGTACCTCGACGGCGGCATCGAGGTCGAGTTCGCCCCGCAGGGCACGCTGGCCGAGCGCCTGCGGGCGGGCGGGTCCGGCATCGCCGCGTTCTACACCCGCACCGGCGTGGGCACGCCGGTCGCCGAGGGCAAGCCGACCGAGGTCTTCGACGGGCAGACCTATCTGCTCGAACGCGGGATCGTGGCCGACCTGGCACTCGTGCACGCGCACACCGCCGACCGCGAGGGCAACCTGCGCTACCGCTACACGGCCCGCAACTTCAACCCCCTCGTGGCGATGTGCGGGCAGGTCACCGTCGCCGAGGCCGAGCACGTCCTCGACGGGTTCCTCGACCCCGACGACGTGATGACCCCGGGCATCTTCGTCAACCGGCTCGTGGCCGCCCGCCCGCGGGTCAAGGACATCGAGCAGCGGACCGTCCGCGCGCGTCAGGAGGCGTGAGTCATGGCTTGGAACCGCAACGAAATGGCCGCCGTCGCCGCGCTGGAACTCCGGGACGGCGACTACGTCAACCTCGGCATCGGCATCCCGACCCTGGTGGCGAACTTCCTGCCGGACGGGGTGAACGTCTTCCTGCAGAGCGAGAACGGCCTGCTGGGCATCGGGCCGTTCCCGTGCGAGGGGGAGGAGGACGCCGACCTCATCAACGCCGGCAAGCAGACCGTCACCGTGCTGCCCGGCGCGAGCTTCTTCGACTCGGCCACCTCGTTCGCGATGATCCGCGGCGGGCACGTGGACATCGCCATCCTCGGCGCGCTGCAGGTCGCCGCCAACGGCGACCTCGCCAACTGGACGGTGCCCGGCAAACTGGTCAAGGGCATGGGTGGCGCGATGGACCTGGTGGCGGGCACCCGCCGCGTCGTGGTGCTCACCGACCACGTCGCCAAGGACGGCTCACCCAAGATCGTCGAACGCTGCGAACTGCCGCTGACCGGGGCGGGTGTGGTCGACCGCATCATCACCGACCTCGCCGTCCTCGACGTGACACCCGGCGGCCTGGAACTGGTCCGGCTCGCCCCCGGCGTCACCCTCGACGAGGTGCGCGACAAGACCGGCGCCCCCGTCCACGCCACCAGCGTCGCCGTATAACGACCTATACCCCGCCGCTCTTCAGAGTGTTGGCCGTGAAGGGTCCCTTCACAGTCAATTTGACTGTGAAGGGAC
>NZ_VJWX01000129.1 GCF_007713715.1 Amycolatopsis rhizosphaerae
CATAATGTTTCGGTGGTCATGGCGGTGGGGAAACGCCCGGTCCCATTCCGAACCCGGAAGCTAAGCCCACCAGCGCCGATGGTACTGCACTCGAAGGGGTGTGGGAGAGTAGGACACCGCCGAACACCTTTTCCAAAGGGCCCGCTAGGGCAGCCAACCGGCTATCCTAGCGGGCCCTTTGCGCATGTGCAGCTTGAGATGTTTCGAAGTTTGGTAGGAGGAACAGTGGCGGAGTTCGGACGGCGCGACTTTGAGGGCGACGCCGCGTCCGATCGCCCGCGACGCCGTGACTCGGGTCCCGATCAACGCCGCACCGGCGCACCGCGTGGTGACAGGCGGGGGTTCGGCAGCGGTAAATCGGGGCAGTACGACCGCGGCAACGGTGGCCGCCCGCGTCAGCAGGATCGCGACGGCGGATACGGCCGGCCCGATCGCCGGCGCGGCGAAGGCAACGACAGCGGTGACCGTCGGTTCGCTTCACGCGGAGACCACCGCTCGGCCGAGGGCCAGCGAGGAGGAGACCGCGGGGACCGGCCCGCCTGGAACAAGGACCGTGACCGTTCCGGCGGTGACCGCCGGGACCGGCCCGCCTGGAACAACGATCGCGGGAATCCGCGGAGTGGCCGTGACGATGACCGGCGGTCGGGTGGCTTCCGGGATGACAACAAGCGCTTTGGTGGTCCGCGCAGCGATGACCGGCGTTCCGGTGGATCCCGCGACGACAGCAGTCGTTTCGGTGGCCCGCGCCGTGATGATGAGCGGCGTTCTGGTGGCTTCCGTGACGAGAACAAGCGCTTTGGTGGTCCGCGCAGCGATGACCGGCGCTCGGGTGGCTTCCGGGATGACAACAAGCGCTTTGGTGGTCCGCGCAGCGATGACCGGCGCTCGGGTGGATCCCGCGACGAGAACAAGCGCTTTGGTGGTCCGCGCAGCGACGAGCGTCGCTCGGGTGGCTTCCGTGACGATCGGAGGTCGGCCGGTCCCCGGGACACCGACCGTCGCGGCTTCCGCGACGACGGCCCCCGCTCCGGTGGGTTCCGGCAGGACGAGCGTCGTGGTGGATTCCGGGACGGCAACAAGCGCTTCGACGGCGGCCAGGGCCAGGAACGCCGTCCTGCCCGCGAGGGCGAGCGACAGGGTGGCTTCCGGGAGCGCCGTGACGAGAACCAGCGGCCCGCCGCGGCCCGTCACGACGACTGGCGCGGCCCGCGTGAGGACAGCCGCCGTGCCCCCGAGCGCGGGGAGCGCCGTCCGGCGCCCCGGCGAGGCCTGGAGGCCTCGCCCGCGGAGCAGACGGCCGAGGACGTGGCACTGGCCCGGGAACTGCTGGAGGCTCCGGAGCTGCCCGAGGACATCGACTTCGCCGACCTCGACGAGGAAGCGCGGCGGGACCTGCGCACTCTGCCGCGAGGACTGGCCGAGACCGTCGGCAAGCACCTGGTCGCGGCCGGTGGCCTGATCGATACCGACCCGGAAGCAGCGCTCGTGCACGCCCGTTACGCCAAGACGAAGGCGTCCCGGGTGCCGATCGTGCGTGAGGCGCTCGGCCTCGTGTCCTATCACGCCGGTCACTGGGCCGAAGCGCTGTCCGAGTTGAGGGCCGTGCGACGGATGACCAGGACCGACCAGCATGTGGCCGTGATCGCCGACGCCGAGCGTGCCCTCGGCCGGCCGGAGCGAGCGCTGGACCTGGCCAAGGAGGTCGCGGGCCGCCCGTTGCCGCGCGAGGTGGAGGTCGAACTCCGCATCGTGGCCGCCGGTGCCCGCCGGGACCTCGGCCAGCTCGACGCCGCGGTGGTTTCCCTGCAGGGAGACGACCTCGACCCGGCCAAGCGGGATCCGTGGAGCGCGCGGCTGTTCTACGCCTACGCGGACAACCTGGCGGCGGCAGGTCGCCGCGAGGAGGCCGTGCGCTGGTTCCTGGCCGCGGCCGAGGCCGACACCGACGAACAGACCGACGCGGGCGAGCGCGCCGAGGAGCTGGCGAACCCGAAGCCTGCGGACGAGCCCGTCGAAGGACAGGATGACAGCTCGGATGAGCAAGCCTGACGACCTGGTGTCGTCGCTGTACGACGCCATGCTGCTCGACCTGGACGGCACCGTCTACCACGGTGCCCGTTCCATCCCCGGCGTCGCGGAGACGGTCCGCAAGCTGCGCGAGCGCGGGAACCGGGTCCGGTTCGTCACCAACAACGCCTCCAAGGCGCCGGGTGAGGTGGCCGGGAATCTGCGCGGAATGGCCATCGACGCCGAGGCCGCGGAGGTCAGCACGAGCGCACAGGCGGGCGCCAGGCTGCTGGCCGAGCGACTGTCGGCCGGGACACCGGTGCTCGTCGTCGGCGCACCCGCGCTGGTGGCGGAGGTCGAAGCGGCCGGGCTGCGCGCGGTGCGCGAGGCAGGCGATGGCGTGGCGGCCGTGGTCCAGGGCCACTGGACCGAGACCGGCTGGCGGCACTTGGCCGAGGCCTCCGTGGCGATCCGGGCGGGCGCGCTGTGGGTGGCCTGCAATGTGGACGCCACCCTGCCCACGGAGCGGGGACAGCTGCCCGGAAACGGGTCCATGGTGATGGCCTTGCGGACGGCGACGGGCGCCGAACCCGAGGTGGCCGGAAAGCCCGCGGCCCCGCTGCTGCGTACCGCCGCGGCCTCCGCCGGGGCCGCACGCGCCCTGGTGGTCGGTGACCGCCTGGACACCGACATCGCGGGCGCCGTGGCCGCCGGGCTCGATTCCCTCGCGGTGCTCACCGGGGTGGCCACCCCGGCCGGGCTGCTCGCGGCGGGTCCCGCCGAGCGCCCGCGCTACCTCGCGGCCGACCTCACCGCCCTGATCGAACCGGCGAGCGCGCTGGCGGTGGGGCCGCGGGAAGGCTGGCGGGTCACCGTGGACGGCGGACGGCTCGTCGCCGCCTCCACCGGCTCCACTGATGCGCTGGACCTGCTTCGCGCGCTGTGCGGTCTCGCGTGGGAGTCGGGACACACCGAGGTGGGCGCGGCCGATGACCGGGCGGCCCTGGCGCTGGCGGAGCTGGGGCTCGCGTCCGGCGCCGCGGCGATCGGTTAGCGTGGAGCCGTGCAACAGCAAAGTCCGTTCAGTGGGGCACCCCGCCCGGTGCCCGGGCCGCCGCCGGGCGCGCCGCAGCAGGCCGATCCCCGAGCGGGGATCGACGAGGCGATGGCCGGGCTCGAAAACCTGGACCGCGTGCCGCTGGCCGGGCACGTGGACCGGTTCGAGGCGGTCCACACCGAGCTGACCTTCGCCCTGTCCAGCATCGACAAGGTTTGAGCGATGCCCCGTAGGGCCCGTCTCGACGCCGAACTCGTCCGCCGGGGCCTCGCCCGGTCCCGTGAACAGGCCAGTGCGCTGATCGCCGAGGGCAAGGTGACCGTGCGCGGCATGGTCGCGACCAAACCGGCCACCGGAGTGGAGACCGGCGAGGCGATCGTGGTACGCGGCGCCGACGAGGACCCCGGCTGGGCTTCTCGCGGCGCCCACAAGCTCTTGGGCGCCCTCGAAGAGTTCGAACCGCGCGGGCTGTCCGTTGCCGGGAAGCGATGCCTGGACGCCGGGGCGTCCACCGGGGGCTTCACCGACGTCCTGCTGCGCCGTGGCGCGCGGACGGTGATCGCCGCGGATGTCGGCCGCGGACTGCTCGACTGGCGGCTGCAGACCGACGAGCGGGTGGTCGTGCTGGACCGGACCAACGTGCGCAACCTCACCCCCGAACAGCTCGGCGGCCCGGTCGAGCTCGTGGTCGGGGATCTGTCGTTCATCTCACTGCGCCTGGTGCTGCCCGCGCTGGCCGCCTGCACCGTGCCAGGGGCCGATCTGCTGCCGATGATCAAACCGCAGTTCGAGGTCGGCAAGGAACGGCTGGGCAGCGGCGGCGTGGTGCGGGACCCGGAGCTGCGGGTCCAGGCGGTGCTCGAGGTGCTGGCCGCCGCGGAGGCGCTGGGCCTGCACGCGCACGGAGTGGTGGCCAGCCCGCTGCCCGGTCCTTCGGGCAACGTCGAGTACTTCGCCTGGCTGCGCCGAGCGGAGTCCGATGTGGACAGTGTGGAGAACATGGTGCGGATCGCGGTCGGAAAGGGCCCTCAGTGAACCGAGATCGCGAGGTGCTGCTCGTCATGCACCCCGACCGGGAGACCACCCGTGAAGCGGCTCAGAAGGTCGCGGCTCGCTTCGCCGCCGCCGGCATCGGCCTGCGGGTCACCGACGAGGAGGTGCGCGAGCTCGTCGAGCAGGGCGCCGACGGTGCGCGGTGCGCGCTGGTCGCACCGCACGACCACCCGGCCGCCGGTGCCGAACTGGTGCTCGTGCTCGGCGGTGACGGCACCCTGCTGCGTGCCGCGGAGATCGCGCGCCCGGCCGGGGTCCCGGTGCTCGGGGTGAACCTGGGCCGGGTGGGTTTTCTCACCGAGGCGGATTCCGACGCGCTCGAAGAGACCGTGCACCGCGTGGTCGACCGCGACTACACCGTGGAGGAGCGCATGACGATCGATGTCAGCGTCTCCGTCGGCGGCGAGCTGGTCGCCGAAACCTGGGCTCTCAACGAGGCCAGCGTGGAGAAGAGCTCCCGCGAGCGGATTCTCGACGCCCTGATCGAGGTCGACGGGCGTCCGGTGTCCGCCTTCGGCTGTGACGGAGTGCTGTGTGCGACCCCGACCGGCTCGACCGCGTACGCGTTTTCCGCGGGTGGTCCGATCATCTGGCCCGATGTCGAGGCACTCCTGGTCGTGCCGAGCAACGCGCACGCGATGTTCTCCCGGCCGCTGGTGGTGTCCCGCAGTTCGGTGATCACGGTCGGGGTGGACCCGCACGGTTCACCCGCGGTGCTCACCTGTGACGGGCTGCGGCATTTCGACCTGCCGGGCGGGGCCGCCGTGCGGGTGGTGTCGGGCCGGGTCCCGGTGCGGCTGGCCCGGCTGTCGCCCGGGCCGTTCACCGACCGCCTGGTGCACAAGTTCGCGCTGCCGGTGAAGAGCTGGCGGGAACGTCACCCGCGCTGATCGCCGGATCCGCTGTCGTTCTGTCGGCGGGTGCGGCTACGGTGGGGGCCGTGCTGGCCGAGATGCGCATCCAGGGCCTCGGAGTGATCGAGGACGCCCTGCTCGAACTGCACCCGGGATTCACCGTGGTCACCGGCGAGACCGGTGCGGGCAAGACGATGGTGGTCAGCGGGTTGCACCTGCTCTCCGGCGGACGCGCGGAGGCATCGAAGGTGCGGAACGGGTCCGGAAAGGCCGTGGTCGAGGGCCGGTTCGAGGGCGTGTTCGCCGGGCACGTCGCCCGGATCGTGGCGAACGCGGGCGGTGAGGCCGACGACGACGGCAGTCTGATCGCCCTCCGCTCGGTGACCGCGGACGGGCGGTCACGAGCGCACCTTGGCGGCCGCTCGGTGCCGGTCAACGTGCTGGCCGACCTGGCCGACCGGCTGCTGGCGGTGCACGGGCAGAACGACCAGCTGCGGTTGCTGCGCCCGGCCGAACAGCGTGCCGTGCTCGACCGGTTCGCCGGGGAGTCGGTGGCCGGTCCGCTGCACGAGTACCAGGAGATCCGCGAAGAGTGGCTGTCGGTGGTGGCGGAGCTGGCGCAGCGGCAGAACCGCTCGCGGGAGCTGGCCCAGCAGGCGGACCTGCTGCGGCACGGGCTCGACGAGATAGCCGCGGTCGATCCGCAGGCAGGGGAGGACGGCGAGCTCGCCGGACAGGTCAAGCGGCTCGCGGCGGCCGACGAGCTGCGCACCTCGGCGGGCGCCGCGCAGGCCGCGGTGACCGGCTCGCCCGACGGGGATCCGGACCAGCCGGGGGCACTGGGGCTTCTCGGTGAGGCACGCCGCAGGCTGGCCACCGCCGAGGACCCGGTGCTGCGGGAGCTGGAGCCGCGGCTCGCCGAGGCGGCGGTGCTACTGGCGGACGTCGGTGCGGAGCTGAGCGCGTATCTGGACGGGCTCGACGCGGATCCGGAACGGCTCGAGCAGGTGCTCGCCCGGCAGGCCGAGCTGAAGAAGCTGACCCGCAAGTACGCGGCGGACGTGGACGGGGTGCTCGCCTGGGCGGCGGACGCACGGGCGCGACTATCCACGATGGACACTTCGGAGGAGGCGCTGGCGGAGCTCGCCGCGCGGCGCGACGAGCTGGCGGCCCGGCTGGCGGAGCGGGCGACGGCGGTGTCGTCGGCGCGCACCAGGGCCGCGGCGGAACTCGCCGAGGCGGTCACCACGGAACTGGCCGGGCTCGCGATGGGGCAGGCGCGGATCGAGGTGACGGTCCAGCGGCGGCCCGCGGACGTCGCCGATCCGCGGGCGCTGACCGTGGACGGGGAACTCGTGCACGCCGGTTCCGAGGGGATCGACGAGGTCGAACTGCTGCTGTGCGCCCACGCCGCGGCACCGGCGCTGCCGGTGCACAAGGCCGCCTCCGGTGGTGAGCTGTCCCGGGTCATGCTGGCCATCGAGGTGGTGCTCGCCCACGCCGACACCGTGCAGACCCTGGTCTTCGACGAGGTCGACGCCGGCGTGGGCGGCCGGGCCGCGGTGGAGATCGGGCGCAGGCTCGCCCGGCTCGCGCGCAGCCACCAGGTGCTGGTGGTCACCCACCTGCCGCAGGTCGCGGCGTTCGCCGACCGGCATCTGGTGGTGGACAAGGGCACCGCGGAGGGGGTGACGCGCAGCGACGTGCGCACGCTCGAACCCTCGGAGCGGGTGCGGGAACTGGCGCGGATGCTGGCCGGGATGGAGGGCACCGAGTCCGGCCGCGCCCATGCCGAAGAGCTGCTCGCGGTCGCGGAGGCGGACAAGCTCGCGGCGGAGAAGGAGAGCAGGGCCCGGTCGTCGAAGAGCACCCGCAAGCGCGGTTCGTCGCGGTAGCGCTTTCAGTTCGAATACCCCCCTTCCGGGGGAGGGACCTGGGAAGATCACGCACAGAAACACCCGTTGTTACGGCGTGTTGAAACCGGGGTTGCGTTCCCCGTTTGTCACCATCACTCGCATGAAGCTCACCGGACTGCTCACCCGCCACACCGAAACCCTGCCCGGGATCACCGGGGTGGCCCGGGTGGACCGGCGCACCCGCGAGCTTCTTCGCCGGGTGGGACCGGGCGACATCGCCGTGCTCGACCAGATCGATCTCGACCGCGCCACGGCCGGTGCGCTGGTCGAGGCCGGGGTCGCGGCTGTGCTCAACGCTTCGCCGTCGATCTCCGGCCGTTTTCCCAACCTGGGGCCCGAGATCGTGGTGGGGGCGGGCATCCCGCTGGTCGACGGGATCGGCGCCGAGGTGTTCCACCGGCTCAAGGACGGCGCCAAGGTCCGCCTGCACGAGGGCGTCCTCTACGCGGGCGAGCGGCGGATTGCCTCCGGCGCCGAGCAGACCGCGGAGAGCGTCGCCGATCAGATGATCGAGGCCAAGGCGGGGATGTCCACGCAACTGGAAGCGTTTTCCGCGAACACCATCGAGTTCCTGCGCCGGGAGCGCACGCTCATCCTGGACGGGGTCGGCGTGCCCGAGGTCCGGGTGCCGCTGCGGGACCGGCACGTCCTGGTCGTCGCCTCGGGCAAGGGGCACGCGGCGGAGCTGAAGGCGCTGAAGAAGTACATCGCCGAGCACCGGCCGGTGCTGATCGGCGTGGATGCCGGGGCCGATACGCTGCGCGAACTGCGCTACCAGCCGGACATCATCGTCGGGGATCCCAGCGGGATCGACGCCGAAACCCTGAAGGCGGGGGCCGAGGTCGTGGTGCCGGCCCAGCCCGACGGGCACGCGCCGGGGCTGGCCCGCATCCAGGACCTCGGGATCGGTGCGGTGACCTTCCCCGCCTCCGGGAACCCGGAGGACCTCGCCCTGCTCATCGCCGACCGCCACGAGGCGGGGCTCGTGGTCACCGTCGGTTTCCAGGCGACCCTGCGGGAATTCCTCGACCACGGCCGGTCGGGCTCCAACCCGTCCACCTTTCTCACCAGACTCAAACTCGGCACGAAGCTGGTCGACGGCAAGGCGGTGGCGGCCCTGCACCGCAGCCGGGTTTCGCTTCCGGCGGTGCTGCTGCTGGTACTGGCCGCGCTCGCGGTGGTCGCCGTGGCCCTGCTGACCTCGAACGTCGGGGGCGTCTACCTGCACACGCTGGACGGCTACTGGAATTCGTTCATCGGCTGGCTCAAGGGGTTCTTCGCGTGATTTCCCTGCGGTACCACATCGTTTCGGTCGCCTCGGTGTTCCTCGCGCTGGCGGTCGGGGTAGTGCTCGGTTCGACCGCGCTGAGCGGTTCGCTGCTGTCCGGGCTGTCCGGCGAAAAGGGACAGCTCGCCAGCCAGGTTTCCGATCTGCAGGCCCAGCGCAACGCGCTCGACGCGCGGCTGACGGACGCGGACTCCTTCGCCGGTGCGATGGGGCCGAAGATCGTGCAGGGCGCGCTGGAGCAGCGCACCGTCGTGCTGGTCACCACCGACACCGCGAGCCCGGCCGACCGGGACGCGGTGCGGCAGCTGATCCAGCAGTCGGGCGCGACCGTGACCGGCGAGCTGCAGCTGACCTCGGCGTTCACCGATCCGTCCAAAGCGGACCAGCTGCGGCAACTGGTGACGCGGCTGCAGCCCGCGGGTTCCTCCTTCCCGACCGCCGGTGACCCCGGCACCCTGGCCGGGGCGCTGGCCGGATCGGTGCTGTTGCTCGACAAGCAGACCGCGCGGCCGCAGTCGACCTCGGCCGAGCTGGCGGCGGCGATCGGCGGACTCACCGACGGCGGTTTCGTCAAGGCGACGCAGGGCCTTGGCCCGGCGCAGCTGGCCGTCGTCCTCACCAGCGGGCAGGCCGCCGGGGACGGCGCGGGGGACCGCGCCGCCACCCTCGCCCGGTTCGCCACCCAGCTGGACCGCTCGGGGGCGGGCACGGTGCTGGCCGGTGATCCCGCTTCGGCGGAGGGCACCGGAGCCATCGGGTTCGTCCGTGCCGACACCTCGGCCACCTCCGTGCTGTCCACTGTGGACAACGTGAACACGGCGGCGGGCCGGATCGCGACCATCCTCGCGTTGAAGGAACAGCTCGACGGGGGTGCGGGCCGGTACGGCATCGCGGGCAACGCCCAGGCCCCGGCGCCGGGTGTCGCGCCCGCCCGGAGCTGACCCGCGAACAGCCCCTCAGGCTTGGTAGTCGTCGTCCCAGTCCTCGACTTCGAGCAACTGCTCGGCGGTCTCGTCCAGTCGCCGCCGGGACTGCTCGTCGAGGAAGGGGAGCAGCACGCCGCAGTCCCGGCAGACGCGGGCGAAGGAGACGGTGAACTCGGGCTGGGGCTTGAAGAAGCCCGGACGGCGGAACTTCAGGCGCATGAGCCCGGGGCCGTACTGCCCCGGATTCGGAACCCTCAGCTGTCCAAGGCGACTCAACCGATCCGAACCGCACACGGGGCATCGCATGCGGTGAGCCTATCGGCCGTGACCCGTGTCAGTGGCGGGTTTCGATCTTCAGCTCGCCCTTGAGCACAGCACGGATGTGGTCACTGGCGAGCAGGTCGTGCGGAGCGCCGAGTTCGATCGCGCTGGCCTCGTCGAGGCGGGCCAGCTGGGAGGCGGTGAAGTCGACCTCCAGTGCCCCCAGATTGTCCTCCAGCTGCGCCGGGGTGCGGGCGCCGATGATCGGTGCCGTCACGCCCGGATTCCGCAGGACCCAGGCCAGTCCGACCTGGGCGGGGGTGCGGCCCAGCTCCATGGCGACCTCCTTCACGACCTCGGCGATGGCGAGGTTGCGTTCGGTGAGCGTGCCCAGGGCGAAGTTCAAGCTCTTGCGGGTGCCGTCGCCGGAGGCGACGTTCGCCGCGGCCAGGTCGGCACGGCTGTACTTGCCGGTGAGCACCCCGCCGGCCAGCGGCGAGTACGGGATCACACCCAGCCCCATCTCGCGTGCCATGGGGATCAGGTCTCGTTCCCCGGCGCGGTCGGCCAGGTTGTATTCGATCTGCAGCGCGACCAGGGGCGACCAGCCGCGCAGGTCGGCGATCGCCTGCATGCGCGACACCTGCCAGGCCGGGGTGTTGGAGATCGCCACGTACAGGACCTTGCCCTGCCGGACCAGATCGTCCATGCCGCGCAGGATCTCCTCGACCGGCGTCGTGAAATCCCACACGTGCAGGTAGAGCAGATCGATGTAGTCGGTGTTCAGCTGTCGCAGACTGGCTTCCACCGACGTGAACAGGCTCTTGCGGTGAGCGCCTCCGGAATTCGGGTCGCCCGGCCGGCGCAGCGTGGTGTATTTCGTTGCCAGAACCAGGCTTTCGCGGTTGTCGCGGGTGAATTCGCCCAGCATGCGCTCGGAGCTGCCATTGGTGTAGGTGTTGGCGGTGTCGATGAAGTTGCCGCCGCGCTCGACGTAGAGGTCGAACAACTTGCGCGCATCGTCCTGCTCCGCGCCCCAGCCCCACTCGGTGCCGAAGGTCGCCGCACCGAGCGCCAGCGGTGAGACCCGCAGCCCGGAGCGGCCCAGCAGCCGGTAGGTGTCGAGGGTGAGCGACATCGTGCCTCCTGTGCTTGTGATCGTTGGCGAAAACAAGTCTGCGGCCGCCGCGAGCCGGGGATAAGGGAAGGAATTTCCTGGGAACACCTGTCCTACCCGGGTTGTTGGCTCGAACGTGATCACTCGCACCGTGGAGACGACACAAGAGCTGGCCGCGTTCCTGCGGACCCGGCGCGAACGTCTCGACCCACTCGATTTCGGCCTGCCGTTGCGACGGCAGGCCCGGCGGACCCCGGGACTGCGCCGCGAAGAGGTCGCCGAGCTGGCCGGAATCAGTACCGACTACATCGTGCGGCTGGAACAGGGCCGTGGCCTGCGGCCCTCGGCGGACGTGGTGGAAGCGCTGGCCAGGGCGCTGCGCCTGACTCCCGACGAACGCGCCTATCTCTTCGGCCTGGCCCAGCAGCGCCCCCGCGGCGACGGCAAGCTCGCCACGACAGCGGCGCCGCCGCTGGCCCGGCTGGTCGCCGACCTGTCGCCGCTGCCGGCCATGCTGATGAACCACCGTTACGACATCCTGGCCTGGAACGGCGAAATGGCGAGGCTGCTCCTGGATTTCGGCGCCCTGCCGCCGTCACAGCGCAATGCGATGTGGTTGTGCCTGATGCATCCGGCGATGCGTGAGCTCTACGTCGACCGCGAACGCGTCGTGCGAGAGGGGATCGCGCACCTGCGTGCCGCCTGGGCCGCGCATCCGGAGGATCGGCCGTTGACCGACCTCATCGCCGAATTCATCACTCGTGACGACGAATTCGCGCGATGGTGGGGTGAGCGAGACGTCAAGGTCAACGGCCGCGGGCGCAAGGAACTGCGGCATCCCGAAACCGGTGTGATCGCCCTGGACTTCGAAGTGCTCATGCCGCTTCAGGACCAGGACCAGCGGTTGTTGATCTACCGTGCCGCGGACGACGAGAGCCGGTCGGCATTGGACCGGTTGTGCGCGGGGTGATGCCGAGATCCACCACCTTGCCGGACCGGCCCGGGCCTCAGGCGAGCATCGCCCCCCAGGCACCGGTGAAACCGGGGAAGGTCTTCCCGACCGTCGCGGGGTTCTCGACGAGCACGCCGGGCACGCGCAGGCCCAGCACCGCCGCGGCCATCACGAGCCGGTGGTCCTCGTAGGTGTGGAAGACGCCGCCGTGCAGCGGGGCCGGGGTGATCTCCAGGCCGTCCTCGGTCTCGGTGACCCCGGCACCCAGGCCGGACAGCTCGGTGGCCAGTGCGGCCAGCCGGTCGGTTTCGTGCCCGCGCAGGTGCGCCACGCCGGAGATGACGGAGGGCCCCTCGGCGAAGCACAGCATCGCCGCCACCACCGGGGTCAGCTCGCCCACCTCGTGCAGGTCCAGCCGGGCCCCGGGAATGCTGCCGGTACCGGTGACGGTCAGGCCCCCGGCGTCCAGCTCGACGCCCTGGCCCAGCTCGGTGAGCAGCCCCCGCAGCCAGTCACCCGGCTGGGTGGTTTCCTCGGGCCAGCCCTCCAGGCGCACCCGGCCCCCGGCCACCGCGGCCGCCACCACGAACGGCGCCGCCGTGGACAGGTCCGGCTCCACCGTGTAGTCGGGGCAGGACAGCCGGGCGGGCGGCACGTGGAACTCGGTGCCGGAGCGCTCCGGGGCCGCGCCGAACCGCCGCAGCAGGTCGAGCGTCATCGCGATGTGCGGTTCGCTGGGCGGGGCGCCGCCGATCAGGCGCACCGTCACACCCGAGCCGAAGGACGGGCCCGCCAGCAGCAGTGCCGACAGGAACTGGCTGGAGGCGCGGGAATCCAGTTCCACCTTGCCACCGGCGATGCCGCCGTGGCCCCGCACGGTGAACGGCGGGGCGCCGCGGCCCCCGTCGTCGATGTCCGCGCCGAGTTCGGTCAGGGCCCGCAGCAGCGGGGCGATCGGCCGCCGCCGGATCGCCTCGTCCCCGTCGAACAGCACCGGCCGCGAGCCCAGGCCCGCCAGCGCCGGGGTGAACCGCGCGACCGTTCCGGCGTTGCCGAGCGCGACCGAGACCGGATCGGTACCCGAAGGCGCCATCGGCCGGACGAGCACGTTCTCCCCGCCGGGTTCGGTGGTGGCGCCGAGCGCGGCCAGCGCGCCCAGCATGAGCCGTGCGTCCCGGGAATCCAGCGGCCTGCGCACCAGGGTGGGCTCCGCGGACAGCGCGGCCAGGACGTAGGCCCGGTTGGTGATCGACTTCGAGCCGGGGACGCGCACGCCCGCCTCCAGCGGGCCGGACGCCACCGGTGCCGACCACGTGTTCGCTGTGTTTCCGGCCACGAATGCTTCTCCTCCTCGGGGAAACCTGCTGTCGACATCGAACTATGCCGGTGAGGCAGGCGAACGTCCGGGGCAGGGTGCGATAGGGTGGAAGCCCGTGGGACTTCAGCCGCGGACAGCCAAGTATGTCTTTGTCACCGGAGGCGTCGCCTCCTCACTGGGTAAGGGACTCACCGCCTCGAGCCTGGGTCAACTCCTCACCTCCCGTGGCCTCCGGGTCACGATGCAGAAACTGGATCCCTACCTGAACGTGGATCCGGGCACCATGAACCCCTTCCAGCACGGCGAGGTCTTCGTCACCGAGGACGGCGCCGAGACCGACCTCGACATCGGCCACTACGAGCGGTTCCTCGACCGGGACCTCTCCGGCTCGGCCAACGTCACCACCGGGCAGGTCTATTCGGAGGTCATCGCCAAGGAACGACGTGGGGAGTACCTCGGCGACACCGTCCAGGTGATCCCGCACATCACCGACGAGATCAAGCGGCGCATCATGGCCGTCGCGGAGTCCGACGGCACGGGCCTTCGCCCCGACGTGGTCATCACCGAGGTCGGCGGCACCGTCGGCGACATCGAATCGCTGCCCTTCCTGGAGGCCTGCCGCCAGGTACGGCACGAGATCGGCCGCGACAACTGCTTCTTCCTGCACGTGTCCCTGGTGCCCTACCTGGCACCGTCCGGCGAGTTGAAGACCAAGCCCACCCAGCACTCCGTGGCGGCCCTGCGCAACATCGGCATCCAGCCCGACGCGCTGGTCTGCCGGGCCGACCGTGACCTGCCCGAGGACCTCAAGCGCAAGATCGGGCTGATGTGCGACGTGGACAACGAGGCCGTCATCGCCTGCCCCGACGCTTCGTCCATCTACGACATTCCGAAGGTCCTGCACCGCGAGGCGCTCGACGCCTACGTCGTGCGGCGGCTCGGCCTGCCCTTCCGTGACGTCGACTGGACGGTGTGGGGCGATCTGCTCGAGCGCGTGCACAATCCCACCGAAACGGTGCGGATCGCGCTCGTAGGCAAGTACATCGACCTCCCCGACGCCTACCTTTCGGTGACCGAAGCGCTGCGTGCGGGCGGGTTCGCGCACCGGGCCAAGGTGGAGATCGTCTGGGTCGCCTCCGACGAGGCCACCACTCCCTCCGGCGCCGCCCACGCCCTGTCCGGTGTGGACGGTGTGCTGGTGCCGGGCGGGTTCGGCGTGCGCGGGATCGAGGGCAAGATCGGGGCCATCACCTACGCGCGCACCCGCGGCATCCCGGTGCTCGGGCTGTGCCTCGGCCTGCAGTGCATGGTCATCGAGGCGGCGCGCAACCTGGCGGGCATCGAAGGTGCCAACTCCGCGGAGTTCGACGAGACCACCGAGCCGGTGATCTCCACGATGGCCGACCAGAAGGACGTCATCGCCGGGGAGCGGGACATGGGCGGCACCATGCGGCTCGGCGCCTACCCGGCGAAGCTGCTGCCGGGGTCGCAGGTGGCCAAGGCCTACGGCACCACCGAGGTGTCCGAACGGCACCGGCACCGCTACGAGGTCAACAACGCCTACCGCAAGCGGCTCTCCGAGGCGGGCCTGGTGTTCTCCGGCACCTCGCCGGACAACCGGCTGGTGGAGTTCGTGGAACTGCCGGAGGAGGTGCACCCGTTCTTCGTGGGCACCCAGGCGCACCCCGAGCTCAAGAGCCGGCCGACCCGGCCGCACCCGCTGTTCGACGCCTTCATCGCCGCGGCGGTGAAGTACCGCACCGCGGACCGGCTGCCGGTGGAGCTGCCCGAGCCCACGGCGAGCGTGCGGTGACCGAACCGGGCGCGCACGACTTCCCCGTCGTGTCCAGCACCGATGTCCACATCGGACGCGTGGTGGGGCTGCGGGTGGACGACGTGGTGATGCCGGGCGGGACGGTGGCCCGCCGCGAGGTGGTCGAGCACCTGGGTGCGGTGGCGATCGCCGCGCTCGACGACGAGGGCTCGCTCACGCTGATCCACCAGTACCGGCACCCGCTGCGCCGCCGCATCTGGGAACTGCCCGCCGGGCTGCTCGACGCCGACGGGGAGTCCCCGGTCGAGGCGGCCCGCCGGGAGCTGGCGGAGGAGGCCGGGCTGACCGCGGCACGGTGGGACACGCTGGTCGACGTGGCGGCCTCGCCGGGGTTCACCGACGAGGTGGTGCGCGTGTTCCTCGCCCGCGAACTGTCCGTTGTGGACCGTGACCCGCTCGGTCACGACGACGAGGAGGCCGACCTGGTGGTGCGCCGGGTGCCGCTGCCGGAGGCGGTCCGGATGGCGCTGGCGGGGGAGCTGGTCAACGGGTCCACGGTGGCCGGTGTGCTCGCCGCGCACGCGGTGCTCACGGGCGGGCTCCCGGCCCGGGGGGCCGACGCCCCCTGGCCCGACCGGCCCACCAC
>NZ_VJWX01000012.1 GCF_007713715.1 Amycolatopsis rhizosphaerae
TCAAAACCCACACCCCCTACAACGAAACCACCGCCTGGACACACCACCAACACCAGCAAACCGCCGCTTGACAACCAAAACCCAGGGATGTCTTCACGGTCGATTCGCCTGTGAAGGGACCCTTCACGGCCAACACTCACGCGCCGGACCCACGGGCGGGGCAGCACCCGGGTTCGGGGGAGCGCTCTCGTGTGCGTGTTCGCAGCCGGTGCCGTCACCCTGGCCTGCGCCGGGGTGACGTCCGTCGTCATGCGTCGCCGACTGCCCCGGGCCTGACCGAGGAGCCCTCCCACCTCCGGCCACCACGGCCGGAGCGGAACGCTCAGCGTTGACCCGAGACGAACAAGTCGATCGCGTCGGCAACGAGCATGTCGGCCTGTCCGGGCTTTGCCCGGCCCGACGTGACGAGCACGGCGATGCCCTGCAGGGTGGCGGCGAACAGCAGTTGCAGACGTTCTGGATCGCGTGCGGGCAGCGTGCCCGCTTCCTGTGCGTCCCGAATCACGGTGCCCATCGTGGTGAACAGACGTGTGGACGCCTCCCGAAGGGCGGCGGGCGGCTCACCGTTCTTCCTCGAGAACATCAACTCCAGCAACGCCGCGTTCTCGATCGCGAACTGCACGAATGCCGTGGCCGCGCCGAGCAACCGCGCCCGGTGGTCCGTGCCGGCGGCATCGATCGCCGCGCGCGCCTCGTCGGCCAGGCGCGTGAATCCTGTCTCGGCGAGGGCGTCCAGGAGCGCCTGCCGGTCCGCGAAGTGACGGCGGGGCGCGGCGTGGCTGACACCGGCCTGGCGTGCCAGGTCACGCAGCGAGAGGCGCTCGACGCCGTGCTCGCGCAGCGCGCGCTCGGCCTCGTCGAGCAGCACGCCGCGCAGGCGGCCATGGTGATACGCGCGATCTTCCACGGTTCACATCCTAACAGCGAATGTAGTCGTTGACAACATTGTAGTCAGTGCCTACATTGTTGCTCATGACTACTTTTGGCGTTGCGGAGATCCCCGACCTGTCCGGCACGACCGCGATCGTGACCGGCGCCAACAGCGGTATCGGACTGGCCACGGCACACGCCCTGGCCGCGGCCGGTGCCCGTGTCGTCTTCGCCGTGCGCGATACCGACAAGGGCGCCGCAGCCGCTGCCGACACGCCCGGCCGCACCGAAGTGCGCGAACTCGACCTCGCCAGCCTGGACTCCGTGCGCGCCTTCGCCGCCTCCTGGACCGGCCCGATCGACCTGCTGATCAACAACGCCGGTGTCTCGATGCGAGAGCTGAGTCGCACCGCCGACGGCTTCGAGGCGACCTTCGGCATCAACCACCTGGGCCACTTCGCTCTGACCACGCTGCTGCTGGAGCACATCACCGGCCGGATCGTGACGCTGGCCTCGGGGGCCGAACGCCTGGCTCACCTCGACTTCGACGACCTCAACTGGCGCGCACGGCCCTACCGGCAGAGCCGTGCCTACAACGACTCGAAGCTGGCCAACCTGCTGTTCACCGCGGAACTGCAACGCCGGCTGACCGCCACCGGCTCGGGCGTTCTGGCGAACGCGGCGCACCCCGGTCTGGTCGAGACGAACATCTACCGGCACCCAGGGCCCCGGCGCCCGGTCGATCGGCTTTGGGCGCTTGCGTTCCGACTGCTGGCTCAAGGCGCCGACGACGGCGCGCTCCCGGTGCTCTACGCCGCTGTGGGCGACATCCCCGGCAACAGTTTCACCGGGCCCAGCCACTTCGCACACCTGCGCGGCGCCCCGCAGCTCATCGACCGCTCCGCCGCCGCACAGGATCCGGACCTCGCACGCCGTCTCTGGGCGACCTCGGAACAGCTCACCGGCATCCACTCCACGGTGTAGCCGAGTCCCCTCACGGGAAGCAGTGGTCAGCCGAGGCTGAGGCGGGTTTGGCCTGGACGGAGAGTGGGACCGCAGTTGTTCGTCCAGCCCGGCGCGGTGAGGTTCGACATGTTCATGGCACGGTCGACCCGCGCCGTGTTCCGTAGCGCGTAGGCACGGAGTTCGGCAAGGACGGCCGGGCTGGGCACCGCGTCCTTGCGAATCCAATCACCACCGGGGAAACCCTCCACGTCCGGTGAGTCCAAAACCTGGTCGTAGTCTCGGGCCAGGCGTGGATCGACCGGTATTCGATGGAAGCCGCTCCCGTGCGTGTGGGTGGTGATGAAGGTCGGTTTGACTTCGTCGAACACGTAGTCGCGCAGGCCTGCCGCGTCGTTGTCATGGATGTAGTCGGCGATCCTGGAGTCGCCAAGCCCACCCAGGTCGATCAGGTGCAACCGGCTGGTCATCGAGGATCCGCCGAGATCAGCCAGCAGCAGGGAACCCTGACGGACGCCTGCCAGGTCGGCGTAGGCGTTGAATATTCTCCCGTAGCGGTCGGCGACGGCACAGGCCGGGAAGGTCGGGGCCGCTGCGAACTGCTCGGATTGACCCGCGAACGACACGGCTGACGGGATCGTCGCGACGGCCAGCGCCGCCGCGAGCAGTGCGCGGGTGCGGGGACGGGCTTGGCGCACTACTTCGACCGCGGCGAGTGTGCTGATCAGCGCACCGAGCGCCCAGACCGGGGTCGCGAAGCGATACACCCCCATCCAGTCGGGTTTCAGCACCGCGTAATCGGCCAGAGCTATGGCAAGGGGTACGAGCAGCGCGACGAGTCCCCGTCGCCACTGAACCGTCCTGGTCAGCGCGAGCCCGACGACTGAAGCGAGCACGAGCACGGCGAGCGCACCGGCATAGCCGACCAGTTCACCGATCCGGGTGAGGGCCTCGATTCCGGGAGCGTCCTGTCCCTTGGCCACCGTCGGGTTCGACAGCAGGCGGCCGAACTCGAAATATCGCCAGCAGATATAGGTGCCGGTCAGAAGCGCGAAGGCGCCGACGGAAAGCCCGATATGACGCAGGCTCTGACGGATAGTGGTTCTGCGTAGCCAGAGCAGGACGACCACGGGATACGCGGCGCCGTAGCTGAGACCTTCCGGCCGCGTCAGTGCGGCGAAAGCGGCGAGCCCACCGGCCGCCAGCGCGACCCGTGCCGACGACAAGCGGTGGTCCAGTACGGCGCGGAACAACAGTACCGCCAACGAGAAGACCACCAGCGCGTAAAGGGAGTTCTCCAGCCCCGAAAAGCACCAGATCACGAAGGACGGAATCGCTGCCAGCGTGACCCCGAACAGCGACGTCACCAGCCAGGCGTGCTTCGTCACCCGGCGCGCGGCCAGGTGACCGGCCACGAGAATCGCGGCGCAGCAAAGTAAGGCGAGCGCTTTGGGGAAGAGAATGTAATCGGGTAGCCCGAAAACAGTGCCGTGATCGAACAGCCCGAGTAGCCGTCCGGCTGCCAGCAGGACCAGCCAGGTCGGGTTGGAATAGGCTTCCACCGGAGCCGCGCCCGCCTGCACCACTGGACCGAGCCCCTCGGAGACGCTACGGGAATAGGCGAACGTGATGGCGGCGTCGTCCACCAGCCAGCCGCCGTAACGTATCGCATGCAAGGCGATCAGTGCCGTCCCGCCGGCCACCGAAAGCCAGGGCAGGCTGGTGCGCCAGTTCGCCCGCGGCTTTTTTTCATCCGATTTCTCCGGCGCTACGTCAATGCCGTCCGCACCGGACACGGTCATCGTCATGAAGAGTGATCCTCCGCAAAGCAGGGGCGGTCGAGTTTTTCGCGGAAAATGTTTCGTTCGCTTCGGTGCTTCCGCGTCAGATGCTGGAGGGCCAGACGGCGAGCGAATAGGCGCCGAACCACAGCCCGGCCAGCACCACACCGCCCACGACGAACGCTGTCGTGCGCCCGCGCCGGCGGGAAAGCCGGATCGCGGCGACGATCAGCAGCGGGAACGCGGACAGCAGCAGCCGCACCCGGTCGTGGATGATCCCGGAGTGCGCGACGACCAGTGCAACGCTGCCGGCGGTGTAGAGCCAGACCGGCCACGGCATCCGGGTCCGCACGGTGGCGATGACGACCGCGACGATCACGACCGCGGTCAGCACCGGGAACACCTCCCGCGAGGTGGTCAGCATGTCGAGCACCCAACGGGCGGTGGTCACGCCGAAGTCGACGCGGTTACCCCACCCGCGCTCGGTGATCCCGAAATACCCGCCGGGCACGCCGGAGGCCAGACTCACCCACAGCAGGTAGCCGAGCATTCCAAGTGGTGCGACCACGACCGCGACCGCGGCCGCGATCCGGTGCGTGCGGGCGCGGAACAGGTGGACCAACCCGGCCGCCATGACCACCGGGATCAGCGGGCCTGCCATGGGTGAGGTGAGTCCGGCCGCCGCGGCGCCGAGCCCGGCCAGGATCCAGCGTTGTTCAAGGATGGCGACGAGGGTCCAGGCGGCAAGCGCAACCAGGAGCGCCTCGGGGTAGGGCAGGGAGTACACCACGGACATGGGCGCCCCGGCGGTGAGTGCGACTGCGGCCAGTTGGCCGCGCCGCCCGGCCCCGGCGTGCTGGGCGAGGCGCGCCACCCCGTACCCCGCGGCGATCGACGCCGCGAGGGACACGGTGAGCGCGACAGCCAGGAGGTGCCCACCGAAGGGCAAACCCAACAGGCGCACGACGAGGGGGTAGCCGGGGAAGAACGCCATCGGCGCGTAGGGGAAGTATTCGCCCTGCAAGTCGTAGGTGACGGACGGGTCGAACCCGCCGTAGCCGTAGTCGGCCATGCCGAGGTAGAAGTAGCCGTCCCAGGCTTGGAAGTCGAAGGGGCGGTGGTTGGCGGCGCACATGACCCAGGTGACGAGCAGGCCCAGAGCCCGGATGGTCAACACGATCACGGCCGGCAGGGCGAGCCTGCGGAGGCGGGCCAGGCGCGAGGGCCACAGCTGGTTCCCGTGCTGCCCCTGTTCCGGGTAAGGACCGGTCGGAGCCGGCCCTTCCGAAGGTTGGCCAACGGGACGGGTCAGGTAAAGCGGCTGGTCGGGAGCGTCTTCCCGGACAGAGCCATTGCGTTTCGGTGTGAAGGGGATCATTTCGCGAACCGTGTCGGATATCAGCCTCGGGAGGGACCTTCGCTCACCGGTCCGTTTTCGAGGGTGACTTGGACATCCACGAGTGACACGGCGGTCACGTCGCTGGTCGTGATCTCGTCATCGGAGGTCTGGACCGCCGACCGGACCGCACTGCCCACGGCCGGGTTGACGGTCGAGCCCGAGCCGGGAATCGACGCGTTCGCCACCGCGCCACCGGCGGCGAGCGTGGCGATCGCGGCTGCCACGGCCAAGGAGGGAGTCCACTTTTTTGTCGTCATGCCCGGTTGTGTTCCCGATCGGCCCGCGAGCGTTGCGTCAGCGACCCACGTCACGGTGTCCAGTGAAGACGGAAAGCCGCGACCTTCGGATCGGACGCAACGCCGGCGGGGCCATCGGGAACGTAGAAGGCATGACAACGAACAAGTGTCTCGAGGGCTTGTGACACTGTCGAGTGAAGCGGGAACACGTCCGGAGACGACGGCTGGAGAGTGGGTGCGGCGACCAGACACGCGTGCCGGACAGGGCGGTGACGCGGACCCCCACGGTCCTCCGCCGAGTGACGACCAGATGCTGTGGCAGCAGGCAGCACGCGGGGATCGCGCCGCGTTCGGCGAGCTGTACAAGCGGCATGCCGAGGCCGTGTGGAACTACGCCTACCGGCTGACCGGCTCGTGGGCATCGGCCGAGGACCTCACGTCCTCGACGTTTCTCACCGCGTGGCAGAAGCTGTCCGACTTGATACTGGTCAACTCCAGCGCGCGGCCGTGGCTGTTCACCGTGACCAGCAACCTGGTCCGCCACGAGTACCGCA
Organism: Amycolatopsis rhizosphaerae; assembly: GCF_007713715.1. Taxonomy (GTDB): domain Bacteria; phylum Actinomycetota; class Actinomycetes; order Mycobacteriales; family Pseudonocardiaceae; genus Amycolatopsis_E; species Amycolatopsis_E rhizosphaerae. The sequence continues at coordinate 5,804 of NZ_VJWX01000012.1, forward strand.
GGCTGGGCCGGTTCTCCCGGATGCTGACGCGGATTCCGCTCAACGACACCACGCCTGACCATGCCGACGACGTGGCTGATGCGGCCGACGCGGACCGCCGGCTGCGCATGGTGCTCGACGCCGTAGGCAAGCTGCCCAATGGGGAGCGGCGAGCCGTCGAACTGTGCCTGCTCGGTGAGCTGTCCACGGCCGAGGCCGCCGAGGTGCTGAGGATCGCCGAGGTGAGCGTGCGGGCGCGGATTTCCCGTGCCCGCAGTAAGCTGCGAGGTTTTCTGAGTGACACTGGCGCGGGCATCGATACGACAGCCGAGGAGGGGCGATGAACGAGACCGCGGACCTACCGGAGTGGCGACCGATGCCCGAGGGCCTGCGGGATCGGTTGTGGGACGAGCTTGAGCCGCAGTTGGAGACGCGGGCTTCCGGCGGCTGGTTCCGGACGATGCGGGCACCGTTGGCCGTGGCTGCCTCGGTGGTTGTACTCGCCGCTGGGATTGCGATCGCGCTCCCTCAGCTTCGCGGCCATGACCAGGGCGAGGCGGTGCCCGCTGCCAGCTCCGCGGGGGACGCGCAACTGGTCAACGAGTGCGTCCAGGCCCGCGACAAGCGGCTCCCGCCGGCCCCCAACTGGCGGGCGGGCGCCCGGCTTGACGTCGACTCGGCGAATGGTTTCCTGGCGATCCGCAACGACGAATACGCGGTGCTCTGTTTCCTCAAGAACGGCAAGGGCACGATGCTCATGGAGGACAGCGGCAACACGCGTGACGTGTACAGCCGTCTCACCGCAGCGCGTCCGTTCGGTTACCTCGCCCCGTTGAACACGAACTACTCCGCCCCGGAAGCCGTCTACTTCGGAATCGCGACCAGCGACGTGATCGCCGTGTCGCTGGTGGGACCGGACAACTCGGTGACCCCCGCGATCCTGCGTGACGGCACCTTCCTCGCGAGGACCAAGTCCATGGAGGGAAGCGACCAGTCCGACACCAGCCGCATCCGGGCCACCCTCAAAAACGGACAGGTGATCGAAGGCTCCTTCCGCTGAGGAGCTCGAGCTTGTCGGCGGCATCCGTGTCCTCCAGCGGCAGAAGGATTCGCATCCGGATACCGGTCTCGGGCGTCACGAGCACCTGGCAACGCAGCCGGATCAGCCCGACCGTGGGGTGCTGGACACCCTTCAGATCGGTGCGCCGGACGGCCACGTCGTGCCGGTCCCACAGCATCCGGAACTCCGCACTGTTCGCCGCGAGCTCATTGACCAGCTCGGTGATCCGATCGTCTTCGGCGCGGCCGGGAGTAGGTGGCACGAAGGTCGCTGACGTGAGACCTCGACAGGCGGGCCCGGTCTGCTCCCGGAACGCGATCATGAAGTGGCCCGCGGAGGTCGTCGTGTGCTCCAGGTCCGGGGCCCAGGCACGCCAGAGTGCGGCGGCGTCGTAGCCGAGTGCCGCTCCCCAGTCCTGTTGGACGACGGTGACCGGCATCGCCAGCCGGTTTCCGGCGGCGCGGTCGGCCCGGTCGTGTTCGACGTCGATACCGGCGGAAGCACGGTAGTCGGCGACAGGCTGTTCCTCGCGATACTGCTGTCCGCGCTGGTGACGGACGCTCTGGATGTCGTGGTCATACTGGCGATCGCGGACGGACGGGGTGGGGCAGCACCCCGGTTCCGGGGAGCGCTCTCGGGCTCACATGGCGCGATAAGCCTCGACCAGCTGCCGCTCCGCATCGTCCAGGTACCCGGCCAGCAGCCGCGCCGCGGCCGCGCCGTCGCCGCTGCGCAGCGCCAGCAGGATCTCCCGGTTCCGCTCGAGGTAAGGCTCGTGGAAGGGCTTCAGGTCGGTCATCACGTGGAACACCAGCCGCAGCTCGGCGAGGAGACCTCGGACCAACTCGTCGACCCGGGGGCTGCCCGCGAGCTTGATCAGCGCCTGGTGAAAGCGCATGTTCGCGGTACCGAGCTCACGCCACGCCTGACGTTTCCTGGCGTCCTCTCCCTCGGCGACCGCGGCCTCCACCTCCGTCAGCCTGTCCCCCGGCGGGCTGGTGATCTCCCGGAGCACGGCACACTGCACCAGCTTGCGCACCCGGTACAGGTCGATCACGTCCTCGGCCGAGAGCCGGCGCACGAAAACACCCCGGTTGAGCACGTGTACCAGCAGCTTCTCGTGCGTGAGCAGCCGGAACGCCTCGCGTAGCGTGTTCCGCGAGACACCCAGTGCACCGCCGATCGCCTCCTCCGACAGCCTGCTGCCGGGCTCGAAGAAGCCCTCCGTGATCCGCGAACGCAGGATGTCGGCCAGCCGTTCGGCGGTGCTCGTGCGGCCGAGCAGGAGGCGATCCGCTTCGAGACCAGTGCTGAGGGTCGAGTCCGTGGACTCGGCGTCGATGCTCACTCGGGGGGCCTCCGGTTTGTCAGGGGCCGGACCGCGTGACGAAAACTTGGCCAATGGCCCGAACCACGGTCCAACCTGGGACTTGTCCTGCGAAAAGCCTATCCAAACGCTCCTGGACCTCTCTCATGTTCCCCAAGAACATTGACGGATCGTTCAACGATCCCTAACTTCATGGATTACCTTACCCCTGCGATTGGACCCGTGATGACCGCTTCAACCGAGGCCACCACCCGGACCACGTTGGTGTCGGCGGGACTCGAGGTGCGGAGCTTCGCATGAACATCCTGCAATGCGGTAGCGAAGCGCTGCTCGTCGACGTCGACGGAATCGACGCCGTGCTCGGCCTCTACGCCGCGCTGTCCGACCGCCTCCCCGAGGGCGTAACAGAACTGGTGCCGGCGGCGCGCACCCTGCTGGTGTGCTTCGATCCGGCGGTGATCCCGGCGCAGGAGCTGGCCGATCTGCTGGCGGGCACCGAACCGGTGCCCGCCGAGGCGGTGCGCGGTGAACTGGTCGAGATCCCGGTGTACTACGACGGGGCCGACCTGGCCGAGGTCGGCGAGCACACCGGCCTCGGCGAGCACGGAGTCGTCGAACTGCACACCGCCGCCGAGTACACGGTGGCGTTCAGCGGGTTCGCTCCCGGGTTCGGTTACCTGACCGGGCTGGACCGGCAACTGCACCTGCCGCGGAGGGCCATTCCCCGGACGCATGTGCCTGCGGGGGCGGTCGCCATCGCCGGTGAGTTCACCGGCGTCTATCCGCGGTCATCGCCCGGTGGCTGGCAGCTGATCGGCCGGACCGAGGTCCCGCTGTGGGACCCGGCCCGACGCCCACCGGCCCTGCTGCGGCCGGGCACCCGCGTCCGCTTCCGGGAGACCCGATGATCGAGGTGGTGCGGCCGGGGCCGCTGACGACAGTGCAGGACCTGGGGCGTCCGGGGCTGGCCGCGCTCGGCGTCGGCCGGTCCGGGGCGGCCGACCGGCGATCGGCGGCACTGGCCAACCGGCTCGTCGGCAACTTCGACGGTGCCGCGGTTCTGGAAACCACCTTCGGTGGATTGGTGTTGCGGTTCCGGCAGGTGGCACGGGTGGCGGTGACCGGCGCGCCCTGCCCGATCCGGCGCAACGGCCGGGGTGAGGCGATGAACGCCCCGTTCACCGTATGGCCGGGCACGGAGCTGGCGCTGGGCACGCCGTCCACCGGGCTGCGCACCTATCTGGCCGTGCGCGGCGGGATCGGGGTGGAGAAGATCCTCGAGTCGCGGTCGACGGACCTGCTGGCGGGACTGGGGCCGTCGCCACTGCGCGAAGGCGATGTGCTGCCCGTCGGCCACGACATGTGCGGGCCGCTGCCCGCGGTGGAGGTCGCGCCGGTGCCCGATCCCGCCGGGTTCGGACTGATCGTCCGGGTCGTGTCCGGCCCGCGCGATGACTGGTTCGGGCCGGAAGCGTTGCGGATCCTGTCCACGGCCACCTACGAGGTGACCTCGGAGAGCAACCGGGTCGGAGCGCGCCTGGCGGGTCCGCCGCTGCCCCGCTCTCGCGGGGGCGAGCTGCTCAGTGAAGGCATGGTGCCGGGCGCGATCCAGGTGCCCCCCTCGGGCCAGCCACTGGTGTTCCTCGCGGATCATCCGGTCACCGGTGGATACCCGGTGATCGGCGTCGTGCTGACGGACGACCTGCCGGTGATGGCCCAGGCCCGTCCAGGCCAGTCCGTCTCGTTCCGCCTCGTGCCCGGTTCGCTGCGGCGCCACGCCGCGAACGTGCCCGGGGCGGCCGCGGTCTGAGTCAGCGTCCGGCAGCCCGGCTCGACTGGGGTCCTTTCGGCGCACGCGCCCTAGCGGGCGAGCAGGGCGCGCAACGCCTTGACAATCTCGTCCGGTGCTTCCTCCGCCATGAAGTGGCCCGCGGAGGTCGTCGTGTGCTCCAGGTCCGGGGCCCAGGCGCGCCAGAGTGCGGCGGCGTCGTAGCCGAGTGCCGCTCCCCAGTCCTGTTGGACGACGGTGACCGGCATCGCCAGCCGGTTTCCGGCGGCGCGGTCGGCCCGGTCGTGTTCGACGTCGATACCGGCGGAAGCACGGTAGTCGGCGACGATCGAGGGGACGGCCTCGCGGGAGGCCCTGAGGTACTCGGCGCGCACCTCGGCGGGGATGGCACGAGGATTTCCACCCCAGGCATCGAGGAAGTAGCCGAAGAAGGCGTCGGCGCTGGCGCTGATCATCTGCTCGGGCAGACCGGGCGGCTGGGCCATGAGGTAGAGGTGGAAGGCCACCGCGGCGCGCGCTCCGTGCAGGACGTCCCACATGTCCAGGGTCGGCAGGACGTCCAGCGCGGCGAGGTGGGTGATCGTGCCGGGGTGGTCGAGGCCCGCGCGGATCGCGACCAGGGCACCGCGGTCGTGCCCGGCGAGGGCGAAGCGCTCGTGGCCGAGCTGTTCGGCGAGGGTGACGAGGTCCCGGGCCATCGTGCGCTTGGCATAGGTGGTGGCGTCGCGTTCGGCGGGTTTGCCGCTGGCTCCGTAGCCTCGCAGGTCGGGGCAGATCACGGTGTGGTCGGCGGCGAGGTCGACGGCGACGTGGCGCCACATGAGGTGGGTCTGCGGGAAGCCGTGCGCCAGCATGACGGGGCTGCCGTGACCGCCCACGGCCACGTTCAGCGTCGCGTCCTCGTCGACCGTGATGCTCCGGTACTCGAATCCGGGGATGGTCAGAGCCATGGTTGCTTCCTCTCCTGACGGGGTCGACTGGCGCAGCGTGCCGGTCGCGGATGAGCAACCGATGAGCGCGCTAGGTTGAGTTCCCGGTGGGGAGGTGGGTCGCTCGGTGGTCGGTGTCCTCTTCGGTGTCCATTTCGGTGTCCTCGGACCGGTTGTGGCCTGGGACGCCAGCGGCACGCCCATCGACGTGAAGGGGCCGAAACACCGGGCGCTGCTGGCCCGGCTCGTCGTCGCGCGCGGCCGGGTCGTGCCGGTCGCCCGTCTCGTGGAGGACCTGTGGGAGTCCCCTCCGCCCGGCGCGGTGAGTGCGGTCCGCACGTTCGTCGCGGCATTGCGGCGCGCGCTGGAACCGCAGCGCCCGCCGCGCGCACCGGCTCGGTTGCTGGTCACGGAAGGGCCGGGTTACGCGCTGCGGGCCGAGCCCGGCGCGGTGGACGCCTGGCGGTTCGAGGACGTGGTCGCGGCGGGCGCCGCGCCGCCACAGCGGACCCTCGCACGTCTCGACGAGGCGCTGAGCTGGTGGCGGGGGCCCGCCTTCGCCGATTTGGAGGACGAGCCGTGGGCTCGGGTCGAGCGCTCTCGGCTCGAGCAGTTGCGGCTCAACGCGATCGAGCTGCGGGCCGAGGCGCGGCTGGCGCTCGGGCATGCCGCCGACGTCGTTCCGGACCTCGACGCCCATGTGGCCGAACACCCGTGGCGGGAAGAGGCATGGCGGCTGCTGGCCACGGCCCTGTACCGCACGGGCCGCCAAGGGGACGCGCTCACGGTGCTGCGCCGGGCTCGCGGCCTGCTGCGCGAACGGCTCGGTGTCGATCCGGGGCCCCGGCTGAGCCGGTTGGAAACCGGCATCCTCCGCCAGACCGATCCCGGTTCCTCGGAGGTGGAACGAATCTGGGCGGCCACCGCGGCAGCGTACGACCGTACGGTGGCATCGGGCGCCGAGAGCAGGCTCGAATCGACGGTCGGCCTGCTGCGGAGTCTCGCGGTCGCCGGGGGCGGCGGGCTCGAAGCGGCGCGCGAACAGCGGTTCGCGACCATCGCGGCGGCCGAGCGGCTCGGTGATCCCGAACTCACCGCCCGCGTGATCGGGGGCTACGACGTGCCCGCGATCTGGACCCGCTCGGACGATCCGGAGCAGGCGGCGCGGATCGTCGCGGCGGCCGAACGCGCACTGGCGGCGCTTCGCCCCGGCACGCACGACGCCACGCGGGCCCGCCTGCTGGCGACGATCGCGCTGGAGTCCCGGGGCACGTGGGCCGCGCGCGGGCCCGAGGCCGCCGGGGAAGCGGAACGGATCGCGCGACGGCTGGGTGATCCGGCACTGCTGGCCTTCGCCCTGAACGGCGTGTTCATGCAGACCTTCCACCGCGCGGGCCTCGCCCCCGAGCGAGACGGGATCGGCGTCGAGCTCGTCGCGCTGTCCGCCCGGCATGGCCTGGTGACGTTCGAAATCCTCGGTCATCTCATCCGCGTCCAGGCTCGCGCGGGGCTCGCGGACTTCGCCGTCGCCGACGAGCACGCCGCCGCGGCGGACCGGCTCGCCGAACGGCACGAACGCCCGCTGACCGGTGTGTTCACCGCCTGGTACCGGGCGCTGCGGTCGGCCGCGACCGGGCCGCCGCAGGCCGCGGAGGCCGCCTTCCGCGAGGCGGCCGCGCAGTTGAGCGGTGCCGGGATGCCCGGGGTGCAGCGCGGCCTGCTTCCGTTGGCGCTGTTGTGCCTGCGGGTGTGGCACGGCCTCCCGGCCGATTTCGGCGACGACACCGACTGGGGCCCCTACGCGGCTTGGGCGCGCCCGCACGTGCTCCTGGCGCGGGACCGCCCGGCCGACGCGGCCGCCGCCCTGCGCCGGGTCCCGGAACCGCCGCGCGATCTGCTGTTTGAGGCACTGTGGTGCCTCACCGGCCGTGCCGCGATCAGGCTGGGCGACCGGGAAACGATGCGGCGCGCCCGCACCGAACTCGCCCCTGCCGCGAAGGAACTGGCCGGGGCGGGCAGTGGCCTGCTCACCGCAGGCCCTGTCGAAGATCACCTCGACGCCCTCGCCGCCGCCCTGAGCCACACGCCGTGAGCAGCGCTCGGCTCATCCCCTTCGGGCCAGGAGCGCGACGACCAGGCAGCCGAAGGCCCCGGTCGAGACCACCGCGCGGACCAGGTTCCACCGCACCCACCTCGTTTCGAACCGCGCCCGCAGTCCGGCGTAGTCGCCGGTGCCGCTCTCCAGTGCGTTGTTCAGCGGAACGTTCACCACTCCGGTGATCACCAGCATCGCCAGCAGCAGCGCGAAACCCGCCACCACCCACGGCAGCGCCGGGCGCGCGTCCGGCGCCAGGTGCAGCACGACGGCGGCGCCCGCGGCCAGTGGCGCGCCCAGGAAGGTCAGCATGAAGACCGGGTTGATGATCGCGAGGTTGATCCCGCGCATCGCCTCCACGTACGTGCGGTCGTCGCCACGGGCGAGCCCCGGCATGACCGAGCACGCGTAGGCGTAGAAAAGCCCGGCGAGCAACCCGGCCGCGATGAGCGCGGCCACCAGCACGACAGTCGAAACAGCGGTCATCGCGCTCCTCCCCGACGCACCGTTCGATCCGATGACGGTCATGGCACTCAGCCAAGCAGCGATGAGTGACACCCTCCATGGCCGAATCGCTCGAATCCATGTTTCACCGTCTACGCTCGACGGCGTGGACCCCCTCGCGGCGCTCCTGGACGGCCCCCGCGCGCACGGGGCGTTCCTGCTCCGTTCCGTGCTCACCCCGCCCTGGTCGCTGCGCATCGAAGACCGCGCGCCCGTAACGCTGATCGCGGTGGTGCGCGGGGAAGCCTGGGTGGTACCGGACGACGGCGAGGCCGTGCGGTTGGGCGAGGGCGACATCGCCATCGCCCGCGGCCCCGATCCGTACCTCGTCGCCGACGATCCCGCGACCCCACCGCAGGCGGTCATCCTGCCCGGCCAGGAGTGCCGCACCCCGGACGGCGGGCACCTCGACACGCTCACCGGCACCGGCGTGCGCACCTGGGGTCACGGCGCCGACGGCCCGGTCGTGCTGCTCACCGGCACCTACGGGATGGCGGGCGAAGTCAGCAGCCGGCTGCTCGCCGCGCTGCCGAAGCTGCTCGTGCCGACCCACACGGAGTGGTCCAGTCCACTTGTCCCGCTGCTGGCCGAGGAGATCGTGAAGGACGTGCCAGGCCAGGAAGCCGTGCTGGACCGGCTCCTCGACGTGCTGCTGATCGCTTCGCTGCGCACCTGGTTCGACCGCCCCGGCAGCGAGGCGCCCGCGTGGTACCGCGCGCACCGCGACCCGATCGTCGGCCGGGCCCTGCGACTGCTGCAGCACCAGCCCGCCGAACCCTGGACGGTGGGCACCCTCGCGGCCGGAACCGGCGTCTCGCGCGCCACGCTGGCCCGGCGGTTCACCCAGGCCGTCGGCGAGCCGCCGATGACCTACCTGGCCGGTTGGCGACTCGCCCTCGCCGCGGATTTCCTGCGCCGCCAACCGGATTCGACGATCGGCGCAGTCGCTCGCCAGGTCGGCTACGGCAGCGCCTTCGCGTTGTCCGCCGCCTTCAAGCGCATGTACGGCGTCAGCCCTCAGCACTACCGTGCGGCGAGAGTGATCGCCGCGCCGAGCGCGATGGCGGCGACGGCGACGATGGCCGTTCCCGGCCAGCCGAGCCAGGCCACCGCCGCGGCACCGAAGGCAGAGCCCAGGCTCCCGCCGAGGAAGTAGACGATCATGTAGGCGCTGTTGAACCGGGCCGGCGCCTGGGGATCGATAGCCAGTACGGTGCTTTGGTTGGCGACCTGCGCGGCGAACAGTCCGGCGTCGAACAGCGCCAGGCAGACGGCCGTTACCGCGGGGCTGCCCAGAACGAAGCCCAGCACCGCGGCGGCGACACCGGCCAGGGTCAGGCCGAGCAGAATCACGGCGCGCGCCCCCAGCCGGTCGGTGAGCACCCCGGAAACCCGCGTCGCGATGATCCCGCCAAGGCCGGCGAGCGCGTACAGGCCGATCCGTTCGGCCGGATAGTGAAAAGGTGCCCCGGACAGCGCGACCGCCAGTCCCGCCCAGATGGCACAGAACGCGAAAAACCATGCCGTGCCCCGGGCCGCGGCCAGCCGCAGGGCCGCGAAGCGCACGTACAGGCCCGGCATCGACCGAAGAGCCGAGAAGTAACCGACCTGCGAACCCCCTCCCACCGTGGGGAGCAGCAGCAAGGCAGAGCCCGCGATCGCGAGACAGGCGGCAGCGAAGATCAGCAACATCGCGCGCCAGCCGACCGTGTCGGCCAACCAGCCACCGAGGATGCGACCGGCCAGGATGCCCGCCGAGATCCCTGCCGTGACGATGCCCAGCACGGTCGCACGGCGGCCCGCGCCGGCCAGGCGTCCAGCCACCGAGCTGAGACCGGCACCGGCCGAGGAGAACGCTCCGATGAGCAGGACACACAAACCCAGCAGCCATGCCGTCGTAACGGCCGCGGTCACCCCAACCACGACCGCCAGGGCCGTGAGCTGCGCGGCCAGCACGGACCGGGGCGGGAATCGATCGACCAGCGGAACCAGCAGGGCGAGCCCGCACAGGTAGCCGACCGGACCACACGCCAACGCCGCGCCGACCGCCGTCGAAGACGATCCCAGCGACGCCGCCACCTCGGCGATGGCGGGCTGGAGCGGGTAGATCGCCGCCGTGGCCAAGGCCGCCGCCAGCGCCAGGTAAAGCACAACCGGCCCACGAAGACCAACGGCCCGTGCGGGTTCCGCCGCGAGATCGGTTCTCATACCGGTGACCGTAGAAATGATCACTCCCGAACGCTGGCGGAATTCCGCCGTCACCGTCCACTCCGGACAGCACGCGGGGGTGGCGCGCACGGCCTCCGGGATCGGTCAGGAATCAAGAAGCGCCGGTCACCGGGTCGCGCCTAGCGTTCCTGTCATGACCTCCATCGACACCGTCACCCTCGAAGTGGCCGACCCGGCGGCCGCCGAACGCTTCTACGCCAACGCCTTCGGGTTGGACACCCAGTTGCGCCTGCGGGCGTCGGAGGAACCGGCCACCGGCTTCCGCGGGTTCACCCTGTCGCTGACGGTGCCCCAGCCTGCCGATGTCAACGCCCTGATCGACGCCGCGCTCGGCGCCGGGGCAACGGCGCTCAAGCCCGTCACGAAGTCGATGTGGGGCTACGGCGGGGTCGTCGAGGCGCCGGACGGGACGATCTGGAAGGTGGCGACCTCGGCGAAGAAGGACACCGGCCCGGCCACCCGGCAGATCGACTCCGTCGTGCTGCTGGGAGTCGCCGACGTGGCCGCGAGCAAGCGGTTCTACCTGGAGCGGGGCCTCACCGTGGCGAAGAGCTTCGGCCGCGTGTACGTCGAGTTCGCCTCGTCCGGCCCCGTCAAACTGGCGCTGTACCGGCGCCGCGCGCTCGCCAAGGATGCCGGCGTCTCCCCCGAGGGCAGCGGATCGCACCGGATCGCGATCGGCGGCGCCGGTCCGTTCACCGACCCGGACGGGTTCACCTGGGAAGCCGCTCCGATCGCGTCGACCCGGCAGTGACACCGACACTGACACCGAACACCACCCTTGTGCCGCACGACCCTGGAGAGGAATCGGCCATGAGCCGCACCGGCAAGAACAGCACCTACGAGGGATTCACCGCCGAGGAGCGGGCCGCGATGAAGGACCGCGCCCGGGAGATGAAGAAGGAGTCGGGCCGCAAGTCGCGCGCGGACAAGGCGGCGGAAGCGAAGGAGGAGGTGCTCGCCAAGATCGCCGAACTGCAGGACTCGGACCGCGCCCTGGCCGAGCGCGTGCACGCCATCGTCACCGCGAACGCCCCCGCGCTCGAACCCAAGCTGTGGTACGGGATGCCCGCCTACGCGCTGGACGGCAAGATCGTCTGCCATTTCCAGAGCGCCGAGAAGTTCAAGGCGCGCTACGCCACGCTCGGCTTCAGCGACCAGGCGGAGCTGGACGACGGCGCGATGTGGCCCACCGCCTTCGCCCTCACGAAGATGACCCCCGAAGTGGAAGCCCGCATCGCCGCCCTCGTCAAGCAGGCAGTGAGCTGACCCGCCCCACAACGACGGAAGGAGTTCCGGGATGTGTCATCCCTCGTGGGGGCGCGCACTCACCGCGGCGCAGCGCCTGAACGACCTCGCGCGGCTGCGCCGCGTCCGGGACCGGATCGACCGGGAGTACGCGCAGCCGCCGGAGGTCGAGGAGCCGACTCGCAGCGTGCACCTGTCCGACGGGCAAGACGGCTGCGGCTAGCGTGACCGCCATGGACCTCACCATCAACACGACCGTTCTCCCGCACGACGACCCGGAATCCTCGCTGGCCTTCTACCGCGACATCCTCGGCTTCGAGGTCCGCAGCGACGTCGGCGAGGGCAAGATGCGCTGGATCACGGTCGGCCCCGCGGGCCGGCCCGGCACGTCCATCCTCCTGGCCCCGCCGGGCGCCGACCCCGGCATCACCGACAGCGAGCGCCGCACCATCGCCGAGATGATGGCCAAGGGCACCTACGGCTGGATCCTGCTGGCCACCCCCGACCTCGACGGCACCTTCGACAAGATCCAGGCCGCGGATGCCGAGGTCGTCCAGGAACCGATGGAGCAGCCGTACGGAATGCGCGACTGCGCCTTCCGCGACCCGGCCGGAAACCTGGTGCGCATCCGAGAACTGCGCTGAGCCGTCAGCGAAGGTCAGGGGCTGGCCTCCTCGGGTTCCACTGCTCCGAGTACGGCTCGGAAGCGCTTCAGGAGTGGGTTCCGGTCGGCCGCACGCCAGACCAGGTGCAGGGTCGTCGACGTGCCCTCCAGTGGCCGTGCGCGGACGCCGACACGCCGGAGCGCGCGGTGGGAATCCGACATCACCGCCGCGCCGAAGCCGGCGGCGACCAGTGCCAGCACCGTCTGCACACTGCGGCCCTCCGCGCCGATGCGCGGGGCCACGCCTGCCTGGTCGCACAGTGCGAGGATCTCGTCGTGCGAATGCGGGGAAACCTCGCGCGGCCACACCACCAGCGGCACCTGGCCGAGCGCGGTCAGCGGGGCCGGGCCGGGCTGGTGCGCCAGCGGATGCGCCTCGGGCAGGAACAGGCTGAGCGGCTCGCGCCACCAGGCCCGCACGGCCAGGCGCCCATCGCGTGACGGCAGGCGCTGGACGGCGATGTCGAACCGGCCGTCCAGAACGCCGTCCGACATCTCGGCGTCGTTGAAGCTCTCCACCAAACGCAACTCGACACGGGGCATCTCACGCCGCAACCGGCCGAGCACGCCGCCCAGCGGACCGTTGATCCCCGAACCGGCGAACGTCACCGTGAACCGTCCGGCCAGGCCCTCGCCCGCGAGCCGCACCTCCTCCAGCGCGGCCTGCGCCTCGGCGAGCACTCTTCCGGCCCGGGAAACCAGCGCCTCCCCGGCGGGTGTGGGGACCAGCCCCCTGCCCTCGCGCTCGAACAGCGCCGTCCCGAGCCGTCGTTCCAGCTCACGGAGCTGACGGCTCAGCGTCGGCTGTGTCAGGTGCAGGCGGCGCGCGGCCCCGCTGATGCTCCCCTCCTCGGCGATCGCGACCACGTAGCCCAACAGTCTCAGTTCCATCCATGCCTCCGAAGCATCGAAAACATAGCTTCCCATGCCTTCAACGGGGGAAGTGCGGCGCGATGGGCAAGACTTGGCGACAGAACACAAACCCGAACACAAACCCAGGAACCGGGAGAAACCCATGAATCGCGGAGATCGTTACGAGCACGGCCTGAAGGTGCTGAACGAGGTCGACGGCGAAGCCGGACAGCGGGTGGTCGACTCACTCGCCGCCGTCTCGCCGGAGCTCGGCCACCAGGTGGTCGCCTGGGCGTTCGGCGACATGTACGCCCGCCCCGAACTGTCGCCGCGCGACCGGCAACTGGTCACCCTCGGCGTCCTCACCGCACTCGGCGGCTGCGAGATCGAACTCGACGTACACGTCAACGGCGCGTTGAACGTCGGTCTCACCACCACCGAGATCGCCGAGGCGTTGCTGCACTCGGCCGTCTACGCCGGGATTCCGCGCTCGATCAACGCCACGCTGGTGGCGAAGAAGGTCTTCACCGAACGCGGTCTCCCGCCGGTCCAGAACCTGTCCTGACCCGATCGCGGGGCGGGCGAGGGCGCGGGCGCGTTGCTAGGTCGGCTCACCCTCGTCCGCGACCATGCGGACGAGGGTGTCGACGAGTTCGTCGGCGGTGGTGCGCCACCTGTCCGTGCCGAGGTGGCCGCCGAGTTCCATGCTCGCGATGCCGTGGGCGCTGGTCAGCAGCAGGGCGCCGAAATGCGGTGCGTTCCGGTCCCCCACGAAGGCGGCGACGACGGCCAGGAACTCGTCCTGAAAGCGGTCGGCCGCGCGGTCGGCCGCGGCCGGGTCGCCCGTCGGTCCGCACAGCTGGCGCAGGACGCGATCGAGTCCTTCACCGCGTTGCACGGAACGGTGTCCGTGCTGCCTGAACAACATCTGGTAGAGGTGGGGCTGCTCCCGGCCGACGCCGATAAGGGTGCGGAGGGCGCCGCGCAGCTTCTCGGAGGCCGACAGAGCCGGGTCGGTCCGCAGTGCGTGCACCTGGTCGCCGATCCTTTCCCAGCTCTCGGCCGCGACGGCGGTCAGCAGGCTTTCCTTGTCCGCGAAGTGCCGGTACGGCGCTCCCCGTGTCACACCTGCCCGTGCGCCCACCTCGCGCAGGGTGACCGCTTCGGGGCCGCCGAGGTCGAGGAGTTCGGCGGCCGCGTCGAGCAGAGCGCGGCGGGTGGCGGCGGCGGACTCCGCACGGGTGACCATGACGGCCATCGTAGGAGTTGACGGTGTCATCTCAAAGGGGTTAGCGTCATTGAGATGACACCGTCAACTGAATTCCGGGAGCTGGTCGTCGTGACCGGAGCCTCCACGGGCATGGGCGCGGCAGCCGCCCGCGAACTGGCTCGCCAGGGATTCCACGTCCTGGCCGGCGTGCGACGCGACCGCGACGCCGACGCCATCCGATCGACCGGCATCGAGCCGGTCATCCTCGACATCACCAAGCCCGAGCAGGTGGAGGCACTCGCCGCGCGGGTCGCCGGAGACCCGCGCGTGCTGCACGCGCTCGTCAACAACGCCGGTATCCAGGTGAACGCCCCGGTCGAAGCCCTGCCGATGACGCAATGGCGGTGGGTATTCGAAGTCAACCTGTTCGGCCACATCGCCGTCACCCAGGCGCTCCTGCCCGCGCTGCTGCGCGGCAGGGGGCGCGTGATCAATATCAGCTCGGTCGGCGGCAAGGTCGCCATGGCCACGTATGGCGCCTACGCCGGCGCGAAGTTCGCCCTGGAGGCAGTCAGCGATTCGCTCCGCCGGGAGGTCGCTCCGCTGGGCGTGCAGGTGGTCGTGGTCGAGCCCGGCGGCGTCCGCACGGAGATGGCCTCCCGCGGGATCGCGACGGCGAACGACCTGGCCGCCCGGATGACTCCGGAGCAGGACGAGCGCTACGGCGGTCTGATCCGGGCGACCAACGCGCTGATGGCCTCGGGCACCGCGTCGGGCGTGACCGCCGACGCCGCCGCCCGGGTCATCGCGAAGGCCGTGACGACCCGCAGACCGCGCACCCGCTACACCATCGGCCGGGATGCCGCCCTGATCACCCGCATGACCCGGATGCTGTCCGACCGCACGCTCGACCGCATCACCGCCGCCAACCTGCGCCGCCACTTTCCGAAGGAAGCCACGCGCACCTACAGCGCTCGGACGCTGCCGTGACGCGACCCCATAACACCGAACCGCGTCAACGGCCCCTCGGCATCGAGCCGCCCTCGGCCTTTTGTTGCCTGATGAGCTGCGCGTTGGCGGCGTTGAGCTGTTCGAGGAAGTCGGTGATGAACGCCAGTTGCTCGTCGGTGTAGTTGTCCAGGATCGCGGTGGTCGCGGCGACCAGCGGCGAAAACAGCCGTGCCGTTTCCGCCTCGTGCTGTCCGGTCGACTCGACGAACACGCGGCGCCGGTCGTGTTCGTCGCGGATGCGCCGGACAAAGCCGCGGCGCTCCAGGCGGTCGAGGGCCGCGGTCGTCGCCGACGTGCTCAGGCCCGTGATCTCGGCCAGCCGGCTCGGGGTGAGGCGCGGCTCGTCGCGGGCCGCGTCCAGGCACTTCAGGTCCGTCATGATGAGGCCGAGCCGGTCCGCGATCACCTGGTGCATGAGCAGCCGGTACGTCGAGGCGCCCCGCATGAGTTCGGTCAGCCGGGCGATGACCTCGGCGCGACTTGACAACTCTTCCTCCCAGCCGGATTATTCGATCCATCAAACTTTCCCGAACGCGGGAAGGCTCGCTGACTGGGATCAGTTTAGGGACGGGGGCGAGGGCACCATGCGACAGGCAGGCCTGACCAAGGAAGACGAGGCAGCTCTCCACGAACTGCTTCACACCATGGAGGACGCCTGGGCGCACGGCGACGGGGCGGGCTACGCCGCGGCCTTCACCGACGACGCCCGCTACGTCACCCAATCCGGGATCCGCTGCGTCGGGCGGCGGGCCATCGCCGAGTCCCATCAGAAGCTCTTCGATTCCGACTTCCAGGGCACACGCCTCGACGTCGCCCCGATGGAGTTTCAGCCCGTCGCGTCGAACGTGGTGCTCCTACACGGCAGCGGCACAGTGCTGTTTCCCGGCGAGGGACCGCGGATACGGCCCACCGGGCTACTGACGGTAGTCGCGGTCAATGACGGCGACGCATGGCACTTCGCTTCGTTCAGCAATACGCCCCGGGTTTAGGAACGATTGTTCTTGACTGTTCGTTCCTGAACCGTCTAGGGTTCGGGCATGGGCCGACCGAGAGGGTTCGACGAAGACGAGGTGGTGCGCACCGCCGCCGCGCTGTTCGCGGAGCGCGCGTACGACGGGGTGTCCGTGGACGACCTGGTCAGCCACCTGGGCGTCCACCGCAACAGCCTGTACAAGACCTTCGGCAGCAAACGGGGGCTGTACCTGCGCGCGCTGCGGCGGCACGTGGACGAAGACGTGCGCCCCCTCGCCGACGCGCTCGCCGAGGCGGGCGGACCGATGCAGGCCTCGCACCTGGTGGCGGAGGCGGAGCTGGACCTGCTGCTCCTGGCGGCCGTCGAGCGCGCACCCTCGGACACGGAGGTCGCCGCGCTGGTCGGCGAGGCCCTGGAAGTCCTCGACCTGGCCCTCGGTGCGGTCCTGCCCGGCTCGGACACCCCCAAGGTGAGCGCGTTCACCGCTGCGCTGCTCGGGTTGCGACTGCGCGCCAGGGCCACCGGCTCACCCACCGACTCCGATACCACCGCGCTGGCACAGCGGTTCGAAACTCGATGAAGGAGCATCACATGGCACGGATCGACATCGACGGCGACGACCTGGTCGTCACCATCGAAGGACTGGACAGACTCTGGGCGCTCAAAAGCCGCCTGACCATCCCGCTGGCCAACGTCCGCGGCGCCACCGCCGACCCCGGCATCACCAAGGAACCGAAGGGAATCCGCGCCCCCGGTGCCTACCTGCCGGGCGTGATCACCGCGGGCACCTTCCACCTCGACGGCGAACGCGTCTTCTGGGACGTTCACGACCCGGCCAAGGCCGTGGTCATCGAACTGGCCGATGAGCGCTACGCCCGCCTGATCGTCGAAGTCGAGGACCCACGCGCCGCGGTCGCACTCGTCGAAAACGCCAAGCAGCGCCACTGACCGTCACGTGCGCCGGAGGACGAGATCGCGAGAAAAACGTCTTCTCGGCGGCCGGTGCAAGAATCTTGTGCCTTCCGGCCTACTCACCACTCGGAGCGGCCGAGGTGCGCGAGCTTGTCGCCGATCCCGTCGGTGTCCGGCTGCCGGAGTTCCTCAAGGAGGTCCAATGCCAGCCGCCATACCCGCGCGGCATCGTCCTTCTCGCCGCACGCGAGGTGGCTGTCGCCGAGCCGGTTCAGCGTCCGGCTCTCGTAGCTCAGGCTGCGGACGCGGCGATACCGCTCGATCGCCTGTTCGTACCAGACGATCGCCTCACGGTACTGGCCAAGGTTGTGATAGGCGTAGCCGAGGCTGTCCAGGGTCGTCCCCAGGCGCACGTCGTCACCTTCGCCTTCCAGGATGGTGATCGCACGTCTACAGTAATTGATCGCCAGATCGTATTTTCCCTGCCTGACATAGGACCACCCGATGTCGTTCAGCGAAATGGCTTCCCCCCGCGTATCACCGATCTCATGGAAAAGCTCGAGCGCTCGCTCGGCGTGCCGCAGTGCTTCCACGAACCGGCCCTGGCGATCGCAGGTCGTGTTCATGCCGGAATGCGCGTCCGCCTGGTACCACACCTTGCCGAGTTGCGCGAAAAGCTCCTCCGCGCGCAGCAGGGCTTTGTAGGATTCGGCGGGCTTCCGCTGCGAGAACAAGACGACGGCGAGTCCCCGGTACGCGAGGGCGCGACCCTCGGTGTCGCCAGTCCTTTCCGCCGCTTCCAGGGCGCGGTACTGGAGGTCCAGGCCGCCGAGCCAGCGCGCATCGCTGTACCACTGGGCTGAAGCGATCGTGTGCGCCAGTTGCCAGACATGCCGGTCGAAACCGGTGACGGAGGCCAGCTTGATGATTTCGACAAGGACCGGGTATTCGGAAAAAAACCAGCTTGACACCTCTGCGCGTCCGGCGGGCGGCACGGTCACGCCAGGCACCGGTTCCGGCAGCACGATCCCGCGCCAATGGTCGCGTATCGCCAGCCTCCCGTGGTGCGCGGTGTGCAGGTAGTGGTCGAACATCCGGTGCGCGGCGGCGACACGATCTGGCACGGCGTCCTCATGACGCGCGAGTTCGGCGGCGTAGGCACGGAGCAGGTCGTGAAAACCGTACTGCCCCGGGCGGTGCTCCGTGATCAGCTGGGCGCGCACCAGTTCGGCCAGCAGCGGGCGGGCTTCCCGTGGCGGGACGCCGAGCAGGCTCGCCGCGGCCGCGATGGTGACGTGGGGGCCCGGGTGGAGGCCGAGCAGGCGGAACATCTTCGCCGCCTCCGGTCGAAGCACCCGGTAGGACCACGAAAATACGCTACGCACATCCGTCACGGGGTCACCCATGTCGAACCCGTCGAGTTGGTCCTGTGCCTGCGTCAACTCGTCCGCAAGCACGCTCAGGGGAAAGGTCGGGTTGGCGGCGGCCCGCGCGGCTGCGATCGCCAGTGCGAGCGGCAGCCGCGCGCACAGCGTCACGATCTTCTCCACCGCAGCGGGTTCGGCGGCCAGCCGAACCGGGTCGATGCGTCCGTCGAGCATCTCGCGAGCCTCCCCCTCGGACAACAGGCCAAGCGGCAACGGGCAGGCACCGTCCGCGACCAGGCCAGGCATTGGGTTGCGGCTGGTCACCACGGCCAAGCAGCCCTTCGTGCCGGGCAGCAGCGGGCGCACCTGGTCCGCGTTTCGCGCGTTGTCCAGCACGATCAACATGCGTTTGTCGGCAAGCAGGCTGCGGTACAGGCCGAACCGGGCCTCGGCGGTGGCCGGAACCTGTTGCGGGGAGATGCTCAGCGCCTCCAGAAAACCGAGGACCGCCTCCTCCGGCGGCACCGCCCTTCCTCCTGGGTGGAAACCGCGGAGGTTCATGTAGAGCTGACCATCGGGAAACCGTTCGCGGATCTGGTGGGCCCAGTGCACCGCCAGGGTCGTCTTGCCCACCCCCGCACCGCCGGTGACGAGGACAGTTCCCTTGGCAGGCGCACCATCGGCGGACACGGACTCGTCGAGCCGCGCCAGCTCGCTGACCCGCCCGGCGAACCGTCCCACGTCGGCGGGCAACTGGCGCGGCACCAGCATGGCCGGCGGCTGGTCGGCCCCAAGGACGGCCTCCTGGTCTCGCAGCAAGCGCGCCTGCATGTCCCGGAGGAGCTTGCCGGGCTCGACCCCCTGCTCCTCCACCAGCCGGGCACGAATGCGGGGGTAGATCTCCAGGGCTTCCGCCGTTCGGCCGCATTGGTGCAGCGCGGACATCGACTGGGCCTGGAGCCGCTCCCGAAAAGGGTGGTCCGCGGCGACGTGGCGGAGTTCGTCCAGAATCTCGGCGTGCTGCCCGGTGGCGAGCCGGGCGTCGAAGTACTCCTCAAGGATGTTCAGCCGCCGTTCCTCGAGTTCAGGGCCCTCCTCGGCAAGCAGCGGCCCGGCCGCGCCGCCCAGCGCCGGCCCCCGCCACAGGGCCAGCGCGTCGTGCAGGCGCTCGGCCGCCGCCCCCGGCCGCCCAGCTTGCCGGTCAGCCCTGGCCCGGTCGACCGCCTCCTCGAAGACGTCGAGATCAAGCTCGCCCGGGCGGACCTCGATCAGGTAACCGGGGGCACGGCGGACGATCACCGGCTCGCCGATCAGCTTCCGCAGCTGCGAAACGTACATCTGCAGCTGCCCGCGCACCGTCGCCGGGAGCTCCTCGCCCCACACCGAGGACAGCAGCTCCTCCTCCGACACGACCCGGTTCGCGTTCAGCAGCAAGGCCGCGAGTACGGCCCGCCGCTTCGGACCGCCCAAACGAACCGGGCCATCCGAACCGGACAATTCAACCGGGCCAAGCAGGCGGTACCGCAACCGAACTCTCTCCCTCCGGACGGCGAGCCCAGCATACTTTGGGCAAGTTCCGGCACCTCGGGGCGATCAGAAATGGAACGCACGTTCCAGCGCGGTCGATACCGGACCACGATCCCGGTCCGGCGACCCCACCGCGCCGACGTGTAACAGTGAGCAGTTTGTCAGGCCGACGACGGCCGCAGTTCCAAAAACGGCCACAGTCCCGCGCAAAGCCGCTCCGGCAATCCCGTAGTCATTCCGTACTTCGCCTCGCGCCGCCGAGGGCGGGACTTTTCCGCGAACCCGCGACGCTCACGGCGAGTCGAGTACGGCGACGTCTGGACCAGCGCCTCCCGGCAAAAATCAACCCGGCGTCAAGGAGTTCGATCCAGCAGACATCTCGCCAACGTCTTCCCTCGGCCCGGAAGCGCAAAACCGCAGATCAGACGGTCTCACAAAGAATCCGGAGCCGAGAAGTACGGAAACAGTACTGCTTTCACCTCCCGCGATCCCCTTGTACCCTTGGGAAAAATCACCTCTTATTTCCTGCCCGGCCAGGACTGCGGTTAGAGTCATGCGAGTGTCACGGGAGTTCGATGCTCAGTTACTCGAGTCTGTCGCGGTTCGCCGTAAGCGGATGCGCGAATCACTGCTTTGGGGGAGACGGCGGCGAGCTCGTGCAACGGGGGACAACCTCAAACGGCTGGCCGTCAGCTTCGTACTAGCGGCGGTAGCGTGCGCAGGCTGCGTCGGCGCTTCCTATCTGTTCAACGCCGTAGCCAAACAGCAGACGGCTTCCGTGAGCACTTCGGTGGGTAAGCCGTGACGACGACCGAGTCCCGGGGAGCCACAGAAGCGAGTCAACTCACCCGAATCACCCTTGTCGGCCCACGACACCGCATCGATCTGGTCCTGCCCTCACACGAGCGAATCGGGACATTGCTACCGGAAATGGTCGCCATGGTGGGCCACAAGACCCCCGATGTCCTGCGTGGCTACCAGGTGAGCACGATCGACGGGCGGGTACTCGAACCGGGCACCTCCCTTCGCGCGGCGCAAGTCGCCGATGGCGCGCTTCTCCGCATCGATCCGCTGACGGAGGCTCCTCCGGCTCCGATCGTGCACGACGTTTCGGACGAGCTGGCCGACGACCTGGCCAGGCGGCGGGGCCGATGGGCTGAGGGTCCCCGGCAGTGGACCGCGACCCTGACTGTCGCGGGCGCCGCGCTGCTTGCCGCAAGGCTCGCACTACGGGCACTCGGCCCCACCGCCGCGACCGTGATCGGCCTGGTGATCCTTGCGGCGGGATGTGCCGCGGCGCTGCTCGGCCGGCGCGCTGTGGGACTCGCGATCCTGCTGGCCGGCGCCGCGATCGGCATGAGCACCGTGCCAGAATGGACGGCTTCCGCAGCCTTGCGCAGCACGTTGTGGACAGCCGGGGCCGCCATCACGGTACTCGTGTACAGTCTCGCCACCCGGCAGCAACGTGCTGGGCTGTTCGGCGCCGGTACATTGCTCGTCCTGCTCGGGTTGTGGGCGGCCTTGGTCGCGTTCCGGCTACCCGCCGAACGCGCTGCCGCCGTCGTGGCCGTGTTGTCGGTGGGTGTCCTGGGCATACTCCCCCGAGCGGCAATGATGATTTCGGGGCTCACCCATCTCGACGATCGCCAAGGCGGCGGCGGAACCGTCGCCCGCACCACCGTCGAGTCGGCTGTGGACTCCGCACACCGGGGGCTCGCACTGGCCACTGTGGCTACGGCGGTCTCGAGCGCTTTGGCCGGATTGACGCTCGCTCAGGCCGGCAACGGTTGGGCGATCGGCCTGGCCAGCCTGCTCGTGGTCACCTTACTGCTGCGGCTGCGGGCATTTCCGCTCGCGGCGGAGGTCATCAGCCTGGTGATGGCCGCCTTGGCGGTGGCCGTCGGCCTGGTCGTCCGGTGGATGACGGTCGCACCCACCATGTGGTGGGGTGGCGCGGCCGTCGCAGTCGCGATCGCCCTCGCCGGGCTGGGGGTGCTGGGCTTCGAGCCCGAACAGCACATCCGCGCGCAGGCACGTCAGATCGCGGACCGGCTGGAGGCACTGGCTGTCGCCGCGCTCGTGCCGGTCGCCGTCGGCGTGTTCCAGGTTTATGCCCAGCTGCTGCATACCTTCTGAAACGGGAAGGCCAATGTCCACACCACCCATGTTCGGCCGGGGACACCCCCCACAGCGGCCTCTCGGCCCGCCGCCGGGCCGCGACAACCCGCCGCCCGGCGGCGGACGAACTCCAATGCCGGCTCCGCCGCGGACGGCGAACCAGGCCGTTGGGACTCAGCCACCCGGCTCGCTCCGACAGGCACCGCCGTCTCGTAGCGCACCACCGCCGTCTCGTAGCGCACCACCGCCGGCTCGTAGCGCACCACCGCCGGCTCCCGCGCGTGGTGTGCAGAAACCGCCCACCGCGGCTCTGGTCCCGCCAGTCAAAGATCTCAATCCGAACAACCTGGTGCGCCGAGTCGTCTCGGGTGACTCGTCGATGCGCAGGTTCTGGCGGACCGCGAGCCGGATGGTGACGAGCAACGCCGCCTCGGGCGAACTGGCCGCGCTCACCGCGGACGTCCAGGTCCCCTTGACCACCGGACAGCGCATTGCCATCGCTTCGGTACGTGGCGGGGCCGGAAAGTCCGTCGTGGCCGCTTTGCTGGCCTCGGTGTACGCCGCCCGGCGCCGCGACCGGGTAATGGTCGCCGACGCCGACCCCGAAGGTGGCTCCCTGCTGTGGCGGCTTGGGCTGCTCAAGCATCTACCACTCAGCGCAATCGCGCCGAAACTTCTTTCCGCCGTCGGTAACGACCTCACGGGTCTTGAGCAACTGCTGCCACGAACACCGTCGGGATTATGGGTACTCCCCGGCGGTGCACCTGGGCAGCCGCAGCTGCCTAGAGACGTCACCCGGGCACTCTCGCGACTGTTCGCCGTCTGTGTCACGGACTGCAGCATGGGAATGAGCTCCCCTGCGACAGCAGGGGTGCTCTCCGAAGCGCACACGTTGGTCCTCGTGGTGCCCGCTACCCCGGACGGTGTGTACGCCACCTGCGGCGCGTTGCAACGAATGGCCGCGAACCAGTCCCCGTCGCTGTCCCGTGTGGTTCTGGTGCTGAACAAGCTCGGCCCCGATGCCGACTCGGGGCTGCGTTATAACGTCGCGCTGGAGACGCTCGGCCGTTTCGGACTGCCGATGGTGCCTCTGCCCTACGACCGGCACGTGGCCGCCGGAACCCCGATTTTCCCGTCCCGGATCGGGGAGGAAACCCTTGTCCAAATCACCCGTCTGGCCGGCCGCGCGCTAGCGCCGACCCGGCCGTCGTAGGAGTTGTCATGACGACGCGGCTTGTCCATCGCCCGGCACGGGTTGTCCAGCCGCAGACCACCGAGCCGCCATTGGTGATGAGCCCTCCGCCGACCCTGCCGGAGGGAAAGACTGCCAGTGGACTGCAGGGCCTGATCCCGCTGGTCGGTTCCGTCGCATCCATGAGCATGATGATGTTCATGCGCGGCAGCCAATTCGCCGGTATCGGCGCCGTACTCATGGTGGTCTCCCTGTCGGCCGGCGTCCTCTTCTACTTCACCCAACGCGGAAAGGCCACCCGGCAACGGCGTGAACAGCGCGAACGGTACATGGACTACCTCGAAGAACTGCGCGAAGAACTACGGGACCACGAGCGTGACTCCCGAACCGCCGCCATCCACCGGGATCCCCCGGCCGCTCACCTGGTCGACCTGATCAACGATCCGGCACGGCTGTGGGAGCGGCGACGCACGGACGAGGACTTCCTGCACATCCGGTTGGGCATCGGCGCGCTGCCTTCGCGCGAGATCCAGTTGCGAGTGGAGGGAACGCCGACCAATCCCACGGACGTTTTCCTGACCCAGGAGGCGAATTCCCTCAGGCGCCGATTCGCCAGCGCACCTGGCCTGCCGTTGCGAGTGCCGCTCGACCGAGCCGGCGACATCAGCGTGATCGGCGCTGACCGGGAAGACGTACTGGCTGTCGCACGCGCACTCCTGATGCAGGTCACGGCGCTCCATGCCCCCGACGACGTGACCGTGGTCGTGTTCGCCGCGCGGGAACGCGAGCAGGATTGGGCATGGGCCCGATGGTTGCCGCACCTACTGGATCGTCAACAGATCGGCCCGCTGGGCCCCATTCCCCGGTTGGTGCCGGATAAGCGGATCTTGGCCGATCTGCTGGCCGCCGACCTGTCCGAGCGGGGAGCCAGCGTCGCGAAGGCGTATCGGTACGGTGGTGCGTCCGAGGAGGCGCGGGTGCGCCCACGGCTGCTGGTGATCGACGACGCGTACGGGCAGGTGGCCCACTCGCTGCCCCTCCCGGACCAAGCGCAGGACCTGCCCGGCCTCGGGGTCACCGTGGTGCACCTGCTGGCCGACCGGTTGCACGAACCCGGCGACATCACCCACCGGATCTCCGTCGAGAAGACCACGATCAGCGTCGAGAACCCGTCGGTATCGAGCAGGATCGACGGCACGCTCGACGAAATGCCCGTCGCGCTGGCCGAAGGCGTCGCCCGGCAACTCGCTCCGCTACGACTGTCGCCGGACTCCTATGACGACGGCTCAGGCATCCCTCCCGCGGACTTCACCTCGCTGCTCGGGCTGTCCGATCCGGCCGACCTGAATCTGCGGCAGCTCTGGAAACCGCGTCGCGAACGCGATTTCCTGCGTATACCGCTGGGGATCACGAGCGCCGGGCGTCCGCTGCTGCTCGACCTCAAGGAGTCGGCGCAGCTGGGTATGGGACCGCACGGGCTGTGCGTCGGAGCGACCGGCTCCGGCAAGAGCGAGTTGCTGCGCACCCTCGTGCTCGCGCTGGTGACCTCGCACAGCCCGCAGCAACTGTCCATGGTCCTGGTGGACTACAAGGGTGGCGCCACCTTCGCGCCGTTCTCCGACCTGCCTCACGTCGCTGGGCTGATCACCAACCTGGCTTCCGACGTCTCACTCGTCGAACGGATGTACGCCAGCCTGGATGGGGAAGTGTTGCGCCGCCAGCAGGTACTGGCCGACGCGGGACGGCTGACCGACATCACCGCCTACAACCTGCGCCGCGCGGAGTTGGGTAACCCGGCGGACATGCCGCCGCTACCCCACCTGATGGTGATCATCGACGAGTTCGGCGAACTGTTGACCGCGAAACCCGAGTTCATCGAACTGTTCCTGCGCATCGGCCGCATCGGCCGGTCCATCGGGGTTCATCTGCTGCTGTCGAGCCAGCGCATCGAGGAAGGAAAACTTCGCGGTCTGGAAACCTATCTGAGCTACCGGATCGGGCTGCGCACGCTGTCGGAGACCGAATCCCGGACTGTGCTGGACACTCCGGACGCGTTCCATCTGCCGTCCTTGCCCGGCAATGGATACCTGAAGGTCGACGTCACGGTCTACGAGAAGTTCAAGGCGGCCTTCGTCTCCAGTCCCCTGGAGCAGGAGGAGACCGAGGTGGAATCCGCCCCGTTCCCGGGCCCACGGGTCAAGCCCATGCCCAGGTTCGCACTTCCCGTTGACGAGCCCGCCGCCGAAGAGACCTCGCAACCGGCGCCGCGCACCACCGGTCCCACCCTGTTGTCCACAGTGGTCGAGCAGCTCAACAGCGCGGGTGGGCGCGTACCACCGATCTGGTTGCCCCCACTGCCCTCCGCGGTCACCCTCGACCAGGCGGCTCACGGCTTCGACGTCACCCCCCACGGTGTGCGTCTCCGCGTCGCGCCGCCCGGGACGGGGCTGCATGTGCTGATGGGTCTCCTGGACGATCCCGCACGGCAATGGCAAGGGCCGTGGTCGGTGGACCTTTCCGCCGAGGGCGGCAACCTGTTGCTCGTTGGTGGTCCGGCCAGCGGCAAGACCACCGCGCTGCGCACGCTCGCACTCGGCCTCGCGGCCACGTACACCCCGACCGATGTCGGGATCTACGGGATCGACCTGTTCGGCAACGGACTGCGCCCGCTGTCCGAGTTGCCCCACGTCGGCGGGATCGCGGGCCGGGACGACCGGCAGCGGATCCGCCGTACCATCGACGAACTGCACGCCATGCTCGCCGAACGGGAACGGCTGTTCTCCCTGTACCAGCTGGACACTGTCGAAAACCTCCATGCCGAGCGGGCTGCCGGACGCTTGACCGAGCTACCCTGCACCGAGATCGTGTTGCTGCTCGACGGCTATGGCCAGCTGTTCGCCGAGTTCGAATCACTGGAAGCCAGCCTGCACGACCTTATCGCCCGCGGGGCCCGCTACGGCATCCACATCGCCGCGACCGCGAGACGATTCAACGAAGTCCGCAGCGCGCAACAGGTCGCTTTCGCCCAACGGATCGAGCTGCGCCTCACCGAGCCCGGGGAATCCAGCATCGACGGCAAGCTCGCCCGGGGCATTCCCACCAAGACACCGGGTCGAGCGCTGACCACCGGCAATCTCTACGCACAGGTCGCCCTGCCGCGCCTCGACGCACTGCCGGACCCCACGACGTCCGGCCTGCAGGATGCGGCGACGACAGTGCGCGGCGCGTGGACCGGCCCCCTACCACCCCAGATCCGGGTTCTGCCGGCGATCCTGGGCGCCGACGAACTGCCGGCGCCCGGCGAAGTGCCCGGGATCGCCCTCGGCATCTTCGAAAGCGACTTTTCACCCGCAGCGGCGGACCTGTTCGGGCCAGACCAAAACCTGCTCGCGCTCGGTGATTCCGGTACCGGCAAGACGAACCTGTTGCGGCTTGTCGCGGACACCCTCATCAGTCGATATTCTCCCGGCGAACTGGTCTTCGCGGTCTTCGATCCACGCTCCGGCCTCGCCGGAGCGGTGCCGGAGCCGTACCTCGGCGGCTATGCCACCAACCCCACCGTTGCCCAGCAACTCAGCATGGCGGTGTGCAAGGAACTCGCCCAGCGCGACCCGGCCTCGTCGCGGAGCAACGCCCGGCCGCCACGGATCGTGTTGCTCATCGACGACTACGACATGCTGACCGCCTCGGCGACCCAGCCGCTCGGCGAGTTCGCCCAGTACCTGCCCGCCGGACGGGACCTGGGATTGCACGTCGTCATGGCTCGGCGGGTGATGGGTGCTTCGCGTGGTCTGTACGAGCCCTTCACCTTGGCAGTGCGCGAGTCCGGGTGTCTCGGTCTGCTGTTCTCCGGTGATCGGATGGAGGGGCAGCTGTTCACGGGAGTCCGTGCGACGACGCTGCCTGTCGGTCGCGCCTTGTACGTTCGGCCGTCGGAACCGGCCCGCACCATCCAAACTGCCTACTTCGCAAGAGAGCAGCAGCCGAAGGAGGCCAGGTGACCTTCGATGTCGTCGCACTGTGCGGCAAGCAACCCGAGCCGGGCGAATTCCTGGCCGCACTGCTGGCAGCAGGCCCTGAGCTTCGGCTGCACACTGTCGACGAAACTCAACTGGTGCAGCTCTTCCATGAGGACGGGCGGCTGATGCTCACCACCGAGGGGGCCCGGCTCGTGCAGGTGGCCGGGGAGGTCGCCCGGCTGCTGCGCTTCCAGGGCGAGGTGCCCCATCCGGTGTGGTGGGTCGAGTCCCGCGCGCCAGGTCACGATCGGGAAGCCGAAAGCGTCGCGCGGCGCTTCACCCATGCACTTCTGACCGCAACCGGAGGAATGTCTTGGTCGAGCCGTTGACGCCGCATCCCGCCGCCGACCGCGTCACCGCGGAAGCCATTGTCGTCGAGCAGGATCGCAGCGTCGTACCACTGTCCAACTGGATCGCGGACGCGGCCGTCACCGCCGGCGCGAGCAGCCGCGTGCTTCAGCTGCTGACTCCCGCCGACAGCCGAATAACATATCCCCTGGAACTGCTGCTGCGGGACACTCAAGCCGAGTGGATCGTCAGGGACGGCCCAGGACGCTTCCGCGACGGAATCGCGGGCTACGTCGTCCAGTGGAACGGCGTCCGGTTCGTGCCTGACCTCGACGCACAGCCGGCCGAGCCCCTCCCTCCGGTGGCAGGCTCCGGGGATCTCGCGATCCAGATCACCGCCGTCCATCGCGCGGCCGAAACACTGGAACTCGGTATGACCGCCGAAACCGTGATCACGGCAATCACCGGCGCGCCGCCGACCGGCTGGGGTGTGGCGGAACCGGCGACCCAGCCATGGTCGCGCCGTGAAATCACCGCGCACTGCCGTGAACGAGCGCCGGGGCCGTCCCGGGTCGTCGTCGTTGGCTCCGGCATTGTCGGGCAGCTCTATGCCGACCGGCTCGATACCGGCGTACTCGAGCAGGTCCAGCTTTCCGGGCCGCCGGCGGGCGTGGTTCGCCAGGAAGACATCGAAGAATTCACCGACGAGGTGGCCGGCCGCGTGCGAGTTGTAATCGTTGCCGCACATCCCGACCGGCTCAACGGGCTACGCGGAAGCAAGCCCAGCCTGCCGGAGTTGCCCTACGGGATTCTCCTCGGACACGAGGTCATCGCCGAGCACGGCGTCATGCATGCCGAGCAGGCTCCGGCCGCGCGGGTGCGCATCATCGGCACCGGCAAGCGCCGGGCGGCCTGGTACCGCCTCGACGCGGGCCCCGCCCGCCCCTACGAGACTCTCCACGCCGTCCTGCGCCATTTTGGACTTCCTGACCCGCAGCCGTGATTCAGGCGGCCTGCCCTGGCCGAAGTGTGAACACGCCGTACCTGGCCCGATACTTCTCGGTAGCGGCCCCGTAGTCGATTTCACTGCTGACGGTCTCGCACAGTTTGTGGACGAAGTGAACGTGTTCTGGCTCGCGATCAGACCGCACCCGGTAGGCCATCCCGATGTCGTCCACCCGGACCGGCTCGAGCAGCTTCCCGGTGGTGGCACGGACCCGGTCCACGGCCTTGGCCGCGGAAATGATCACTTCTGGTGGCTGCGAACCCAACGGCAGCGGCGTCGCACCCGCCGGATCCGCGCCCGCGTACTCGGCGACCTGCGCTCGCAGTCGTTCCGGGAAATCACGCGCACACGACAGCAGTGGCCCAGCGAGGTCGTACCGTCGGTTCTCCCGGCGAGTGGCCGGCACTTCTGGTGTCGCTATGTCGGCGATCCGGTTGGCGAGCACGATCGCCCGAACCACCCACGGCATCTTCCGCAGATGCTCCACATACACCCGATAGACGAGCTTTTCGCGGCCCAGCTCCAGGGCATTCGGCAGGTGCGGACTCGTGGCCGAGCGCAGCAGCATCGGCACCCGCGCCCCGCCGTCGGCCGCCTCGCGCAGGGTGTCACGTTCGCCACCATGTAGCGGTTCGACCGCCCGAAAGACCGCCGCAGCCGCGAGCACTTCCGTGTCACGGACGCCCCCGCGCACCAGCACCTCGACCGCGGTGATTCCCAATCGGATGGCAGCGCTGCGTTCCGGTTCGGTCTGGCTGAGCCTGCCCCACTGGGCCAACGCCTGCTCGATGGCGGTGAACGTCTCCTCGTCCACCAATCCGGCGAGCCGCGCGCCCTGCTCGACCCACACCCGGGGACCGACATCGAAACCACCATCCGGGTTGTCGATGAGCAGGTGCGCAGTGCGCAAGGCCGCCAGCAGGTCGGTCACCGGGACGCGCGCCTGCAACCCGGCTGTCCCGTTCACCAGCAGGGAGACCTCCGGTGGTAGTAACCGCAACAGCCGCGGCAGGTACACTCGCTCAGTCGACAGCTTCCTGGGCGCAACAGCGGGTGCGGCATACGCCCACAAGCAGGGACCACCCTCCGCGTCGAGCAGCATCGGGGCCCGCTCGGGTGACACGAGCACCGACAACACCGCACCCCCGATCACTCGCAGGAACTGCTCGCGGCCGAGCTGGCCGGCCATCGCGAGACGCATTCCATGGTCGATCCAGTTCGCCGGCGGCTCGCGTTCTACGGCGGAGGGTCGATAACCAGGGTTCGCCTGGTACTGCCCGATCTCGCCGTCCTCGCCGACGGCGAACGCGCCCTTGATGGCATGCGGCGGCACGTCGCCGTAAGGATCGTAGGCCGCGTCGATCGCATACAGATAGCCGCCGGGCCGACCCCTTGCCGCCTCCCGCATCTGTGGGGTGATCGGTGGAACGTCTCGCCGCTCGTCATCGGGCTCGCTCATCGGACTCCCGCTGCCGGTTTCGTCAAAACACTGCCGGCGTCATGCGTGAGGCCATAGTAATGAGGATTGGACACATGCCCGAGAACCTCACCCGTCGACCGGTCGACGATCATGCAGCTCTTTATGTATTTCACGTCGACACTATGGGCAAAGGCCACTTCCCCTTCACGAGCGTCTCCGATGTTCATATCCCTCATGTCGATGCCACCCGGAGCGTCGATCTCGTAGACATACGACACTCCGCGCTCACCTCTCGAGGCCCGGTCCAGGGCGAAGTTCATGTCGCGCGTGGTCGAGACCAGGCCACCGCGCACATCCGCGACATGCTGGGCCAGATTGATGCGGTGACCGCGTCCTGTGAAGCCCTGCTTGCCGTCGAAGATCTGGGCTGGAGGACGATCGTCATGCCGGAACAGCGGTTCGTGGTCGGTACGGTACACCAACTCACGGTCCTCGTAGTGCCTCATCAAGGACTTCTCGAGAGCGTCACGGTTCAGCCCGGTCCCGTCCCGCAGGTGGCCAATCGGATCATTCCAATCCGGTTCCTTGACCGGCTGCGCCGGTTCCACGGCCCTGTGTTCGTGAGTGGGTGTGAAGTGGTCCCAGCCCGAGGGCTGGCTTGGCGCCGGGGCACCGTGCCCAGCCCAATGCGCCGTTGGTTGCGTTCTCCAGTGATCCGGGAGATACGCCGCCCCCGAGTGTCCGTAACCGGACGCCGGTGCCCCTGCATGCCCGAAACCGGACGCCGGTGCCCCCGCATGCCCGAAACCGGACGTGTCACTGAGAGCTTGGCCAACACTGCCGCCGTTGAATTTCGCGCCCACACCGTCGAAGAAATCATTGATGCCCTTGACGGCGCCAAGGTCGCCGATCTTGGCGGAAAGGTTCAGCTCAGGCAATCGGATGGGCATTCGCTGCAGCATCGCCTTCACACCGTCACCGACGGTGGGCAAGTTGGCGACCAACTCTCCGCCACGGGACATCGCCGACCCAGCACGGGCGATCGCGGCGACACGGCTGCCCTCGGCCGCGGCCCCCGCGCCTCGCAACGCGGCACCGGCGCCCTTCGTGCCGACGATAGCGGTCACGACGTTGAACAGTGCCGTGCCCCCCGCCCTGGACTTGTCCGTCTTCCACTCGTCGTAGGCGATCAGGCCCTTGCCGGCACTGAGCAGCGTTTTCCCGAACTCACCACGCTTGAAGCCGGGGATACCAATCGACATATCGAGGGCTCGCCCTATACCAGTGGGCTCCATAAAGACGAACGCCGCCATACCGAACTTGGCCATGCCCTTCCAGGCCGTACCGGCGTTCGACCAGCTCCAACGCCCATCCGCGTAACCGATCAAGCCCCCCAGACCGAGGACGAACTGCTTGGCACCGTCCCCCAC